>VBJV01000040.1 GCA_005879785.1 Chloroflexota bacterium
ACCGCCGACCCCGAGTTCGTCGACGCCGCCTGGGCCGCTGAACACCAGCGCGTGACGATGTCCGATGCGCTGCAGCACCTGCGCCATGCGCAACGCCAGCGACGCGTCTGCCACGCCGATCGCTTGATGCCGGACTCGCGCCGGGTTGGCCAGCGGTCCTAGGACATTGAACACGGTGCGGAAGCCGAGCTCGCGGCGGACCGGGGCCACGTGGCGCATCGCCGGGTGAAACGCGGGAGCGAACATGAAGCCGATGCCGGCCTCGGCGACGCATCGCGCCACGCCCTCCGGCGGCAGGGTTATCGCCACACCGAGCGCCTCGAGCACGTCGGCGCTGCCGCAGCGTGACGATGCGGCGCGGTTGCCGTGCTTGGCCACCGGACAACCCGCACCGGCAACGACCAGCGCCGCCAGGGTCGAGATGTTGAAGGTGCCGGCCCGGTCGCCACCCGTGCCGCACGTGTCCACGGCATCGACGTCGAGCCTCACCTGGGTCGCGTGGTCGCGCATCGATTCGACCATGCCCGTCAGCTCGTCCACCGTTTCGCCCTTGGCGCGCAGCGCCGTGAGCAGCGCGCCCATCTGCGCCGGTGTTGCGGCCCCTTCCATGACCATGTCCATGACGCGGCGCGATGTGTCGCGGTCGAGGTCGCCTCCCGCGACGACCGTGTGCAGCGCGTCACGAAGCAGGGCGTCGCTCATCCGACGACGACCGTACCATCTGGCACGCGACCGCCCTCCGTCGACATACTCCCTGTATGACGGCGCGGATGCTCGAGCCCTTCGACCCCGTGGTGGTCGCACCGTGGCGCATCGGCGCCGGCAGCCGGGGTGCGCTGCTGCTCCACGGCTTTGCCGGCACGCCGCCCGAGCTGCGCCGGCTGGGCGAGCACCTGGCCGCGTCCGGCTGGCGCTGCCACGCGCCCGCGCTGCCGGGCCACGCCGCGACGCCGGAGGCGCTGGAGCGCACGACCTGGCGCGACTGGGTCGCCGGCGCGCAGCGTGCGCTCGACGAGCTCGCGGCGGAGTGCGACGTGACGGTCGTCGCCGGGCAGTCGATGGGAGCGACCATGGCGCTGCACTTGGCAGCGACCGACCTCCGCGTCGCCGCGGTTGCCAGCCTCGCTGCGCCGGTGCGACTCGCAGGTTTCCTGCTCCGCCTGCTCCCCGCGCTCAAGCACGTGGCTCGATGGCACCGGCCCGGCGACGACGTCGACCTCTGGAACCAGGACGCCGTCGAGGAGCTTTACTCATACGGGCTCCGCTCGACGCGGGCCATCAACGAGTTGAACCGCTTCTGCGCTCACGTGCGCGACGAGCTCGCCCAGGTCCGCTGCCCCGTCCTGGTGTTGCATGGGGGCAGGGATCGCACCGTCGACCCCGCCTGCGCCGACGAGATAGCGCGTCGCCTGGTGTGCAGCACGTCGGTGGAGCGGCACGTCTTTCCGCGCAGCGGTCACGCCCTGTCGGTCGACGTCGACAGGGAGCGGGTGAACATGCTCGTCGAGGCATGGTTCGAGCGCTTCACCGCCGCTGCGCACGCCGCCGCCGCCACGGCCGAGGCGGCAGCCGTCTGACTCAGGCGTCCGGAGGCGCCTCGTCGAGGAGCCGCCGTGCCGTCTCCGGGTCGAGGACAGGGTTACCCGGAGGTCCCTCGTCGTACCCGGCATGCTTGCGCGACCGTCCGGTGCGCGCACGCGCGTCCTTGCTGCTCTCCGATTGCAACATCGGAGTGCCAGTTGTGACGGCGCCGCACGTGAGACAGCGATAGACGGCGACGGTGCGCCCACTGCCCGCGTACTGACGGTGCGAGAAATGGGTTTCGCCCCCACACGTGATGCAAACGTCTCTTGTCTTCGGCCCGCCGACCGCGCTTTGATGCACGGTGTTCGCCACATCTGATCGAGGCTTGACTCTTCTTCGCAACTCTTTGGGTATTGGCGAGCTACACTGGACGAAGGTTACGGGCAGGGGAGTGCGTTAACAGCTTCAGGATGGCCGATAGAGATGGGGATGGTCGATAGATATGGCACCTGATCATATCCAGGCACTGGTGGATGCGGACGAAGCCGATGTCGCCGCGCGCTACGAGCGGCGCCGCCGTCTAGCCGACGTCCTCGAGGATGCGGCACGTCGCGCTGATGCGATGTCGCGGCTCGAGGCCTGGTTGCGCTACCGGCTCGGCCCGCCCCGTTCCGCATCCTGATCTGCTAACAACAGCAGGTGACCTCCCCCGAGACACTGCTCGCACGCGTGCGAGAAGCAGTTACCACCGGCGCGCCGCCGCCGGCAGCGCCGGCTGACGCACGGCCGGCATCCGTTCTGCTATTGCTCGATCCTGCGCTCGAAGGAATGCCGCTGCTCTTCACGCTGCGCTCGCCGCACCTGCGGCAGCACGCCGGCCAGATCGCGTTTCCCGGAGGCTCCGCGGAGCTCGGCGACGACGACGCCGTCACCACCGCGCTTCGCGAGGCGGAGGAGGAGGTTGGCCTCGACCCGGCGAACGTCGAAGTGATCGGCATTCTTCCGCCGATGTCGACCAAGGTGTCCGACGTGTGGCTCACACCCGTGGTCGGCCTGCAGCGGCAGGCGTTCGACATCATCACCGACCCGGTGGAGGTGGCCGAGTGGTTTCATGTCGACCTCGCACTGCTGCTGGTTGCCCCGCATTCGGTGCGCGTGCTCGAGCGCGACGGTGTGCGCCACGACGTGCACTTCTACGACGCCGGCGGACGTGTCATCTGGGGCGTGACGGCGGCCATCCTGCACGAGTTCCTGGCCCGGCTCGGCCGCTCCGACTGAGAGTCGGGCGACGCCTCGCCTCCTGTGTCAGCGAGCGCGCAGCAGGCGGGCGAAAGTCGGGCCGGGCGGCCGGGGCAACGACGCGGCTTGACCGGCGGGCAGGCGACGTCGCTCGAGCTCGAGCTTGAGGCTCTCCTCGCCCTGGCGCATCGCCCAGCGGTGGTTGGCGTTGAAGGCGGGGCGCAGCAGCCAGGTGAGTCGCTTCAGCAGCGGCTTCTCCGCCGCGATGCGCCAGTCGTAGAAGGCGTTGACGTGGTCTCCATCCTGGACGAACGTCCACGTTCCCCGACCGACGAAATCGCCGTCGGCGCGCAGTGAGAATCCATCGGCTCCGTCGCGGCGAGTCGTGGTGAACCGCCAGCGCAGCGTGTACGGCAACCATCCCTTGGTCCACAGGTCGACCACGCGGCCCACCCCGTCGGCATCGCCTTCCTCGACGACGCTCACCTCCAGGTAGACGGACGGCCACCAGCGAGGCAGGTCGGCGGCATCGCGCAGGACGTCGGTGACCTCCTCGCGCGTCGCCCGAACCCGCCAGCGCGTGATGAAGTGGTAGTCACTCGGCATCGGTCCGCCTCTCAGCGATAGCGGGGATGCGTCACGAACGGATTGAGCTGCATCTCGTCCGCAATTGTGGTGCGCGAGCCATGGCCCGGGTACACGACGGTGTCCGGCGGCAGCGTGTACAGGCGGTGCTCGATCGAGAACAGCAACGCTGGCCATGACCCGCCGGGGAGGTCGGTGCGCCCGACGCCGCGCTGGAACAGTGTGTCGCCGCTGAGCAGGTCGGGTCCGATGCGGAAGCAGACCGAGCCGCGCGTGTGCCCGGGCGTGTGCAGCACCTCGATGTCGAGGTCCTGCCAGCGAAGCACCTCGCCGTCGGTCAGATCGTCCTCGCAGATCACCTCGGGAAGGTCCGGCGAGACCCCGGGGAGCCTCCAGACCGACCCCAGCTGCTCGCGATCGTCGGGATGGATCGCCGCCGGGCAGCCGTACACCGCCTTCACGGCGGGAACGCCGTTGACGTGGTCGGGATGCCCGTGAGTCAGGAGGATGCGGTCACAGCTGAGCGACTTGCTCTCGAGCAACTGCAGCGTGCGTTGATGCTGCAGACCCGGGTCGATCACCAGGACGTTGGGCGAGTCGCGACGGCGCAGCACGTAACAGTTCTGATCGAAGGTCGCGTCGACGACGATGGCCAGCTCGACCAGGTCCCGCAATGTCTCGGTCACGCGGGCAACACTACCCGACGCCGAGCGCCGTGCTCAGCGTGAGCTGGCGTTGATCGGGCTCGGCCCCTCTGTCCCGGGAATCGGCAGCATGAACCCGGCGCCACGTCGCTCACGGCGCTTCGGCGCCTCCGCCTCCATGAGTGCGGCGTCGAGCACCTCGTTGACGCTCTCCACGGGGATGACCTTGATGGCGTCGAGGATCTCCTGGTCGATCTCGTGCAGGTCGCGCACGTTCTTGGCGGGCAGGATGAACGTCTTCAATCCGGCGCGGTGCGCGGCAAGCAGCTTGTCCTTGACTCCGCCGATGGGGAGGACCCGGCCCCGCAGCGTCACCTCGCCCGTCATGGCCAGGTCGCGGCGCACCTGACGCGACGCAGCCGCGGAGACCATGGCCGTGGTCATGGTCACTCCTGCGGAGGGACCGTCCTTGGGAATCGCGCCCGCAGGCACGTGGACGTGGATGGAGTGCTCCTCGAAGAAGTCCTTGGGCGCGCCGTATTCGATCGCATGCACGCGCGCCCATGAGAGCGCCGCTCGCGCCGACTCCTCCATCACGTTGCCGAGCTGTCCGGTCAGCACCAGGTCCGGCTTGCCCGCTATGGCGAGGGCCTCGACGGTGACGATGTCGCCGCCCACCTCGCTCACCACGACGCCGGTCACGGCGCCCACCTCGTCGCGCTCCTGCGCTTCACCGTAGTCGAAACGCTGCGGGCCGAGGAAGTCGCGCAGGTCGTCGGCCTGCACCACCACCGGCGCAGTGGCGCCCGGCGCGGCCAGCTTGCGCGGGATCTTGCGCGCGACCTCGGCGATGGTGCGGTCCAGCTGGCGCACACCAGCCTCACGCGTGTAGCCGTGCAGCATCGCCACCAGCGCCTCGCGCGAGATCTGCAGCTCGCCCCCGTCGAGCGAGTGCTGCTCGAGCTGGCGCGGGATCAGATGTCGCTCGGCGATCTGCACCTTCTCCTGCTCCGTGTAGCCGGTGATACGGATGATCTCCATGCGGTCACGCAGCGGCGGGCTGATCGTCTCGGCGATGTTCGCCGTGGTGATGAAGAGCACGGGTGAAAGGTCGTACGGGACCTCCAGGTAATGGTCGCTGAACTCCCAGTTCTGCTCGGGATCGAGCACCTCGAGCAGCGCCGCCGAGGGATCGCCGCGAAAGTCGATGCCCACCTTGTCGATCTCGTCGAGCATGATCACCGCGTTGCGCGTGCCCGCGGTGCGCATCGACTGGATGATGCGGCCGGGCAGCGCACCGATGTACGTGCGCCGGTGGCCGCGAATCTCCGCCTCGTCGTGGATGCCTCCGAGGCTCATGCGCACGAACTTGCGGTCGAGGGCTCGCGCGATGCTGCGGCCGAGCGATGTCTTGCCGACACCCGGTGGTCCGACGAAGCAGAGGATCGGCGTCTGCAGCGTTCGGTGCTGGCGAGCGGGAGCGTCGCCCTGGGCGGCTTCCGCCTACCTTGCTGAGGCCGTAATGGTCCTCGTCGAGGATGGATGCGGCCTGCTCGATGTCGAGCTTCTCCGCGGACGGGGCGCCCCAGGGCAGCTCCAGGAGCCAGTCGACCCAGGTGCGCACCATGCCCATCTCGGGTGAAGCGCTGGGGATCTGCTCCAGCCGGCGCACCTCCTTGAGCACACGCTGCTTGACGGTGTCAGGCATCCCCGCGTTTTCGACACGCGTGGCCAGATCTTCCTCGTCCTCGCCGCCCTCCTCGAGCTCGGAGAGCTCTTTGCGGATGGCGCGCAACTGCTCGCGCAGGATGTGCTCCCGCTGCGACTTGTTGATCGTCTTCTGGACGTCCTCGTGGATCTTGCTGCGCAGCTGCGCCACCTCGATCTGGCGGGCCAGCTGGGGGATGAGTGTGCGCAGCCGCTGCACCGCGTCGGGCTCCTGCAGCAGCGCAACCCGCTCGTCGAAGTTGAAGTCCGGACAGGTGCTGGCGATGTCGGCGACCAGAGCGGGCTGGTTGGCCCGCGACATGGCCATGGCGGTATCCGGAGCCACGGCGGCGCCGGCGCCGACATACTCGGCGAACAGGTTCTTGACACTCCCCGACAGGGCGTCGAGCTCCGTGCTGTCGATGTCCGCAGCCGGGTCGGCCACGGGTTCGACCCGGGCCTGCCAGGAATCGCCGGGCGCGTCGAAGCCCAGGATGCGCACCCGCTCGCGGCCCTCCACCAGGGCGTGACCGCCGGCGCCGGGGAGCCGCCGGAAGGCTCCGACGTGCGCGATGACGGCGATCGGGTGGATGTCGTCTGCGCCGACGTCGTCGAGCTCCGCGTCGCGCTGGATGGCCAGCACGACCCGCCCGTCGCCGTTGACCGCCGCGTCGAGCGCGGCCACCGACCGCGGCCGTCCCGCGGCGAGGGGCGCCAGCTGCGCCGGGAACACGACGTTGTCGCGCAGGGGGACGGCAGGCAGCGTCAGCGAGCGATCGCTGTTCTCCGGGCCGGGCGGCGTCGGCATGCGCCGAGCATATCCGCGCTGCACCGCCGCCAAACGCTTCACAGATCGATGCCCGTTCCCCAGTCACGTGACCAGGCATCGGCGAAGTAGGCGGCGGCACCGGCGTGCTCCACCTGGAGTGCCGCCTCGAAGGCTGGGCCGAGTCCCTGGCGGCTCCAGTTCGCCGATGAGACCACCACGATGCCGTCGGCGACCAGGCCCTTGGCGTGCCCAACTGTCGAGCGCAGCGGATCCATGAACCTGATCGCGACGCCCAGGCGGCCGATGTCGCCGAGCGGACCCGGGGGCGGCTGGCCGAGCAGCAGGCGGGCGTCAACGCCGTGAGCCCGGGCCCGCGCCATCGCTTGAACGAGTGCGCGGGGTGCCGCCGCGTCGGCGCTGACGTACGGAACCACCACGAGCGCCTGGCGCAGTGCCCCCGTGATGAGGCCCTCGAGCGCGTCTGCGATGGCCGCGCCGCCGAGCTGGAGCCGCAGGCTGCTCGGCAGCAGGTCGACGTGCAGCGGTTCCACCTGCGGGCGCGGCACACCGACAGGCGGAGCCGCCGCGGCCCGGGCTTGAGCCCATTGCGCAGGCGGCGGCCCCGCCCGCGTCCATTCGGCCTCGAACCGTCGCAGAGCTGCGCCGCCGAGGTCGCCTCCCCCGCTCACCACCGACCACCATTCCCGCGTGCCGGCCAGCAGCCGACCGGGCAGGGCCACCGGTCCCGGCGGGTGCCGCGGTGCGTCACGCCAGATGAGGTTGCCGGTGCCGACGGCGACGCGATCGCCGTCGACCAGGAGCAACTTGGCATGCGCGTGCACCCCGCTCACCGGGACGCGGCACTCGCCGCCGGATTCGATGAGACGGGCAGCGGTCAGCGCGTTGCCGTCAGAGGCGTGATGGTCCAGCAGCAGACGGACTCGCACCCCGCGGCGCGAGGCCGCGGCGAATGCCCATCGGTAGGCCGGCCCCACCTCGTACACGGCGGCGTCGATCGATGTCGTGGCTTCTCGCAACAGGCGGGTGAGCACCGTCCCGGCCGAATCGGGGCCCAGCGCGCAGGTGAGCGCTGTCATGCCGCCGACAGGAACCCGGCGTATATGGTTGCCACAAGAGCGGACGCTAGCCACTCCGCACACCCACCGAGCGCACGATGAAAGAGCCGCACGACAGCCCCGCGCCGCCCCCGGTAGCCGAGCCCTGGCTCGACCCCGCCCCGGCGCCCGCCACCGTCGACAGCGCCGAAGAACCGGCGTACAGCTACCAGCCACCCATGGCGCCCGCGTACCCACCGCCGGGGCCGTCGGTCGCAACTCCAGGCGGCCGGTTCCGTCGCGCCGGCGCCGGCCTGCTGCTGCTCGGACTGCTCGTCGGCGGCGGCGCGATGTTCGGCGCGCTGCGCCTCTCCAACGTCGCCTCGTCGGCGGTGCACATCCAGATCGACAACACCCGCGTCCAGGCGGGCACGAGCAATGCGGTCGCAGTCGCCAAACAGCTCACGCCGGCGGTCGGCACGATCATCGCGCGCACGTCCGGGACGTCATCGGCCAGCCTGGGCAGCGGCTTCGTCGTCGGCCACGACGGCGGCAACAGCTTCCTGCTCACCAACAACCACGTGGTCAGCGGGGCCACCGACCTCCATGTGGTCATGCCGGACGGCAGCGCGTTCACGGCCACCCTCGTCGGCGCCGACTCGCTCGACGACCTGGCCGTGGTCAGCGTGTCGACGACGTCACTGCCCATGGCGTCATTCGGCGACTCGTCACAGCTCCAGGTGGGGCAGACGGTGATCGCCATCGGCAGCCCGCTGGGCAACCAGAGCACCGTGACCGCCGGCGTGCTCAGTGCGCTGCACCGCACCATCAGCGCGGGCGGCAGCCAGGGCACATCGAGCGAGACCCTGCAGGACGTGCTGCAGACCGACGCCTCGATCAACCCGGGGAACAGCGGCGGTCCGCTCGCGGACGTGGAGGGCCGCGTGGTCGGTGTCAATGTCGCCATCGCGGGCAATGCGACGAACATCGGCTACAGCATCCCCGCCAACCTTGCCCGGCAGGTCGCCTCGCAGCTCATGGCGCACAAGCGCGTGCAGCATCCCTTCCTGGGCATCGCGTACCTCGACTCCATCGATGCCATCGAGGCCGGTCAGGGGTTCAACGGACCGGGCGTGCTGGTCCGTACCGTGAGCCCCAACACGCCGGCATCGCAGGCGGGGTTCCAGACCGGCGACATCCTGGTCGCCGTCGGGTGCAGTTCATGGTGCACCGCGGCTCACAGACGCTGACTCTCACCGCCACCCTCGAGGAACGCCCCGGCAACCTCTGACGGCGTCACCGTCGCTCTTCAAATGCCTCGATGCACTCGACCCCGTGGTCACCGGCGACGGCGCTGTGTTCGAAGCCGGCGGGAATCCGGATGCCGTCAGGCGCCTCGAGCCACTCGTCGTTGAAGCGGATGCGACCGCGCAGCACGAACAGCCGCTTGTTATGCGCATGGCTGTGAGGTGCGAAGACCGCATGCGGTCCGGCGGACCATCGCTGCGGGTTGAGCCCGGCGTCGCGCAGCGAGCGCTCCGGCGACCGCTCGAGCGCGAGACGCGCGATCAACCCAGCGCTGCGTCGATCCGCGCGGCCATGATGAAGTCGTTGCGTGTGAGGCCGCCCGCGGCGTGCGTGGTCAGCTTGATGTGGAGGCGGCCCCAGCCGACGGTGAGGTCGGGATGATGCGCCTCGGCCTCGGCGATCAGTGCGACGTGCGTGGCTGCGGCGAAGGCGCCCGCGAAGTCCTTGTAGCGCATCCTGCGGTGCAGCGACGAGGTGCCGTCGACGTCCCATTCTGCAGACAGCTCGCCGCGCAGCTCCTCCACCGCTGACGGTTGCAGCGGCGGCGTCCCGGGGGTGCACGCTTCACAGTGCTGCTGAGCGAGCGTGGTCACGATTGCTGCGCTCCCGCAAGCGAACCGAGTCGCACGCCGGCGGCGGCCATCGCCTCGAGCGCACGCGCTCCGTCGCCCGCAGTGACGTCCACCGCACGCACGGCGTCGGTGACGACCTCGGTGTCGAATCCCGCTTCCGACGCGGCAATCGCCGTCGCCTTCACGCAGTAGTCGGTCGCGAGTCCACCCACGATGACCCTCGTGACGCGCTGCGCGCGCAGCATGTCGGCGAGTCCGGTGCCGTCGAACCCCGAGTACGCCTCATGCTGGGCGTCGGTGCCCTTGCTCACGATGAACGACGCCACGGCGTCGACCTCCGGGGCGAGCGCAGCGCCCGGCGTGCCGATGACGCAATGAGGCGGCCAGGGACCGCCCCGCGTGCTGAAGCTGACGTGATCGGACGGGTGGAAGTCGCGCGTCGCGACGACCATATCGGCGCCGGCGGCGAGCTCGACCAGCGGCGCGATCACCTGGTCGCCGCCGGGCACGCCCAGCGCACCACCGGGCAGGAAGTCGCGTTGCACATCGACGGCGATCAGCACGGTGCGACCTGTCTGGCTCATGGCTCTTCCAGCATCCCATGGATGCGCCGGTTCAGGATTCGCGGCGCACCGCCGCCGGCTGGCGCGACCGTCGCAGGCTCCAGGCCGGACGGCGCTCGACGAACTCATACAGCGCAGCCGGACGCCCGGGCCCGCCCTTGGCCACACCGCCCGTGGCGCGCACCAGGCCGGACAGCTCGAGCTCGCGGCGGAAGTTCGACGGCTCGTATGTCACGCCGCTGATGGCCTCGAAGACCCGGCGGGCCTGTGGCATGGTGAAGCGCTCAGGGAGCAGGCCGACGGCGATGTTCGACCACCACAGCTTGCCGCGAAGGCGCTCGACACCGTCACGCACGATCTCGGCGTGGCCGAACCCCAACTCCGGCAGCGCATCGACAGCCACCCAGCGCGCGCCCGACTCATCGGTGCGCAGCACCGCCGCATCGATGAGCGCCAGGTAGGCGACGGTCGGAACCCAGCCCCGCGGGTCGCGCTGCGGGTCCGCGTACGTCTGCAGCTGCTCCAGATACACGGCTCCGACCCCGGTCTTCTCGGTGAGCTTGCGTTGTGCCGTCGCCTCCGGCCGTTCATCCGGGCTCATGAAGCCACCGGGGAGCACCCACGTTTCCGCAAACGGTGCATCGGTGCGCTCGACGAGGAGCACGTGCAGGCGCCCCTGGAGCGGCGCCAGCACCACCGGCACGGCGGTCAGCGCTGCCGGTGCCGGAAAGCCCGCTGAGTTCACTGCACGGATTCGCGAGGTCATCGCACCGACGATTGTCGGCGGCGCGCGGGTGCGCCGGTCGCGCCGCTACCGTTACGGGCCGTGGCCATTCCGGCGTTGAGGGAGACCCAGTTCGTCGCGGACCTGCTGGCGCGGTACGAGGAGCAGGCGCGCGACGCGCTGGCGCGCGGCGCCTACGACTTCATCGCCACGGGTGCCGGCGAGGAGATCAGCCAGCACGACGCCGTCGACTCCTGGCGCCGCTACCGCCTCCGCCCTCACGTGCTGCGTGATGTCGGCGACGTCGACACCGCCACCACGCTGCTGGGGATCGAGCTGCCGGCGCCGATCGTGGTCGCTCCCACCGCGTACCACGTGCTGGCGACCCCGGACGGCGAGGTGGAGACCGCTCGGGGCGTCCGCGCCGCCGGCGGCCTGATGACCGTGCCGACACGCTCTTCCGTTGCGCACGAGGACGTCGCGGCCGCGTTGGGTGGAGCGTGGTGGTTCCAGGTGTACGTCTCGCGCGACCGTGACATCACACGCCGCATGGTGGCCGACGCGAAGTCGCTCGGCGCGCGTGCGCTGGTGCTGACGGGTGACACCCCGTTCGTCGGGCAGCGGCCGCGAGGCATGACTCCTCCACTCACGGCTGAGCAGTTCCTGATGTGCTTTCAGAAGTACCTGGGAGCGGACAGCGAGCTCATGTACGCGACGTCGATCGATCCGACCGTCGGACTCGACGCCATCGCGTGGCTGCACGCGGAATCAGGGCTGCCCGTCGTCGTCAAGGGAGTGGTGCGCGGCGACGACGCGAGCGCCTGCATCGAGGCCGGCGCCGCCGCGGTCATCGTTTCCAACCATGGGGGCCGCCAGCTCGACCGCACGCTCGCATCCGCCGACGCGCTGCCCGACGTCGTCGCCGCGGTGAGCGGACGGGCTCCGGTGCTGGTGGACGGCGGCATACGCAGCGGCATCGACACGCTGATCGCGCTCTCGCTCGGCGCAGACGCAGTGCTGCTCGGCAGACCGGTGCTCTGGGCGGCCGCAGCCGAGGGCGCCGCAGGCGTGGAGCGGCTGTTGCGCTCGCTGCGCGATGAGCTGGCCGCGGCGATGGCGCTGGCCGGCGTCGCCCGGGTGAGCCAGCTGTCTGCAGACCTGGTGGCCCGGCGGGTCTGACCCTCGCGCGCGCTCAGGCGCTGCGCAGCGGCAGCGTGAGCGTGAAGGTGCTGCCGGCGCCCGGTGTCGACACGGCCGTGATGTCGCCCGCATGGACCCGGGTCAGCTCGCGCGCAAGGTAGAGGCCGAGGCCGGCGCCGGGGATCCCTGACGTCGCCGGATCTCGACGGATGCGGCCAAAGCGGGTGAACAGCGTGGGCATGTCCTCGGGCTCGATGCCGATCCCGCGGTCCACCACCGCCACCGACGCCTGTGCGCCGTTCAGCCTGACGACGACCTCTACATCGGTGCGCTGCACCGAGAACTTCAGTGCGTTCTGGACAAGGTTGCCCACAACCATGACGAGGCGGCTGCGGTCGACGCGGACATCGACTGGGGTGTCCGGCTGCGCCAGAATCGCGCGCTGGCCGGGCTGGGCGAACACCTCGGAGCGCGTCACGGCCTCGGCCACGACGTCGCGCAGGTCGACGTCGCCGAGCAGCAGCTCGAGCCGGCCGTCGTCCAGCCGCGAGGTCTCGAGCATGGCGTTGATGAGGTCCTCCATCTCCGCGATCCGCGTGTTGACAACAGGAAACACAGCGGCAAGCTCCTCGGGCAGCGGGCCGAAGGCGCCGTCCTCGAAGAGCGACAGGTACCCCATCAACACCGTCATCGGTCCGCGCAGGTCGTGCGCCACCAGGTTGAGGAACTGGCTCTTCGCGCCCGCCGCCTCCGCAAAGGCGTCGGCGCGCTCGCGTTCGTCGTGAAGCCGCCTCGCGCTGCCCAGCGCCATACCGGCCAGCCCGGCGACACGGTCCAGCAGTGGCCCGGCGGAACTATCAAGCACCGTGCCCGGGGCAGCGCTGGTCACCATCACCGCGGCCGGCCCGGCGCCGGACGATATGGGCGTCACCAGCGCGCCGGTTGCGGAGTCGGTGAAGGTGGGCGAGCAGCGGGCGATCGGCGTGACCCAGGCCGGCGGCCAGGACACGGTGCCGGCATGGCGGACCGCTTCGCCGGTGCCCAGCTCGGCAATAGGCGGCTCCATGCCGCCACCGGTCCACGCGAAGATGCGGACGCGCGCTGTGGGCAGTGTCGCGGCGACGAGCCGCGCTGCGGCGGTCACGACGTCGCGCTCGTCGGCGATGGGGAGCGGCGCGTCGAGTGCCTTCCTGGTCACGCTGCTCGCGATTATGGGTCGAGACGGGCGCACCACGACGCCCGTCACGGCATCCGAGCATCCGGCCTAGGATTGCCCGTTGATGGCGCGAGCGGTGTTCGGCAGCGGGGCGATCGCCGCGTGCCTGGCGACGGCGCTCGCCGGCTGCAGCCTGCAGCAGGGCATCGCCCAGGGTTCGGGCTCTCAGGGCCAGCCCGCGGTCAGCGCTCCTGCCATCAACGCGGCCACACTCGACGGCGGCACGTTCTCGTGGGCATCGACGCGCGGGCGCCCGGCGGTCATCGACTTCTGGGGGTCATGGTGCGGGCCCTGCCGGGCACAGCAGCACGATCTCAATGCCATCGCTGCCCGCTACGCCGGCCGCGTGCTCTTCCTGGGCGTGGACATGCGGGACGACACCGCCGCGGCCAGGGCGTACCTTCACGACTACGCGGTCACCTACCCGAGCGTCGCTGACCCCGCCGAACAGATCAGCGCGGCGTATGACGTCGCCGCGCCGCCAACCGTCATCGTCGTCGACGCGCAGGGGCGCATCGTCGACCGCTTGCTCGGCACCCTGACCGGCCTCCGCACCCGGCTCGACAGCCTGCGCTGATGGCCGGCATCACCGTCTACGGCGCTCCCTGGTGCCCCGACTGCAAGCGCGCGAAGCGATTCCTCGCCGAGCAACGCGTGGCGTACGACTGGGTCGACATCGATCAGGACGCAGCCGGCCTGCACACCGTCGAGGAACTCCAGCACGGCGGCAGGACGATTCCCACCGTGGTGTTTGCGGATGGCTCGCTGCTGCTCGAGCCCACCAACGAGCAGCTGGCCACCAAGCTCGGGCTCGACCTCTCCGCGCGGCGCTCCTTCTATGACGTGGCCATTGCGGGTGGAGGTCCGGCCGGCCTCGCCGCCGCGATCTACGCGGCCCGCGAAGGGATCGACGCGCTGGTGGTCGAACGCAGTGGACTCGGCGGGCAGGCCGGCGTGACCGAGCGCATCGACAACTATCTCGGCTTCCCCGAGGGGGTGGGCGGCGCCGACCTCGCGGATCGATTCATCGCGCAGGCCGGGCGCTACGAGGTGGAGTTGCTGAGCGCGGTGAGCGTGGAATCGGTGACGGCAGACGAAGCCGAAGCCGGCGACGTCTGCTTTCGCCTGGCCAGCGGCCAGGAGGTCGCCGCGCACGCCGCCCTGATCGCCACAGGCACCTCGTACCGGCGCCTCGGGGTGCCCGGCGAGGACGAGCTCATCGGCGCGGGCGTGCATTTCTGCGCAACCTGCGACGGCCCTTTCTATCGCGGCGCTGACGAGCTTCTGGTCATTGGTGGCGGGAACTCAGCACTCGAGGAAGGACTGTTTCTCACCCGGTTCGCCAAACGCGTGCGCATCGTGCAGCGCGACGGCCGCCTGACGGCCTCGCGACTGCTGCAGGACAAGATCAACAACGACGGGCGCTTCATCGTCCATCTCAACACCGAGATGGTGGCGTTCAAAGGCAGCGGCAAGCTGGAGTCGGCGACCATTCGCGACCGCACCACCGGCGCCGAGCAGGTGATCTCCCCGCGTGCGGCGTTCGTCTTCATCGGGCTCGACCCCAACACCGCGTTCCTCCGCGGCACTGTCGAGCTCGACCGCTGGGGCTTCGTGGTGGACGCCGGTGGCTTCACCACCTCGATGCCCGGCGTGTTCGTCGCCGGCGACGTGCGGCAGGGCTCGACGAAGCAGCTCGGAGCTGCGGTGGGTGACGGCATCGCCGCGCTCCTCGCCATCCGCGAATACCTGGAGCGCCACCATCAGGTGGCGGCGCACGCGGAGGACTGAAGGCTCGCCGGTCAGGCCTGGGCGACCAGATGCCGGGTCGCGGTCTGCCGGCGCGGTGCAACCTCCTGGCGCGTGATCATCAGCTCGATCGACCGGAACAGCGCATCGTGAAACGCCTTGCGCTGCGCCGCGTCGACGTCGGCCGGCGCATCGAGGCCGAGCCGTCGCCGCTCGATCCACGGTGGCACTGCCTCGCCGATCAGGTCCGCGTTGACGACGGCTCTGACCACGCAGTCGTTGCCCTCATCGACCTCGAGGCTGACCCGGTGCAGGACGCTGACGTGGTCGACGAGCTTCCACGACATGACCCAGCGGCGCGCAGCCATCCCCGGGGTGAACACCTGGTGGACCGGGTCGGTGACCAGCTTCGGGGAGCCCGACGGCGCCACCTTGCGCAGCACGGCGCGGATCCGCGAATCGAGCTCGTTGCTCGTCCAGCTCACGAGTGCGGGTGCCCTGCTGTCCACATCGGGCAGCCCGTCGACGTACTCCCAGCTGGCCAGCGCGCCGACCACGCCTGCGTGGCGCCGGCAGTACGGCTTGCCCGAGGCCTCGACGCGGTGCTGTCCGCACCACGTCGTCGTGCACTCGCGACCGCGCCGGTCGCGGTAGGCGCAGCGGACCACCGCCGCGCGTTCGCAGTCAGCCGCGGTGCACGCGGCGCCGGCGATCGCCGCCTCATCGGCCGGCGACGTCGCTGTCCTCCGCATCCACGTCGCGCGCATCAGCCTCATCCCTCCACCCCTGGTTCCGTCCGCACGTCGTCCCCCTAGGGTCCCCATTTATATCGCACCAAACGCGTCAATGCAAGCCTAACAGCCCCTAACGATGAACGCAACAAACGCTCCGGGGGCTTCACAAGCGCGGACCGCTGTGATACGACGGAAAGGAGCGGCCGGCACCCCCACGACCTCGCCGGCCCGGATGCGGAAAGGAGGGCAGCGATGTCCACCATCACCCCGACGGCCCACCCGGCCACCGCCACAGTCACGCGTGTCGGCGGCCAGCTTCGACTGACGCACCCCACCCGTGGCTATGCGGTCACCCGGAACCCGTTCGCCATCTGGCAGGTCCTGCCGCTGATCACGCTGTCGTTCGCGGGCCTCGCCCTGGCGATGATCTACATCGGCGACGCCTATCTCGCCTCGCTCGCGGTGGCCGCGTTCATGGTGGTGACCGCCGGGCTGCTGCTGGTACCGGCGGTCGCGCTCAAGGGCAGCCTCAACCTCACCCACGACGGGATAACCTTCGAGCGCGGCAAGCAGCACCTCACGGCCGCGTGGGACCAGGTGACCGGGCTTGTCACACGCAGCGGACCGGGCCTGTGCCTGCAGATCAAGCGCGCGCAGCAGACCACACCGATCATCAAGCTGCCAGGCGGGTTCTCGGCACGCAACGGCGACGTGTGCATCCCGCTGCGCATGTTCGGCGACCGGCAGTTCTCGATCCTCTACGACATCCGCGAGCGTCTCCCCGAGCAGAGCTGGCGCGCCGTGCTGGAGCGGGCGAGCAGCCGTCCGCAATGGCTGATCCCGCTCGTCTATGCGAGCACAGTCGCGGTGTGCGGCCTGGCGATGTTCGTTGTGATGTACGCAGTCACGCACTGAGACCGCGGTCAGCGAGCAAGCGCGCTGGCTCGCTCGAACACGCTCTTGATCACCGCGCCGAGCCCCGGGAGGCTGAACGGCTTGGTGATCATGTGATTGGCGCCTGCGAGCCGCGCCTTCTCCACGTCGGCGTCGGCTGACAGCGACGTGAACATCAGCACCGGCAGCGATTTGGTGGCCTCGTTGGCGCGGATGCGGCGGCAGACCTCGATGCCGTCAACGCCAGGCATCATCACGTCGAGCACCGCGAGGTCGAACATCTCGGATTCCACGACGCGCAGGGCCTCTTCGCCGTCCGACACCGCGCGAACGTCGTATCCCTCCATGCCCAGGTACATGCTCACGATGTGAAGGAGGCGCGGCTCATCGTCAGCGAGCAGGATGCGCATGGCCGCCGGCAAGGGGTACTGGAGCCTCCGCGGTGATGAGGGACACGTGCTGAGCAGCAGTATCGAACTGCGCCACGGAGGCGTGATGAAGACATCACCACACCGTGACTCGACGGCTACGGGCGCGATGATGACGGCATGCGAGCCATGCTCCTCGAGGAGGTTCAGCGCCCCCTGCGTCTGGTCGATCGCGAGGCCCCGCAACCAGGCCCCGGCGAGGTCCGCATCGCGGTGGCCGCCTGCGGGCTGTGCCGCACCGACCTCCATGTCGCAGACGGCGAGCTCCCGGAGCCGAAGCTCCCCCTCGTCCTCGGGCACCAGATCGTGGGTACCGTCGAGGAGGCCGGGCCGGGCGTGGAGCTGCCCGTCCCGGGTGACCGCGTCGGCGTGCCCTGGCTGGCGTGGACGTGCGGGCGCTGCGAGTACTGCACGACAGGCCGCGAGAACCTCTGCCGGCGGGCGCTGTTCACCGGCTACACGGTGGACGGCGGCTACGCCGAGCGTGCACTGGCGCACGCGGAAGCCTGCCTGCCACTGCCCGACGGGTACCCCGACCTCGAGGCTGCCCCGTTGCTGTGCGCCGGCCTGATCGGCTATCGCGCGCTTCGCTTCACCGGTGACGCGTCGCGCGTGGGTCTCTACGGCTTCGGCGCGGCGGCGCACATCGTGGCCCAGGTGGCCCGCCACCAGGGGCGCCGTGTGTTCGCCTTCACGCGACGGGAGGACGAGGCGGCGCAACGCTTCGCTCGGCAGCTCG
>VBJV01000041.1:0-3275 GCA_005879785.1 Chloroflexota bacterium
GCTCGACCTCGGCCTTCTGATGCGAATACGCGTGCCGCTCGGTCCCGCGCGCAGGCATGTCCTCGGTGAGCAACGAGGCACCGTCATGGTCATAGCCGTAGGCAGCCACCGACGATGTGTACACCAGCCGCGTCGCACCCGCTGCCACCGCTGCGTCGAAGACGTTGCGGGAGCCGTCGACGTTGACGTCACGCGTGCCGGCCGCCGCCCTGACGACGATGAAGGCCAGGTGCACGACGACGTCGCACCCGGCCACCAGTTCGTCGACGGCGGCACGGTCGAGGATGTCGCCGCGCCGGTACTCCGTCTTGCTCCAGCCGAACTGGCGCGGCTCGAACGGCCGCCGGGCCATGGCCAGCACCCGCCCAACAGCCGGGCTGCGCTCCAGCGCGCGCACGAACGGCTTGCCGATCTCGCCGGTCGGTCCGGTCACGGCGACGGTCAGGCGGGGCGGCATCAGGCAGTCAACCTAGCGACGAGAGAGTATGCTCGGGCGGCAACGGCCTGATCGAATCCAGGGGCAACACCGAGGCCACCATGCTCACCGGCGCGACGATTGGAGCGGCGATCGTGCTCCTCGTGGTGCTGTGCGAAGGGTTCAGCGGTTTTCTCTGGCAGGACACCGATGCCGTTCCGCGCTTCTACTGCCCGACGTGCGACCTTCGTTACACCAAGTTCGAGGTCAGTGGCCTGACGCGCGTGTGCCCGTACCGCCACTCCACGACGATGCCCGACGGATTCCAGTGGAAGACGGCGATGGTCACGGCGTGCGCCACGTTCATCGTGAGCGGCATCGTGATGGTGGCCACCGGCTTCGTACGATAGAAGCCCCTAGCCGGAGGCGACGCGCATCACGGCTCCGTTCGCCACCGTGGTGCCGGCTGAGAACACGCTCGTGTAGATGGCGCCGTCGCCACCCTGTGCGATGCCGCCCGGGAAGGGAAGCTGTCCGCCGCCGATGTGCTCGGCGTTGCCGGGGTCAGCGAATGGAATGCGCACGATGTCGCCCGGAGGTGCTGCGACGTTGTTCTTGAACATCTCCGTGGCCCAGAAGTTGCCGGCAGAGTCGAAGGCACACGAGGTGATCGTGGTCAGCCCGCTGGCCCACACATGCGCGGCCGTCAAGTAGTTCTCGCCGGCCTTCGGGTCGACGCGGTAGACATGCGACCAGCCCTGGTTCGGGTCGACGAAGTTGCGCACCAGGTCGAGTGTGCCGATGTACAGGGCACCATCCGGCCCCTGCGCAGCGCAGGTCGGAGTGGAATCGCGAAGCGGGAGGTCGTCGGCCGGCGACTCGTTGGGAATGTATGCGATCACCTTGGCGGATCCGTCCGCGGAGATCTCGTCAACCGTGTTGGCGCCGGCGTCGATGACGAAGGTGTTCCTGGATGCGGCCGAGCCACCCCGCGTCACCAGCACACCGTAGGGATTGGCGTCCGGGAAGTCCGACGGGAACAGGTCACTGTGCAGTGACGTGAAATCGAAGTCCTGGTCGCCGACGTCCGCGAGGTCAGTGGTGCTCCCGGTGCCCGCGTCAAGACGAAAGAGGTGTCCGAACGGCCCGACGGGCACCTCGTGCGATGAGAGCCCAACGATCGCCAGCACCTGACAGCCGTTGCGCTGACCCTGGCTCGCGTGAAAGCAGCCGTTCCCCACGGTGCTGAGGCCGGCGGGGCCGATCACGTCCACGCCGCCTTCCGACGAGGAGAATGCCGACGTGAAGGGCGTCGACCAGAGACGCTGCGCGGAGCCCGCGAGCGAGTACTTGTCGACAGCGCCCTGAGTGAGGCCGTGGTCACCCGACCCGGGGAGGCCGGATTCGGCAACGTACAGGTTGCCCAGCCCATCGAATGCAACTCCTCGGGGAATCGCGAGTCCCGATACCGCCGGAGTGATCGTCCACCCCGCGCCGCCCGCCGCTCCCACCGTGCTGCCGGTGCCGGCGGCGAAGCTGATAAGCGATCCGGCGACTCCCGCCACCATGAAGCGACGACCTCGAGCCATTGCCAGCCTCCCTCGGCCCGCGCCGCCAAACGTACCGGCGCAAACCGGTCAAATGGACGTCGCAGTCAATTTGATTGCAGCGGCCGGGGACTCTAGCACATTGACGCGTTTGGTCAGGAGTACCCTTCGGCAAGCGTCAGCTGCACATTCGAGCTGTTCACGTACTGCCAGACGCCCTCGCAGAGCGCGGTTGTCGCGCATGAGACGCCGAACAGCCGGCTCGACTTGGCGGCGGCGGGATTGGGCGTCAGCTGCACCGTCCAGGCGCTGCCGTTCCAGTGCTCCGCAAGCGTGACCGTCACATTGCTGCTGTTCGCATACGCCCCGACCGCAGTGCATGAGGTCGTCGACGGACACGAGACACCGGAGAGCACGGTTGCCACGGCGCCGGCCGGTGTCGGTGTCGCCTGCACCGTCCAGCTGGTGCCGTTCCAACGCTCTGCCAGGGGCACCAGCACACTGGCGCTGTTCACCGCATTCCCGACCGAGGTGCACGACGTCGTTGAAGGACACGCCACATCGGTGAGCATGGTCGCCGTCGCCCCCGATGGGTTCGGGCTCGGCTGGATCGACCACTTGCTCCCGTTCCAGCGCTCCACCAGCGTCACCGTCACGCTGGAGCTGTTCACATAGTTGCCCACGGCCAGACAGAGCGACGTCGAAGGGCACGCCACGTCGTACAAGGTGGCCGCCTTGGCGCCGCTCGGTTTCGGCGCCGCCTGGATCGACCATGCGGTGCCGTTCCAACGCTCCACGAGCGGGAGACGCACGCCGGAGCTGTTGACATAGAAGCCGACGGCGGTGCAAACGGTGGCCGAGCGGCATGAGACACCCGAAAGTGCGCTGCCCAGCGCACCGTTGGGAACCGGGGTGCTCTGGATCACCCAGCTGGCGCCGTTCCAGCTCTCAGCCAGGGGCACGGTCTGCTTGAGGGTCGTGTTCTTCTGATAGTTGCCGACCGCAGTGCACGTGATCATCGCAGGACAGGAGACGTCGAACAGCAGGCTGAATGTGACACCAGATGGATTCGGCGTCGACTGCACGAACCAGTCGATGCCGTTCCAGCGCTGCGCCAGCGTCACCGTGGTGCCCGACGTGTTCTTGTAGGAGCCCACCGCGGTGCAGCGGGTCGCTGAGCTGCAGGCGATTCGGTACAGCGCATTCACCGAGCCGCCACTGGCATTGGGGGTGGACTGGATCTTCCAGCCGTGCACTGTGAGCGCCTCGCATGGACCGCCGGCGCTGCCGTAGTTACCGTCGCCACTGTAAGT
>VBJV01000041.1:3292-19969 GCA_005879785.1 Chloroflexota bacterium
TTGCGTGGTCGCCGCAATCCCGGTGCACGTCGCGCTGTTGTAGAAGCGGTACGTCAACGTCCCTGCGGCTGGGAAACCGCTGACCTGACCAGCGATCGATGCGGTGTCGTGCGCCGTTGCCCCGACCTGCTCGCTGTTCGTCCATGCCGCGCTCGTCGCGTCGTCGATCACCGTGGTCGCAACCGTGACCGGCGCGGCGCTCACGGTGAAGGGTTCACAGGAGCCCGTGGACGGGTCGTAGTTGCCGTCTCCGCTGTAGCTGGCTTGGAACGCATGGCTGCCACCGGCCAATGCTCCGGTGGTATTGGAGTCCGGTACGGCGCCAGCGGCATCGAGAGTCACCGTCTGCGTGGTAGTGGCCGTCCCGCTGCAGCTCCCGTTGTTGAAGAAGCTGTAGATCACGGTTCCGCCGGCGGGGAAGCCGGTCTGCTGACCGGTCACCGTGGCGCTGTCGTGCGCCGATGCCCCGGTCGTCGCGGTGCCGTTCCACGGCAGGCCGGTGCCGTCATCGATCACGGTCGTGTCCACCGTCGTCGCAGCGGCGACCACGGTGAACGACTCGCACGAGCTGGTCGACCCACCGTAGTTGGAGTCCCCGCTGTAGACAGCCTGGAACGCGTAGCTGCCCGCTGCCAGCGGCCCAGTGCCGCTCGAGTTGGGCACGGTGCCGTCGCCGTTCACCGTCACCTGTTGGGACGCCGTCGCCGTCCCCGTGCATCCGCTGTTGCTGAACAGGCTGTACGTCACCGTGCCGCCGGCGGCGATGCCACCCTGCTGCCCGCCGATGCTGGCAGTGTCGTGACCGGACGCTCCAGGTATCTCCGAGTCCGTCCACGCGAGGCCGGTGCCGTTGTCGATGACAGTCGTGCTCACCGTCGTCGGCGCTGTGGTCACGGAGAAGGGCTCGCAGGTGCTCGTCGAACCACTGAAGTTGGCGTCGCCGCTGTAGCTGGCCTGGAAGGCGTGGCTGCCGGCTTCCAGCGGAGCCGTGGAGCTCGAGTTGGGTACACTGCCGTTGGCGTTCAGCGTCACGGTCTGGGTGCTGTCCGGTGGAGCGGTGCACGTCAGGTTGCTGAAGACGCTGTATGTCACGGTGCCGGTGGCGGTGGACAGGCCCACCGCGGTGAGCGTGGCGGTGTCGTGCGCGGTCGCCCCAGTCTGTTCGTTGTTCGTCCAGGACAGGCCGGTGGAATCGTCGGTGACTGTGGTCGCCAGCGACGTCGCTGTGGTGGCCACGCTGAACGGCTCGCAGGAGCCGGTCGAGCCGGTGTAGCTGCTGTTGCCGCTGTAGCTGGCCCGGTACGCATAGCTTCCCTTGGCGAGCGCGCCGGTCGAGCTGGAGTTCGGCACGCTGCCGTTTGCGTTCACCGTGACCGTCTGCGTGGCTGCCGTCCCCGTACAGCTGCCGTTCGTGAAGAAGCTGTAGGTCACGGTCCCGCCGGCCGGCACGCCGGTTTGCTGACCGCCGATGGTCGCGGTGTCGTGCGCGCTCGCGCCCACGATCTCTGTGTTGGTCCAGGCGAGCCCGGTCAGGTTGTCGATGACGGTGGTGGCGACTGTCGTCGACGCCGTGTCAACGTTGAACCCCTCGCACGGGCCGGTCGAGCTGGTGTACGCGGTGTCACCGCCGTAGCTGGCGCGGAAGGCGTAGTTGCCTGCCGCCAATGCTCCCGTGGTGTTGGAGTCGGGGACGCTGCCGTCACCAGCCACGGTCACCGTCTGCGTGGTCGCGGCTGTTCCCGTGCAGCTCCCGTTGTTGTAGAACCGATACGTCATGCTGCCACTGGCGGGCGTTGCGCCCTGGCCGCCGATGCTGGCCGTGTCGTGAGCGGACGCGCCGGTTTGCTCGCTGCCGCTCCAGGCCGCACTCGTGGCATCGTCGAAGACCGTCGTCGCGACCGTCGTGGTTGCCTTGACGGTGAAGGGTTCACAGGAATCGGTGGCTGCGTCGTAGTTGCCATCACCGCTGTACGCCGCCCGGAACGCGTAGCTGCCTGCGGCCAGCGCCCCCGTCGAGCTGGAGTCGGGCACCGTGCCGTCGGCGTTGACGGTCACGGTCTGGGTCGTCGTGGCGGTTCCGGTGCAGCCGCCATTGCTGAAGAAGCTGTACGTCACCGTCCCGGTGGCCGCTATGACGCCCTGCCCCCCGATGGTGGCCGTGTCGTGTGCTGACGCTCCCGACACCTCGGTGTTCGTCCAGGCGAGCCCTGTGCCGTTGTCGATCACCGTCGTGCTTATCGATGTCGCCGCGGTCCCGACGCTGAAAGCCTCGCACGTCCCGGTCGAAGCGGCGTAGTTGGCGTCCCCGCTGTAGCCGGCCCGGTATGCATAGCTGCCCTTGGCCAATGCGCCGGTCGAGCTGGAGTTGGGTACTGTGCCGTTGGCATTCACGGTCACCGTCTGCGTCGCGGGCGTGCCCGTGCAGGCACCGTTGGTGAAGAAGCTGTACGTCACCGTTCCGCTCGCTGCCGTGCCGCCCTGTCCGCCGATGCTGGCCGTGTCATGGGCCGAGGCGCCGACAACCTCCGCGTTGGTCCAGGCGAGGCCGGTGCCGTTGTCGATCACCGTGGTGCTCACGGTTGTCGTCGTCTTCACGCTGAAGGGCTCGCAGGCGCTGGTCGAGGCGCCGTAGCTGTTGTCACCGCTGTAGGCGGCGCGGAATGCGTAGCTGCCTCCGGCAAGCGCGCCGGTGGAGCTGGAGTTGGGCACGGTGCCGTTTGCATTGAGGGTCACCGTCTGGGTGGAGGCTGCGGTCCCGGTGCACGCGCCGTTGTTGAAGAAGCTGTAGATCACCGTCCCGCCGGCCGGGAAGCCGCTCACCTGGCCACCGATGGTTGCGGTGTCGTGCGCGGTAGCCCCCGTCTGCTCAGTGCCGCTCCACGCTGCGCTGGTCGCCTCGTCGATCACCGACGTGCTCACCGTCGTCGCCGATGTCGCCACGGTGAAGGGCTCACAGGCACCGGTCGAGGTGGTGTAGTTGCCGTCGCCGCCGTAGCTCGCTCGGAAGGCGTAGCTGCCGCCCGCCAGCGCTCCGGTCGAGCTGGACGCCGGCACGCTGCCGTTGGCGTTCACCGTCACGTTCTGCGTGCTCGTCGCCGTCCCGGAGCATGCGCCGTTGGTGAAGAGGCTGTACGTCACCGTTCCGCTGGCCGGGAAACCGCTCACCTGGCCGCCGATGGTCGCTGTGTCGTGAGCTGACGCCCCGGTATGCTCGCTGCCGCTCCAGGTCGCGCTGGTCGCATCGTCGATCACCGTCGTCGACGTGTTGGATGTGGCTTTGGCGACCGTGAGCGGCTCGCACATGCTGATCGAGGCACTGAAGTTCGTGTCACCGCTGTAGAGGGCCTGGAACGCGTAGCTGCCCGGGACCAGCGCCCCGGTCGAGCTGGAGTTGGGCACGGTGGTGGATACCGTGACTGTCTCGGTGGTCGAGGACGGCTGCGCGCACGTCCCATTGCCGAAGAAGCTGTAGATCACCGTACCGGTCGGAACGCCGGCGGGGGCGATCGTTGCGGTGTCATGCGCTGACGCCCCGGTCTGCTCGCTGTTGGTCCAGGCGAGCCCGGTCGCATTGTCGAACACCACCGTCGCGACCGTTGATGCCACACGCGCAACGCCGAACGGCTCGCAGGTGGCGGTCGACGCGGCGTAGTTGGTGTCCCCGCTGTAGCTGGCCAGGTACGAGTAGTTGCCGGCTGCCAGCGTGGACGTGTTGCTCGAGTTGGGCACGGTGCCGTTGGCATTCACGGTCACCGTCTGCGTCGTGGTCGCCGACCCGGCACACGTCCCGTTGGTGAACCGCTTGTAGGCGACTGTCCCGCTGGCCGGGGTCGCGCCCTGGCCGCCGATGGTGGCCGTGTCATGGGCCACCGCCAGCACGAGCTCGGTGTTCGTCCAGGGCAGACCGGTGGCGTTGTCGATCACAGTGGTAGACACGGTGGTCGGCGTTCCGCCCGCCAGCGCGGTGGGAGCCGACGCGAAGGACATCGCCGCCGGGATGGTCATGAGCGCGATGAGGAGCGCGACTCGACCTCGCTGCGGCCTGTGCATCATTCCCTTCCACCTCGTCGGCTTGGCGAGATCCACGTCTCGTCTCCCGCGGCGTGTGGTCCCCAGTGCCCCCTGTGAGCGGCATGTTACGCGGTCGGCGGCGGCAACCGCGACGAGCCGGGCACTGCTAGCCTGACCGAGTGTCGACGGTGCTCAACGCGATCGGCCATACCCCACTGGTGCAGCTCACGCGTCTTGTCGAGCCTGAGGCTGCTGAGGTGTGGATCAAGCTGGAAGGAGCCAATCCGACCGGCTCCTACAAGGACCGCATGGCGCTGGCGATGATCGAAGGCGCCGAGCGGGCGGGACGATTGAAGCCGGGACAGACCGTGGTCGAGTACACGGGCGGCAGCACCGGCTCGTCGCTCGCCTTCGTCTGCGCGGCGAGAGGCTACCCGCTGCGCATCGTCACGTCGGACGCGTTCGCGCGCGAGAAGCTCGCGACCATGGTCGCGTTCGGTGCGCACGTGGAGGTCATCCACTCACCAGAGGGCATCACTCCCGAGCTCGTGCCGCGCATGATGCGGCGCGCTGCAGAGATCGTGACGGAGGTCGGCGGGTATGCCACGGATCAGTTCAACAACGCGGACATGATCGACGGGTATCGCGGGCTCGGTAGGGAGATCCTCGAGCAGCTCGACGGCCGGGTCGATGCCTTCTGTTCGTACATCGGCACCGCCGGCTGTTTCCTGGGCGTCGGTAGAGAGCTGCACCGCGCTCTGCCAGACGTCCTCCGCGTGGGCGTTGAGCCTGCCGAGTCCGCGGTGCTGTCCGGCGGCGCTGCGGGCACGCACCATATAGAAGGAGGCGGCCCGGGCTTCAGGCCGCCGCTCCTGCGCGACGACGACATCGACGAGGTCATGACGGTGCCCGAGGCCGAGGCGTTCGCCATGGCGCGCAGCGCGGCTCGCGACCTGGGCGTCTTCTCCTGGCCATCCACCGGCGCCAACCTGGTGGCGGCCCGCCGGCTCGCTGCTCGACTCGGCCACGGCAAACGCATCGTCACGGTGGCCGTCGACTCCGGGCTCAAATACCTGGCCGGCGACCTCTACTCGGAGGCGTCGTGACGGTGGCTATCCTCACCGCCATGACACGCGCCGCCCCCAAGCGCCGCGCACCTGCCGGAGACCGCGAGCAGCCTGACAACGGCGGCGGCTTCGGTGGAATCCTGCGCGGCTCGGTGAACAGCGTGGTCGGAGCAACGCGTCTCAACGTCCTCGTGCGCGCTGTCGAACGCCTCACCCGGGCCATCGAGCACGCGACCGTCATGCTGGAACGACTCGAGCGAGCCACCAAACACCTCGACCGGGTCGATGACCGCTTCATCGAGCGTGTGAACGCCACCCTGGGCGTGCTGAACCGCATGGGCACGGATACGCGAGCGATCCGCAAGCGCATGGATTCCATGGAAATCGAGATGCATGAGCTCCGCATGATCGTCACGCAGCGGCTGGACCGAGTGCCACTGCTCCGCCCACGCCGGCGCGACCGGCGCGCTGAGGCCACCCCGAGCACCGCGAGCAGGAAGCCGTCGTGAGATGATCTGAGTTCCCAGGGGCAGGAGCGGGGGAGGAGTGGGAGCGACGACAGTGAAGGGCACGACCCACGCGCGCCGCGGGCGGCGGTCATGCTGAGCAACCCGGTCGTCCGGGCGATCTCGATTCCTATCTTCACGGGGCTGATCGGCTATGTGACCAACTGGAGCGGCGTGCTGATGCTCTTCCAGCCGGTGCGGTTCCGTGGCTGGCGGGTGCCCGGCCTCGAGCGTCTGGCGACGCTGCTGCCGCGCAAGATCCAGGAGATTCCCGGGGTCATGCATGGCGGCATCGGCTGGCAGGGCATCGTGCCGTCGCGCGCCGCGAAGATGGGCAGCCTGGCGGTGGACACGGGTATCGCCAAGGTCGGCCGGGCTTCCGACTTCTACCAGCAGCTCGACCCCGAGAAGCGCGCCGAGCAGATCGTGGCCCTCTCCCGCCTGGACATCCGCAGGCTGGTCGAGCGCATCGCCATGCGCGAGGATCCGCAGCTGTGGAGCGGCCTGCCCGACATGGTGCGCGAGGCCGTGCACGCCCGCGTGCAGCAGCAGCTGCCCGAGATCGTTCACAGCATCACCACCAAGGTCGGCGAGAACATCGACCAGCTGCTTGACATCAAGCTGATGGTCATCCGCCACATCGAGGCCAACCCGGCGCTCGGCAACCGCGTTTTCCTCGAGGTTGGCAGGAACGAGCTGCGCTTCATCCAGAACTTCGGGTTCGTGTGCGGGCTGCTTCTGGGGATCCCGATGGTCTTCATCACGCGCGCGTTCCCGCAATGGTGGGTGCTTCCCATCGGCGGCGTGATCATCGGGTACGTGACCAACCTGATCGGCATCCGCATGATCTACGAGCCCGTCGCGCCCCGCCGCATCGGGCGGTTCACCTGGCAGGGGCTGTTCCCCAAGCGGCAGCAGGAGGCTGCTGACGTGTACGCGGCGATCATCGCCGAGGAGATCATGACCCTGCAGCACGTCGGCTACGAGCTCATGCACGGACCGCGCGCCGACCGCACCCGCGCCATCATCAGAGCGGCGCTGCGACCCGCGGTGGACCAGGCGATGGGCAGGGGGAGACCGCTGGTGCGCGTGGCGGTGGGTGCGCGCGAGTACGACGCGATCAGCGCCGCCCTCGCATCCGAGGCGGTGGAGTACACGATCAACCCGCTGGCCAACCCCGGCCTCAACCGGCGGCAGAGCGCGCGCATTCGCTCGTTCATCGCCGGCCGCATGCGCACGCTGTCCCCGGACGAGTTCTCGGTCATGCTGCGATCCGTGACCGAGCAGGACGAATGGTTGCTGCTGCTGCACGGCGGCGTGCTCGGCTTCGGCGCCGGCCTCCTGCACCTGGCGGTCTTCGGATGACCGATCCCGATGCGCCGCCGGGTCAGCGGCCAGCCCCGCGATCGCCGAACGGCCGCGTGGCCGCCTCGAACCCGGTGCTCGTGTCTCCGGCGTTGGTCGGCATGGCGATCGACGTCTCCTGGCGCATCACGCGCTGGAGCAGCGGTACAGCGGTCCGCGCCGGAGCCCGGATCGTGCGTGCGGCGATGGGCGGCGAGTCGCCGGCGCGGCTCGTCGATGCGACGCAGGCGGAGCTGCGCGCATATGTCCGTGGTCTGCTCGGGGTCAACGACGGCGCCGCTGCCGGCGCGCCGGCCGTGCCGAGCACGACCGCGCCCAACGGCGGCTCCCCGCAGGCACGTGCCGAGCTGCGCGCCCTCGGTGACGATCTACTGCGGCGTTCGGCGGAGGTTGACGTCGCCGAGGAGCTGCACCCTGCGTCCTGCGCCTGCTCTGGTACGACGGACCCGAGCCCGCTGTCGACGTCCGCACTGCGGTGGTGTTCGGCGTGGGATCGCAGCTCGTCGCCCCGGGGTTGTCGATGATCGGTATGCGCGCCGGGTGCCGTCACGTCGAGCGCGTGCCCGCATACCTCAACAACCTGCACCGCCTCGGCCTGGTCTGGTTCTCGCGGGAGCCGGTCGTCGACACGCGCCGCTACCAGGTGCTCGAGGTGCAGCCCGACGTGATGGAGGCCAAGCGACGCGCCGGGCGCGGGCGCACGAAACGGCGCAGCATCCACCTCACACCGTTCGGCAAGGACTTCTGCGACAGCTGCCTGCCGCCGGCGTCGGTCGCCGGCGCAGCGGGGCCCGAGGATGAGCCGTGGGCCCCGGACTCGTCGGCGGACGACATGGTGTGAGCCGGGTCGCGCCTAGTCCAACGAGGCGACGCCGAATCCGACGCTGAACCGCCTGCACCAGATCACCGCTGCTTTCACCGTGGCCAGGTTCGCCCCGGCCGGCACTGCGTAGTTGATGTTGCCCTGGTTGGCCTTGAGCGAGCCGAGCTCGATGGGATTGCGACCGAAGGTGTCGGATGGTCCGTCGGCCGGAGCAGCGCTGAGGTAGACATGGACGTCTGGTCCGTTGCTCGTGGAGAAGTTCTCCAGGCGCAGAACCGCCGAGCCGTCGGGCAGGCGGAGCAGCAGAGCACGCCCGGTCGTCGTGTGCTCGAGCGACCGAAACGTGCCCGAGAGCAGCGTCACCGGACCTGACGGCGATGGCGCACGTGAGGCCGGCGGCTGCGCCGCAGCCGGCGGCGATGGGGCGGGCTCGTCGAGCCGCGTGTTGATGAACAGTGCCTGCGGTGTGAAGTAGACGAGTACGAAGATGGCCCCACCCAGCGCCACCGCGGCTGAAGCGATGCTCGCAAGCCAGTGCCGTCGAATCCACCCGATCACTGGCTGATCATCTCAGCATGGTCGAGCACACGCGGCTGATCCGTTGCACCCGGGAATGGCGGTCATCTGCTAGGGTGGACAGCAGCGGGCCGTGCAGGTCTGCCCTCTTGGCGATCCTCCCCCCGCCCCGTTGATCGGAGGCGGATTCCCCGAGAAGACCGAGTAGACAGTCCCCGGGGAGGGGAATCGGGCATAGCCCGAGAGGAGCCAAGCGTGACAACGTTTGCAGAGCTTGGCGTGCGTGCGCGCACGCTGGATTCGCTGATGCGGCAGAGCATCACCTCGCCTCTGATGGTGCAGGAGGCCAGCATCCCCGCCCTGTTGCGAGGACAGGACGTGGTCATCGAGGCACCCACCGGTTCAGGCAAGACGCTCGCCTTCCTGGTCCCGATGGTCGAGCGTCTGGCCGGACCCGCTCGAGCCGGCATTCGTGCGCTGATCGTCTGTCCCACCCGCGAGCTGGCCGGCCAGATCCAGGTTGTGCTGCGTGGCATCGATCCTCGGCTTCGAGTTGCGCTCGTCATCGGTGGGGTCGGTTACGGGCGCCAGATCTCGACGCTGCGCAGCGGCTGTGACGTCGTCATCGGCTGCCCGGGTCGCCTGCTCGACCTCGCCGGGCAGGGCGTGCTGCGGTTCGACCGCATCGAATACCTGGTCATCGACGAGGCCGACGAGATGCTGGACCAGGGTTTCGCCGTCGACGTCGAGCGGATCATCGCGCTGACGCCGGCCGCGCCACGGCAGACGGTGCTGGCGTCTGCAACCATGCCCGGCTGGGTGCAGCGGATGATCGACAAGCACCTCGTGAATCCGCTGCAGGTTCGCACCCATGGTGACGAGCCGACGCTGGAGCACGGCCTGCTGCGCGTGGACCGCGAAAACCGTGTCGACGTCCTCTCGCGGCTGCTCCACCGCCACCGCACCTCGGCCATCGTCTTTCACCGCACCAAGCACGGCGCCAAGAAGCTGGCTCGTGACCTCATGCGGCACGGCCACCGCACCGGCGAGCTGCAGGGAAATCTCTCCCAGAATGCGCGCGACCGAGCCATCGGCGCATTTCGCCGCGGCGAGAGCGATGTGCTGGTAGCAACCAACGTCGCAGCCCGTGGCATTGACGTGACGCACGTCGGACTGGTCGTCAACTTCGAGCTCCCGGAAACCGCGCAGTGGCTCACTCATCGCGTGGGACGCACCGCGCGCAATGGTGCGCCGGGGCGCGCGTTGACCTTCATCTCCGAAGCTGAGGCAGACAAATGGCTCAAGTTGCGCCGCGAGGGCGCGCCGGACATCGCGTGGGTGGACGCCAACGCGCTGGTGACGGCCGGCGAGATGCTGACCGTGTCTGCCCCCACGTTCCTCAGAAACCCGGTGCGGGGAGCACAGGCTCCGGCCGCGCGGAACCGGAGTGCGTGGCAACGCCGCCGCCGGCCGGCAGCCACCCGTCCGCGCTGACCGAGCCCGCGCGGCAAACGCCAGGTGGGGCTGATGTCGCGTCCATTGTCTGAGCAGCGCGCCGAGTTCGTCGTCGATGATGCGGTTGCATACTTCAACACCGCAGGCCTGTCTCCGATGTTGCGCACCGTCCGCGAGGCTGCAGAACGCGCGCTGGACCGGCGTTCCATGCCGTGGACGATCACGGCGCAAGAGTGGTTCGCGGACGTGGAGGAGCTGCGGGCGAGCGTCGCGCGCCTGATGGGCGTTGCGGCCGATGACGTCGCGCTGGTTCCGTCCAGCAGCTACGGGCTGGCCACGGTGGCGCGCAACCTCAGCACCAAGCCGGGCGACCGCGTGCTCGTGCTCGCGGACGAGTTTCCCTCCAACCACTACACGTGGCAGCGCTTCACGCGGCGCACGGGCGCAGAGCTCGTCGTCGTCGCGCGCGACCCGGGTCAGCGCTGGGTGGACGCCATCCTCGGCGTCATCGACGAGCGTGTGGCCATCGCGTCGCTGCCCAACGTGCACTGGACCAACGGGGCACTCATCGACCTCGAGCGCGTCGCGCGTGCGTTGCACGATGCCGGGGCGGTGTTCATCGTCGACGCCAGCCAGTCACTCGGCGCGCTGCCGCTCGACGTCGCCGCACTCCTCCCCGATGCGGTCGTGGCGGTCGGCTACAAGTGGCTGCTCGGCCCCCTCGGCCTCGGCTACCTCTACCTGGATCCGAAGTTCCACGATGGAGAGCCGCTCGAGGAGAACTGGATCGCGCGAGTGGGCGCCGAGGACTTCAGCCGGCTCATCGATTATCAAGAGGCCTATCAGCCCGGCGCGCGCCGCTTCGACGTGGGCGAACGGAGCAACTTCCAGCTGCTGCCCGCGGCGAGTGCAGCGATCCGCCGGCTGCTGGACTGGACGGTGGCCGCAGTCGCAGCCACCCTGCGGGCTCGAACCGACGAGATCGCCGCCCGGGTGCGGCAGGCCGGTGTGCCGGTGGCGGCCGACGATGCCCGCGGTCCGCACATTCTGGGACTCGAGCTGCCCGCGCCCAGCATTCTCCGCGTCACGCGTGCTCTGCGCGATGCCCGGGTCGTGACGAGCCTGCGCGGGTCATCGCTGCGCATCTCACCGCACCTGCACAACGATGCACGCGACGTCGACCGGTTGCTCGAGGTGCTACGCGCCGCGCTGTGAAGCGGCCTAATAGAGGCCGCGGTCCATGCCGCCGTCGACGGCCAGGGTGACGCCGGTGATGTAGCTGGCCGCGTCGCTGCAGAGGAACACGACGGCACTGGCCAGCTCTGCGGCGGTGCCGTAGCGCCGCAGCGATACCTGAGCCGCCATGCGGTCGATGGTCTGATCCAGCGTCTCGCCGTCGCGGCGCCAGACCCTGTCGGCGATATCCCGGATGCGATCGGTGAGGATGTGCTCGGTCGCGATGTTGTTCACCCGCACGTCCGGCGCCGCCTCGCGGGAGAGTGTCTTGGCCATCCCGATGAGCGCGGGCCGGAAGGCGTTGGAGAGCGCGATGCCGTCGATCGGCTGCTTGGCCGAGAGCGACGCGAGGTTCACGATGGCGCCGCCGCCACCGCGCCGCATCACGGGGATCGCCGCGCGACTGAGCCGGATCGCGCTCATCAGAACGCTGTCGAATGTCTGCTGCCACGCCTCATCGGCGGTATCCAGCACGCCGCCCGGCGCTGGGCCGACGGTGTTGTTGACGAGAATGTCGAGGCCGCCGAGGGTCTGCACCGTCCAGTCGAACAGCGCCGCGCAGTCGCCGGCGCTGGCCAGGTCGGCGGCGAAGGCGTGCACCTCTGCACCGGCGTCGGACAGCGCGCGAGCTGCAGCGTCGATGCGGGCACGGTTGCTCGAGCTGATGCAGACGCGGCAAGCCTCGGACGCCAAAGCCTCAGCAACGGCGCGCCCGAGGCCCTTGCTGGCGGCGGTGACCAGGACGCGCTTGCCGGAGAGCCCGAGCTCCATGTGACTCAGGTCAGCGCGGTGGCCACATTCCTGGCGCCGGCGCACCTCGCGGGATATCCGACCAGTCCGCGCGCGGCGGCGAGAACGTCTCGATCACGGTGCAGCCGGCGGCACCGGTGGTCTCGACCGCATGCGGAACCTGCGGTGGAATGACCCAGCTGTCACCGGTGCGACGAACGCGTGTCTCGCCGCCCACGGTGAACGTGAACTCCCCGCGCAGCACGATGCCCACCTGCTCGTTGGGGTGGCGATGCTCGGCCATTCGCAGGCCGGGCTCGAGTTCGACGACGGCGAGGGTGATGCGCTCGCCGTGCACCGGCCGCGCCTGAATGCCGGCCATCAACTCCAGGACGGGGACCTCGTCGACGCTGGCGAACTCATGGTGCGTCGTCGGCGCCGCGCTCGGATCCATGCCGCTCTCCTCCCGGCTGCTGGTCAATCGCATGACGATACTCGAACCGGCGTGCGTCGCTGCTCAGAAACGAGCGACGTAGCGCAGCGTGCGCAGGATCTCCTGGGGTGTCGCGTCCTTGACCAGGTAACCGACCGCGCCGTTCTCCAGGGCGGTGTGCAAGCGCTTGTGGCCCCCGAATGACGTGAGCATCACGACGCGCAGACCTGGGTGCGCACTGGCAAGCTGCCGCGTCGCTTCGATACCGCCCATACCCGGCATCGAGACGTCCATGAGCACCACATCGGGAGTTGTCGTTCTGGCTGCCGCCACCGCTTCCTCGCCGCTGCCGACTGCAGCGATCACCTCCATGTCCGGCTCGTTGTTCAGCAACGAGGTCAGACCTTTTCGCACCGCCGGGTGATCGTCGACGATGAGCAGCCGGATGTGCGGTTCGGTCACGACGGGCGATTCCACGGTCAGCCGACGATCTCGTCGACGGTTTTGAGGAGCTCGCGCACGCGCACTGGCTTGGTCACGTACTGCCGCGCTCCCGCGTCGAGCATCCGCTGCACCTGGCGTTCGGTTGCGTCGGCGCTGAGCATCACCACGGGGATGTCCCGGGTCTCCGCCGCGGACTTGAGCCGCTCGAGGACCAGGTCACCGTTGATATCGGGGAGGTGCATGTCGAGCAGGATCAACGCGGGACGGTGTTCCACGGCGAGTCGCACGGCGTCTTCGCCACGCATCGCTGTCATCAGACACAATCCTGGGCGACGTTCGAAGATCTCTTCGATGAGCTCCACGGTGGCCAGGTTGTCCTCGACGCAGAGGACGGTCCGCGCCGGGTGTTCGTGGGTGTCGCTCGCCGAGCTGGGACTCTCACGCGCGGCGACTTCGCCGCGCGGACCAGGCGGGGCGGTGGTCCGCTCCAGGAGCACCCAGAACGTGCTTCCCGTGCTCGGCGTGCTCTCCACGCCCAGCGTCCCACCCATGGCCTCGACCAGCCGGCGGGACAGCGCGAGTCCGAGACCCGAGCCCTCGACCGGTCCGCGCTCCGCGCCGAGCCGCTCGAAGGGCTCGAAGATGCGCGACATCTGGTCATCCGGTATGCCCGGGCCTGAATCGGTCACGGCGAGGCGCACATGGTCTTTGCCGGATCGCTCCGAGACGATGGTCACAGTTCCGTCGGCGCCGGTGTACTTGATCGCGTTCGAAAGCAGGTTGAGCAGCACCTGGCGCAGGCGCTGCCGGTCGGCGCGCGCGTAGAGCTCACCTTTCGGCTGGACCGTGCTCAGCGTGATCCGGCGCGTCACCGCTCGCGGCGCCACGAGACTCAGGCATTCGGCGACGACGCCACCGAGGCGGACCGGCTCAGGTGACAGGAACTCATGGCCGGACTCGGCTCGCGCGATGTCGAGGACGTCGTTGATGAGGCTGAGCAGGTGGCTGGTGGCGCGGAGGATCGCATCGACGCGGGTGCGCTGGTCCTCGCGGGGGCTGTCGAGTCTCAGCAGGTCTGCGTAGCCGAGGATTGCCGTCAGCGGCGTGCGCAGCTCGTGGCTCATGCGCGAGACGTAGTCACTCTTCGCGCGGTTGGCGTCCTCGGCTGCCTGCCGAGCCTCGCGCAGGGCCAGCTCGATCGTCTTGCGGGCGGTGATGTCGCTCATGAACGCGATGAACACCGGGCTGCCTCCCGCCACGCCCGCCTTGGAGATGCGGATCTCGATGGGGAACTCACGCCCGTTGCGATCCACAGCCGTGAGGTGGTCGAGCACGTTGCCGAGCACGGGGCCCTGGCCGGTCTCGCTCAGCCGCTGCAGCCCCTCGCGATGCGCCTGCCGGTATTGCGGGGGCACGATGAGGTCCGCGACGGCCTGCCCCAGCGTCTCGGCTTCCGACCAGCCAAAGAGGCGCTCCGCAGCCGGATTCCATCCCACCACGACACCGCTGCCGTTCATGGCGACGATCGCGTCGAGTGAGTAGTCGAACGCCAGCAGCGGCAGCAGTTTCGCGGCCTCACCGGGTATCGGCGGGTGCTCGCCCGTGACCATCCGGGCCAATGTATATCCGGCACTCGCAGCCGCGGCGGCGTTTCAGCTTTCGTTACCCTGCCGTGCGGGCTCGATCGAGCACGACGAACGCGTCACTCAGCGCTTTTCTGGTGGTGTGCTACAACGGCAGCGTGGCGGAGCTGTCGCTGATGATCCCCCTGGGCACGGCTGCGCCCGATTTCGCTCTTCCCGACGTCGTGTCCGGAGACGTGCTGAGCAGGGACGCCATCGCCCGCGGACGGCCGCTGCTCGTGGTCTTCGCGTCGCGGCATTGCCCGTACATGCAGCACTGCAAGATGGAGCTGGCTCGCCTTGGGCGGGACTACGGCGATCGCGTCGGCATGGCCGCGATCTCGAGCAACGACGCCGCGAGATACGCGGACGACAAACCCGAGAGCCTGGCCGAGATGGCGGCTGAGGAGGGCTTCACGTTTCCGCTGTTGTACGACGAGTCGCAGGACGTGGCCCGCGCCTACTCGGCGATGTGCACGCCGGACACGTACCTCTTCGATGCCGATCTGCGTCTCGTGTACCGGGGACAGCTCGATGACTCACGGCCGCGGAGCGGCACCGCCGGCGACGGACACGACATCCGCGCCGCGCTCGACGAGGTGCTCACGGGTCGTGCTGTGGACCCGCAGCAGAAACCCTCGATGGGTTGTTCGATCAAGTGGCGCTGACGTGAAGGCGACGCTCGACGAAGCGGCTGACCAGGCCGTCCAGCTGCTCATCGCGGATCCTGCAACGCGCGCCAATCCCTACTCCGTGTACGGCGCGCTGCGCGCCCACGAGGTCTACCGGACGCCGCTGGAGATCTGGTTCGCGGCGACGTATGCCACGTGTCACCAGGTGGTGCGCCATGCCGGCTTTCGCCGCCGCCACGGGGACTCCTGGGAGCGGCGCGCCATGCTCTTCGGGTCGCTGGGCCGGCGCTGGCTCGATGACCAGGCGCGCTGGATGCTCTGGCTCGACCCTCCGGATCATCCCCGCATCCGGTCGCTGGTGGGTCAGTCGTTCAGCGCGCGATACATCGAGAAGCAGCGTCCTGCGGTTGAGCAGGTTGTCAATGGACTCATCGACGCGATCGCCGGCGGAGGCGATGTCGACTTCGTGCAGCAGTTCGCACTTGCACTGCCCCTCACACTGATCTGCGACATGCTGGGAATCCCGGTCTCGGACCGCCGCAACTTCCGCGAATGGACCACCGCGGCCAGCGGCACCCTCGAACCGATGCCGTCGGAGGAGGTCCAGGACGCGGCGGACCGTGCCACCGATGCCTTCGCCGCATACTTCAGCGACCTCGTCGACGAGCGCCGCCACACGCCGGGTGACGACCTGCTCACCAAGCTCATCGCCGCCGAGAACGACGAGGGAAAGCTCAGCCGGGAGGAGCTGATCAGCAATGCCGTCCTGCTGCTCGCCGCAGGCTTTGAGACGACCACGAACCTGCTCGGCAACGGCATACTCGCTCTGTTGCGCAACCCTGCTCAATGGGAGCTTCTGGTCGGCGATCCTGGTCTCGCCGCCAATGCGACCGAAGAACTGCTCCGCTATGACAGTCCCGTGCAGATGGCGACACCGCGGGTCGCGATCACGGACATCGACATCGACGGGCATGTGATTGCGGAGGGGGAGACCGTCGTCGCCGTGGTCGGCTCCGGTAACCACGACCCAGCGCGCTTCGATCAGCCTGACCGCCTCGACGTGCAGCGCCAGGACCCGTCGCCGCTGAGCTTCGGTGCCGGTCCCCACTTCTGCATCGGTGCCGCGCTGGCCCGCCTGGAGGGAGCGGTCGCGTTCGAGGCGCTCGCCCGGCGGCTGCCGCAACTCGAGCTGCTCGAGACGGATCCGACCTGGCTGCCCACGCTCAATCTGCACGGGGTTCGCGGCCTGCGCGTCCGCGCCTGAATCGACCCGGCGGTCCACACGAGGGCTGCCGAGCGCGGCTAGACTGCGCGAAGGGGAACAGGACAGGGGGTCGTCAGGTTGGGAATCACCCGCATCCATTGATCGTCGCGACCGCCGCGGGATGCGCGCCCGGACGCGTGGCGCAGGAGCGCGGGCGACCGAGCCCAGGTCACGCGGCTTCGCAGCCGCTGGTGGCGCTGCAGCCCATCGGGACTGCCCGCCTCGCTATGCGTGTGGCGGCGCCGGCCGCGCCCCGCGATCTGCTCAGCAGCGACGACGGCGCGCTGCGCACGACCGTGGGCACGTACGGCGACTGCTCCGGGATCTCGGCGATTCCTGCAAACGAGGCCTCACTCTGGACCTGCGTGCCGGGGCGCCTGTACTTCGTCGGGCACAACCCTGGCGTGTTCGCGCCGCTCATGCGCATGCACGTCGGTGATCGCCTGACGTACGCCGACGCTGCGGGCGCGATTCATCGCTACCAGATCGTGCGTATCGAGAGCTGGGGCCGCGCCGACGGATTCCCACCGCCGGCCTCGTCACGTGTGGTCGCGCAGCTGCAGACCTGCATCAC
>VBJV01000240.1 GCA_005879785.1 Chloroflexota bacterium
CGGTATACGGCGCGGAATCGGGTCGCGGCGCGTGGGCCGAGATCGAGCCGTTGTTGATGATGCGCCCGCCGCGCGGGTCCTGGTCCTTCATGACGCGGAACGCGGCTTGCGCGCAGAGGAACATGCCCGTGAGGTTGGTGTCAACCACGGACTGCCACTTCTCGAGCGTGAGGTTTTCGAACGCGATGCCCGGTGCGTTGAGCCCGGCGTTGTTGAACAACACGTCGACCCGGCCGAATCGCTCCCGCGCCATCGCGAAGAGCGCATCGACCTGCGCGGCGCTGCAGACGTCGGTCGGCACTGCGAGGGCTCTGGTGCCGGCCTTCGATTCGGCGACGACGCGTTCGAGCGGTTCACGCCTGCGGCCGGCCAGCGCGACGACGGCCACTTTTCGGGTCATGTCCATGGGTTCCTCCTATTGATGTTTACCTAACGCGTGACAACAGAAACCGTTCGGGCTGAGGTATCGAAGCCCCTGCTTGGCCTAGGCGGGCCCTTCGATACCTCAGGGCGAACGGACGATGGTCTCTGTCATGGATTTCGTAACGCTCAATAGGGCACGGGCGTCAGCGCCGGCTCGCCGCGCAGCACCGCGTGCAGGTTGTCCAGCGTCAGGCGCAGCATCGCCGTGCGGGTCTCGGCCGTCGCCGAGCCGATGTGCGGCGTGAGCAGCACGTTGCCCATCGCCGCCAGGCGCGAGTCAACCAGCGGCTCGTGCTCGAACACGTCGAGTGCGGCGCCCCGCAGGCGTCCCGCTGCGAGTGCCTCGGCGAGCGCTGCCTCGTCGACCACCGTGCCGCGCGAGACGTTGACCAGGAAGCCGCGCGGCCCGAGCGCGCGCAGCACCTCGGCGTCGATCAGGTGGTGCGTGGCGGGGCCGCCGCTGCACGACACGATGAGGATGTCGACCTCATCGGCGAGTTGCACCACGGAGCCGGCATGGCGATAGGGCACATCGGGCTTGGCCCTCCCCGAGTACCGGATATCGACATCGAAAGGCTGCAGACGGGCCGCGATGCCGCGGCCGAGCCGGCCCAACCCGACGATGCCCACCCGCTTGCCCGCCAGCCCCGTGCCGAGCTGAAACGCGTCCTGCTCCCAGCGGCCCGATCGCACGAAGCGGTCCGCCTCGGGCAGCTGCCGCAGCAGCGCGAGCAAGAGCCCGATCGCCAGCTCGCAGACCGCCGCGTCGAGCACGCCCGGCGTGTTCGTGACGGCGATGCCGCGCTGCTGCGCGTAGCGAACGGGGATTCCGTCGAAGCCGACGCCCGAGGTGGCCACCACCGCGAGCGCGGGCAGCTGCTCGAGCAAGGACTGCGGCACGACATGGTTGCTGCGCGTGATCAGAGCCCTCACGCCGGCGGCGACCGTTGGGTCGCCGGTCGCCTCGTCGGGCGAGAGGCATTCGAACTCCTCGTCGATCACCGCTTGCAGCGGCGCGGGGAACACGCCGACCTTCACGATCGGCGGACGCTTCGCGAGATTCATCGTCATGCCGGACGCGGGCCGAGCCGGAATTCGAAAGAGCCGACGCCGTCGACACCGCCGCGCACCCGGTCGCCGGGGGCTAGCGGACCGACGCCCGCGGGCGTGCCGGTGAAGATCAGGTCGCCGGGCTGCAGCTGCACGCTGGCGCTGACGTGGCTGATGATGTCGGCCACCGGCCAGATCATCTCGTTCAGGTCACCTTGCTGACGCAGCTCCTCGTTGACCTCGAGCCAGATGCGGCCGGCCTGCGGATGGCCGACGGCCTGCACCGGATGGATGGGCCCGCAGGGGCCGGACGCGTCGAAGCCCTTGGCCCAGTCCCACGGCCGGCTCATCTTCTTCGCGGTGTCCTGCAGGTCGCGGCGCGTCAGGTCGACACCCACGCCGTAGCCCCACACCAGCTCCAGCGCCCGCTCGGCGGGCACGTCGTGGCCGTGGCCACCGATGGCCACGACGAGCTCCACCTCATGGTGCAGGTTCGACGTCTGCGGCGGATAGGGCACGGAGCCGCCGGTGTCGACCACGGCATCTGCCGGCTTCATGAAGAAGAACGGCGCCTCGCGTGTCGGGTCCTTGCCCATCTCCCGCGCGTGCGCGGCGTAGTTGCGCCCGACGCAGAAGACGCGCCGGACCGGGAACCGGGCCGCGCTGCCCGCCACGGCGACCGAAGGCGTCGCCGCCGGAGTGAAGACATGTTCGCTCATGCCGTCGCTCCGTGCGGCGCCTGCCTGGCGAAGAGCTGGCTGGGGTCCGCGAAGGACTTGAACTCGAGCGCGTTGCCGGACGGATCGAGGAAGAACATCGTCGCCTGCTCGCCGACCAGCCCCTTGAAGCGGATCTGCGGCTCGATCACGAAGCGGGTGCCGGCCGCCTTCAGGCGTGCCGCCAGTGTTTCCCAGTCGGCCATAGCCAGGATCGCGCCGAAGTGCCGCACGGGCACCTGCTCGCCGTCGACGGCGCTGGTCTTGCGATGCCCACATTCCTCGGGCGCCAGGTGGGCGACGATCTGGTGGCCGTAGAAATCGAAGTCGACCCACTCGGGCGCGCTGCGGCCTTCCGCGCAACCGAGCAGGTCGCCGTAGAAGGCACGCGCTTCGGCGATGTCGCGGACCGGGAAT
>VBJV01000042.1:0-7022 GCA_005879785.1 Chloroflexota bacterium
GGCGACGAGGTACACGATGGCGATGACCACAAGCGGCCCCGGCCGGCGCACCCGACGCACAGCGTCTTTCACGGCCCCGGCAGTCTATCCGTCCACGTCGCCACGCCGAGAACAGGGTGCGCTGAGAGGGGCCTGAGAAGGGTGCGCGGCGGTGAGAAGCCGGAAAGGCCGCTCCTATACTCGAATGCAGTGACCGACGCGACACGTGTGCTCGTTGTCGACGACGAGCAGAGCATCACCGACTTCATCGCCCTGGGTCTTCGTCACGAGGGCTTCGACGTGCGCACGGCTCCGGACGGGCGAAGCGGAATGCGCGCCGTCGACGAGTTCAAGCCGCACCTGGTGGTGCTCGACCTGATGATGCCGCGCATGGACGGTTGGGAGATGTGCCGAGCGCTGGCCCGCGAACCATCGCGGGCGATCATCATCCTCAGCGCCCGCGACGAGACCAGCGATCGCATCCAGGGTCTCGAGCTGGGCGCCGACGACTACCTGGTCAAGCCGTTCGAGTTCGCCGAGCTCCTGGCGCGGATCCGCGCCGTGCTGCGCCGGCGCAGTCCGGACCTGGCACGCGTGGTACGCGCCGGCGATCTCAGCATCGACACAGCAACGCGCGAGGTGCGCGTGGGGGAATTGGCGCTCGAGCTGTCGGTGCGCGAGTACGACCTCCTGCTCTACCTGGCTGGCAACGCGGACCAGGTGATGCCGCGCCAGCGCATCCTCGACGAGGTGTGGGGCTACAACTTCTTCGGCGACGAGAACAACCTCGAGGTGTACGTGCGCTACCTGCGCCAGAAGCTCGGTGACACCGAACATCAGCGGATCCAGACTGTGCGCGGCGTCGGCTACCGGTTGCGCAGCACGACCGCCGGATCGTCACTCCCCGACGCGTGATCCGCAACGCCGCGCACCGGGTCGTGCACGCGCTGTCGTCGCTGCGCTGGAGGCTGACGCTCGTCTACATCGGGCTGCTTGCGGTCCTGCTCGCCGCACTGGGGACGTACCAGTACTTCGCGCTGAGGGCCAGTCTCATCGCCAATCACGTGGCCGCGATGCAGGCCGACTACAAGGCCGCGCACGCGTTGCTGGTGCGGCTGGCCGGCGGCCAGGGCAGCGGGCGTCAGCTCTGTGCGCGCGCGCCCGTGCTGGCCAGCCGCTCAATCGCCACTCTGCTGTCCCAGACATCGGGCCGCTCCACCGGGGTCGTCGTGTACGCGAACGATCTGACGTTTGCCGCGCAGGCGCCCGCGGACGCCGATCTCCCCAGGCTCGACGACGACACGTTGAGTCGCGTGGTGGCCACCCGCCGGCGCTCGGACGCGACCGTGATCCGGCGGCGCAACGGTGACGCGCTGGTGGTGGCGTTCCCGTTTCAGGTCAAATCGGCGCTGTGCGGCGTCGCCCAGATGTCCACGCCCCTGGCGGCGTTCGACAGCGTGCTGGGCGACGAGGTCGCCCTCACGGCGCTCGGTGGTGGCACCGTGCTCATCGTCGCCCTGCTGCTCGGACTCGCGCTCACCGGACGCACGCTGCGCCCGCTGCGCCGGCTGACGCACACCGCCGAGCAGCTCGCCGCGGGAGACCTGCGCGCGCGCAGCCGCCTGGACCCACGTTCGGACGAGGTCGGACTGATGGCGCAGAGCTTCGACAACATGGCCGACCGCATCGAGGCGGCGTTTGCCGCGCAGCGCGAGTCCGAGGCACAGGTGCGCCGATTCATCGATGACGCGTCGCACGAGCTGCGCACGCCGGTGACGGCGCTCAAGGGATACATCGACGTGCTCAGGCGCGGCGCCGGCCGCGATCCAGCCGCGCTCGACGCCGCCCTGGCGGCGATGGCTCGCGAAGCCGAGCGGATGCGCGAGCTGGTGCTGGATCTGCTCACCCTGGCCCGCCTCGACGCGCACCGTCCGTCGACCCCGGAGAACTTCGACGTCAACCTCGAGTTGGACGGCATCCTCGACGATTCGATCAGCGGCATGCCCGACGTCGTCAAGCGCGATTTCGCGCCCGGCCCCCTCGAGGTGCGCGCGGATCGCAGCGCGTTTCTCAGCATCATGAGCAACCTCATCGCGAACGCCAGCAAGTACGCTCCCGGCGCAGCGCAGCGCTGGAGCACCGCCGCCGAGGCCGGGCGCGTGCGCATCGAGGCGCACGATGACGGACCAGGCATCTCGCCGGTGGACCTGCCGCACGTGTTCGAGCGCTTCTACAGAGGCGAGAAGACGCGCGCTCGCGAGGAGGGCGGCAGCGGGCTGGGGCTCAGCATCGTGCAGGGGCTGGTGCACGCGCAGGGCGGCGAGGTCGCCATCCGCAGCGTCGAGGGCTCGGGCACCACGGTGACGGTGTGGTTGCCGCTGGCGCCATGAGCGGCGGCGACGTCAGACGTCGAATGGCGACTGCAGCGCGTAGGTGCTGAGCAGGGCCACCTTGCCCGTGGCGACCAGCAACCCGAAAGCGAACAGCACCGCTCCGGCGACGATGCTGATGACGCCGAGTCGGCGATTCACCCGGCGGATGAAACCCTGCAATCGCTCGGCGAGCAGGGCGATGATCAGGAAGGGAACGGCCAGCCCGAGGCAGTACACGAGCATGAAGGGCAGCCCCCCGAAGTCACGGTTCTGCGCGACGGTGAGGATGGCGCCGAGCTGCGGTCCGAGGCAGGGCGTCCAGCCCGCGGCGAACGAGAGGCCGAGCAGGAACGCGCCCCGAGGCCCGGGGTTGGCGGTCACGTGCAGGCGGCGCTCGCGCATCAGAAAACCGAGACGCAGCACGCCCATCACCTGCAGCGCCAGCACCATGATCACCGCACCTGCAATGCGGTTGACCAGCTCGATGTTGCGTCTGAACACGGTGACGTCGAGCACCTGCAGCACGTAGAACACCGCGACGAAGACGAGGCTGAAACCGAGGACGAAGGCCGCGCCACCGGCGATGACCCTGCCGCGCCCGTCGGTGCTGCTGTCGCGGTCGACGCCCCCGCCGACATAGGCGGCGTACGCCGGCATCAACGGAAACACGCACGGCGACAGGAACGACACCACGCCGGCCACGAACGCGATCGGGTACGACGGCGTGGACAGAGCCGCGAACACGATGCTCCTCCGCGCTACGGAGGGCCTTCGACGTAGTAGCGCTCGCGCCAGCGCACAACTGCGTAGGCGGCGACGAGCACGAAGAGGATCTCGAACACCAATGGTGTGGGCCAGTGGAAGGCTGCCGCGGCGAAGCCCTGGATGCCGCTCGCGGACGCCGGCTCCGGTGCAGCCCTGGACGGCGCATGTATGGGTGTGGGCGTCGGCCTGGCGGTGGCCGCCGCGGTCGGTACCGGCGCGCCGGGAGCCTCGGCGGTGAGCGCCGGGGGCGCGGGAGCGGTCGCGTCGATGGCCAGGTACAGCGCGCCTCCCGCGCCGGGCGGGTCGAGCGCCGCCAGCAGCGTCGGAGGGTTGGTGGCGCCGACCGCAAGCGACTCGACGTTCTTGCTGCCGCCCGGCAGCCCCTGATCGAAGCCGCCGAAGGTGGTGCCGGAGTCCGCGGAACGGAACAGGTCGCCGCCCGTGCTTCCGCCCGCATCGGCCGCCGCATACGCGAGGGAGGGGTCGAGGGGGCTGTAGGTCACGAACGTGGCTGTCACCTGATCGGTGATGCCGGCGCTCTGCGTCCAGGTGGTGCCGCCATCACCGCTGCGGTACACGCCCTTGCTGGTGGCGGCAAGCAGCGGCCGCTTGGGCACTGCCGCATCGATTGGGCCGGCGCTCAGCGACGACACCACGGCCTCCGCGGGGAGGCCGGACTGGAGCACTTCCCAGGCGCCACCACCGGTGCTTCTGAAGAGGTAGCCGCCGTTGAGTGAGCCGCCGTCGGCTCCCGCGATCAGCGTGAACTGCGGAAAATTTGCCGCCACGGCGATCGCCGAGACGGCGTAGCCATCCAGGCCGGCGTCGTGCCAGCTGTGCCCGTCAGGGCTGACCGCGACACCCGCGGCGGTGGCTGCGGCGACACCGTCGAGGCCGAAAGCCATGGCGCGCACGTCCTGGTTGGGCAGCCCGGTCGAGGACGACTGCCAGGTTCGGCCCGCGTCGGCGCTCGAGTAGATCCCGTCGCCGTTGGTTCCGGCGAACGCCAGCGCCGGATTGCGAGCGTCGAACCCGGCCGTCCACACACGCGGACCGGGGAGCGTGAGGCTCCAGGTCACGCCGCCGTCGCCGCTCGTGTAGACACCGGCGTCCGTGCCGGCGAGCATCGTAGAGGGCTGCGCCGGGTCCAGGGCCACGCACCAGATGTGCCCCTTGCCGAGTTGCGGCAGCTTGGCCCCGAGACTGAAGCCTGGAGCGCTGCCTACGGGGACAGGGGCAAGTGCGATCGCCGCGCCGGCGAGCACGAGCAGCGGGATCAGGATGAATCTGGGGATCTGTCTCAGCAGGCGCATGGCTGGGGTGATGGAGGGGCACGCCGCGGACCTCGCGGGCATGCGCTCAGCGCGCGATCGCAGTCAGGATAACAGTGCGCTCCGCGTTTAGCTGCCCTCTCCCAGCGGTACTTGCCAACCGAGATGCCCACAGCCTTCAAGGATTACTACACGACGCTCGGCGTGCCGCGCACGGCCACGGACAAGGAGATCCGATCGGCCTTCCGCAAGCTCGCCCGCAAGCACCACCCTGACGTGAATCAGGGTGACGGGGCCGCCGAGGAACGCTTCAAGGAGATCAACGAGGCCAACGAGGTTCTGTCGGACCCGGAGAAGCGGCGCAAGTACGACGAGCTCGGTCCCCGCTGGCAGGAGTACGAGGCCTGGGAGCGCGCCGGCAAGCCGGGTGCGAACCCGTTCAGCGGCACCGGCCCGCGCTACGAGTACCGCACCGTCAATCCCGACGAGCTCGAGGACCTGTTCGGCGACTCCGCGCCGTTCAGCGACTTCTTCACCGAGTTCTTCGGGCCCGGGACTCGCGGTTTCGGCGGCTCCTCGGCGTTTCGCGGCCGCAGCACCCGGCGTGCCCCTGCTCGCCGCGGCGAGGACATCGAGGGCGAGACGGAGATCAGCCTCGAGGAGGCGTACCACGGGACGACCCGCACCGTCGAGCTGACCGGCCCGGCTGGGACGCGGCGCGTCGAGGTGCGCATACCGGCGGGCATCCGCGACGGCGCCCGGGTCAGGGCCGGCGGTCAGGGAAGCTCCGGTCAAGGCGGAGCCGCCGCCGGTGACCTCTACGTGCGGGTCAAGGTCCGTCACGATCCCGCGTTCTCGCGGTCCGGCGACAACCTGCACACCCGCGTCCCGGTGCCGCTGGCGATCGCGCTCGCCGGGGGGACCGTTCCGGTGCCGACGCTGCGCGGCAGCACCGTCCACCTGACAATCCCGGCGCCGACCCAAAACGGCGCCAAGCTGCGCCTGCGCGGGTTGGGGATGCCTCACCTCAGCGGCAGCGGCGCCGGTGACCTCATCGCCGAGGTGGAGGTCACCCTTCCGGTGCCCGTCCCGGCCGAGCTGGTCGCGTGGGCTGAGGCCGCTTCTAGTTGAGACTGACCGTGCGCGCGCGGCGGCGCCGTATGTAGAGGAAGCCGCCGACCGCCACGCCGCCGACGATGACGATGAGCAGCGTCGCCGGCACCTCGGGCACGCCGTTGTTGGGGACGGTGCACGAGGTTCCGTTGGGCGAACCCACCAGGTTGCTGTAATCGATGAAGGGGACCCCCTGCGGCGTGGTGCCTTTCAGCTCGACCCGGTCGCAGATGGCGTCGCTGTTGTTGACGTCCAGCCCGATGTCGAGCTGACTCGTGGAATCGAACGTCGGCGTGTTCTCCTGGGTGGCGTAGTTCGCCGTGGAGGCGTCGCCGCCTGTGGTGACATCCCACGCGCAGTCGAGCAACTCGCTGAAGAAGCTCACCGTGTAGGCAGATCCTGGCGCCGGCGTGCCACCTGACCAGCTGGCGCTCAGATTCAGCGTGTTGGCGTTGTTGCCGACGACCGTGCCCATCTCGGCGCCGGCGTTCGCCGCAACTGTGGCATTGGCCCACTGATTGGTGGTCCAGGTCTTGCTGGTGTCGGTGAGCGAGCTGGCCGTGTACGTCACAGCGCCACCGCCGCCGGTGTCATTCGAGGGGTCGCGCGTGGTGCTGAGTGTGAAGGTGTACGTCGTGCTGCCGCTGCCCGACGTTGTGTTGGTGAGCGTCTTGGTGACGAACGGCTGCTGCGTGCTGGGGTCGATGCTCTGCGGCTGCTCCAGGACACCGATGCCGGCGGTGGCGTTCGGCGTGTCACAGTCCTTCGGTGGCGGCGCGATGACCGCGTGCGCCGTGATCGAGGATCCCGTGACGAGCGCGATGACGCTGGCCGCGGCGAGCGCCGCGGCCGTCTGCCTGCGAGTTGCCAGCATGGTCTTGATGCCCTCCCGACCTGACTCTGACGCTACGCCGCGCTCGGCTCGTCGCGGCGGCGCCGAAGCCGTATGTACGCGACCGCGGCCACCGCTCCGCCGCCGACGACGCTGATGAGGATCGTCGCGGGCACTTCAGGTGTGTTGGCAGGCAACGCGCATGTCGTGCCGGTCGGTGAACCGACGAGATTGCTGTAGTCGACGAACGCGGCTCCGGCCGGTGTGTGTCCCTTGAGCTCCACGCGGTCGCAGATGGCGTCGGTCCTGTTGGCGGTGAGCGAGACGCTCAGCTGGGCGTTCGACGCGAAGGTCGGTGTGTTCTGCTGGCTTGCGTAGTTTGCTGTGGACGCATTTCCGCCCTGGGTCACGTCCCAGGCGCAGTCGAGAAGCTCGCTGAAAAAGCTGATGGTGTACGCCGTTCCATTGCTGGGCTGCGTGGTCCAGTTGGCGGTGAGCGTGAGTGTGTTGCTGGTATTACCGGCCACCGTCGCTGCCGGCAGTGTCCCCGCCATCACCGTCGCGTTGGCCCACTGGTTGGTGGTCCACGTCTTGGACGTGTCCGTCAACGTGTTCGCGGTGTAGGTGACCGACGCACCGCCTCCGGTGTCGTTGGCCGTGCTCCGCGTGGTCTGCAGCTGGAAGAAGTAC
>VBJV01000042.1:7103-18216 GCA_005879785.1 Chloroflexota bacterium
AGTCGGCGGGCGGCGTCGCGCCGTGCGCTGTGATGATGCTCGCGGAAACGCCGGCAAACGCCATTGACGCGGCCACGAGGAGCAGACCGAAGCGTCTGACGGAACCGAACACTGGAATCTGCTTCGCCCTTTCCAAGCCGCCTACCTCAACCTTCCGAATTCGGCAACTGTAGCATGAACCGTCGCCGCTGCCAGGCCCACCTCATCGCCGGGATGAGCGCCAGCGGCGTGAGTAGCGCCCTAGATCGAAAGCGTGCGCGAGCGCCGGCGACGCAGGTAGAGGAAGCCGCCCACCGCAACGCCCCCGACCACCACGATGAGCAGCGTCGCAGGCACCTCCGGTGTGACCGCGCTGGCGCACGGCGCAAGTCCGGTGGCTGGGGCCGCACTCTGATCCTGCGCGGAGATCTGGCCGGGGCAGACCGTGGTGGCGTTGGTCATCACGTCGAGGATCACGGTCGTCTGCCCGGGAAGGATCTCGCTGATTCCAGCGAACTCCCAGGCGAGGACGGTCTGTCGCGAGACACAGCTGTCGGCGCGGCGGTGCCGGACCCGGACTCACTGGATGGCGACGGCGGCGCGTTGGAGTCGGTGCCCTGGTCCGTTTGCCAGCCGCTGAAGTTGCCGATGGTCACGCGCTCGATGGGATCGACCGTGTCGGACTGGGGCACGGTGTTGTCGGTCAGCTGGATGAGCCAGTCCAGGCAGTTTGCGCAGAAGACGTTGCTCGGATCCTGATAGACCTCTTCCCTGTAACTCGCGACGAAACAGGTTGCAGGCGGGGTGAGCAGGCTGCAGGAGTTGAGCGTCCCTGATTGGCTGGCGACAAGAGTCGAGGACGTGGAGGTTGCGACGCTGTCGGGCACGCACGTCGTCCCAGGTGTGGAGGTGTCGCAGGCAACGACTCGCGTGGCCGTCAGCGCGCCGCCGACGGTCAGGCCGAGCAGGCACGCGACCATCAATGCTCCCCGGCGTCCCGCTCGCACCATCATGATTCCTTCCCGATTAGTCCGAACCGCTTGGCGGGCATCTTAGTCCGACAAGCGCGCGGACGTCTACTCCGACGTCGTCGCCGCGCGCACGTCCTTGCCGGCGCCTACGCAGTCAAGACGCGTTTGGTGGGCTGATCGACACTGAATACTCGCGCGTGGCCCGCTTGATGGTGCAGACGTCGTCGTGACAGGTCGAAGCGATCACGTCGATCCTCAGTGTTGCTTCACCCGGGGTGCCAAGCGTCACCTCAACGTGCGCAGGCAGGCGGTCGATGTCCAGCGCCTCGCCGTCGAGGTCGACCGTGGCGGTGAGTGTCAGGCTGCCCCCGCTCCGCCCCGACAGCGCCTCGGCGGCAGGCGCCGGTTCAGCGGGCGCCATCGCCCCGACCTCGACCGGTCGCACCGCACCGCTGGCCCGGTCGACGATCACCACGCGGTCGTGGTTCGTGTCGGCGACGAGCAGCGAGCCGTCGGGCAGGACATCGACGCCGCCCGGCTCGTCGAGCGGCGAGTCGGTCGGCAGCGTCTGCAGGCTGACGCCGTCCCAGATGCGCAGCCGGGAATTGAAGGTGTCGGCAAGCGCGATTGCCCCGTCGGGGAGCGCGGCGACGCCGAGTGGATGCTGCAGGCGTGCGGCTCCCGGCTCCCCGTCGCTCGCGCCCCAGTCGAACAGACCCGCGCCGACCAGCGTTCTCACCGCGCCGTCGCGCAGCACGCGCAGCGCAGAGACCTCCGAGTCGGCGAACGCCAGCGCACCATCCTCGAGCACGGTCAACCCGCTCGGCTGGGCGAGGTGCGCCCGGTCTGCGGGCCCGTCGCGCAAGCCTTCCGCGCCGGTGCCGGCCAGCACCTCGAACGCTCCACCGTCGGCGGGCACGGCGAGGAGCCGGTGCAGGCCGGCTTCCGCGACTGCGAGCCGGCCGTCGCTCAGACGCACGACGTCCCACGGCGAGCGCATGCCGCGTGCGAGCGTGCGCCGCGCCCCGCCGGCGAGCGAGACCGCGACGAGCTCCCCGGCGACGGTGTTGCACACGAGCAGGCGGTCGGCGTCGAAGCGAACCCCCTGGGGCTGGGTGAATCCGTCGAAGGTGGCCACAACATCGCCGGCCAGAGAGCACACGATGACGCGGTCGTGGCCGGTGTCCGCGACGGCGAGGCGCTCGCCGCCGTCGCTGACCACCTTGCCCGGGAACGCGAGCGCCCGGGCCGGAGCAGGCTGCGGTCGCGTGAAGGCGGGCCCGGTGACGGGTGCGCCGGCGTCGTTGAGCAGTTGCTCGATGAGCGCGCCCACCGCCTGACCGTTGCCCTCACCGGCTGCGGAGGCGACGACGTAGCCGGCCGGGTCGATGACCACGAGCGTCGGCCATGCGCGCACGCCGTACTCCTGCCAGGTGCGCATCTCGGGATCGTCCAGGACGGGATGCTCGACGCGATGCCGCCGCACCGCTCGCTCGACCGCGGCGTGGTCCTGCTCGTGGGGAAACTTCGGCGAGTGCACGCCGATCACGACGAGGCGGTCGCCGAAGCGCTCCTCGAGCGGCCGCACCTCCTCGATGACGCGCAGGCAATTGATGCAGCAGAAGGTCCAGAAATCGAGCAGCACGACGCGGCCGCGCAGTGATGCGAGAGTCAGCGGACCATCGGTGTTGATCCATCCGCCGGCGCCGGAAAGCTCCGGAGCGCGCACTCTGCCGGTGGTCACCGTGCTCACGCAAGCAGCATGATGCGTGACCCACGTGACCCGCGTGGCCCGCGTCGGGGACCCGATGCTATAATCGCAGCGTCCCGGTTGGTTCACCGACCATGGCAAGGGAGATCCTCGGACCGCTGCGTTACTTCGAAACTCTTCCTATCCCTTCCTGACCGGCAGGGGGTGGCCCTCCGCCCCCTGCCACTCCTTTTTCCTTCCAGTGGTGCGCGGCCGCCCAAGTGTCGAGCCGTTCGCGTCAAGCGCGCCGTACGAGCCGAGCGTTGCTGTGCCTGAAGGCTGAGCGAAGGCCTTAGAGCGGCAGCCGGCGGACGAGCGTGTGCTCGCGGTCCGGCCCCACCGACACCACGTCGACGGTGGCGCCGCAGAGCTCGCCGACCCGCTCGACGTACGCGCGGCACGCAGCCGGTAGGTCCTCGTACCGGCGGGCCTCGCGCGTGGACGTCTGCCAACCCGGGAAGTCCTCGTACACGGGCTCGCAGTGCTTCAGGTGCGAGATGTTCGCCATGGGGTGGTCCCACAGCTCACCCTTGCTCTCGTACCCGGTGCAGATCCGGATGGCGTCGAGGTTGTCCAGAACGTCGACCTTGGTCAGGACCATGGAATCGATGCCGTTGCTGCTGACCGCGTAGCGCCCCGCGGCTGCGTCGAACCAGCCGATGCGACGCGCCCGCCCGGTGGTCGTGCCGAACTCGTCGCCGATGGTGCGAATGCTCTCGCCGAGCGCGTCGTCGAGCTCGGTCGGAAACGGGCCGTAGCCGACCCGCGTGGCGTACGCTTTGAACACCCCGACGGTCCGGGTGATGCGCGACGGCGGGATGCCGCTGCCGGTGCAGGCGCCGCCGGCCGTCGGCGCCGACGACGTCACGTAGGGGTACGTGCCCAGGTCGATGTCGAGCATCACCCCCTGCGCGCCCTCGAGCAGGATGCGGCGGCCCTCGGTCAGGGCGCCCTGGATGATCGGGTAGACGTCGCGGATGTAGGGGTCGATGCGCTCCGCGTAGCCGAGGTACTCGTCGAGGATGGCCCGCTCGTCGAAGGGCTCGGCGCCGTAGAGCTTGGTGAGCGTCTCGTTCTTCAGGCGCAGGACGAAGCGGAGCTTCTTCTCGAGAAAGACCGGCTTCTGCAGGTCGCCGATGCGGAAGCCGATGCGCCGCACCTTGTCCTCGTACGCGGGCCCGATGCCGCGCCGCGTCGTGCCCAGGCGGTCGTCGCCGCGCATCTCCTCGCCGAGCTTGTCGAGCACCGGGTGGTAGGGCATGACCATGTGAGCGCGTTCGCTGATGACCAGGTTGCGCGTGTCGATCCCGGACGCCTGATGGCGCTCCAGCTCCTGCAGGAAGGCGCTGGGATCGACGACGACACCGTGCCCGATGATGCACAGCGTCGCCGGGTTGAGGATGCCGCTGGGAATCAGGTGGAAGCGGTGCTCACGGCCGTTGGCAACCACGGTGTGGCCGGCGTTGTTGCCGCCCTGCGAGCGGACGACCATGTCGACGCTCTCGGCCAGCAGGTCCACGACCTTGCCCTTGCCCTCGTCGCCCCACTGCCCGCCCACCAGGATGGTCACGCTCATCGCGGCGGCAAGCCTACCCGAGCCGGCAGGGCCGCGTAGAACCGCGCCGCATCGGCGCGCGTCTCCGCGGGGCACTCGACCGCTATACATCGAGGGCATGGTCGATGCCGGCCGCGCTCTCTGGCGGCCCACCGCGCTGCAGTTGGGCGTGGCCACGCTCGGGCTCGGTGCCGCGCTGCTGGTGCCGATCGCCTTCAGCGATCCCAACGGTGTGGATCCGTACCTGGTGCGACTGAGCGGCACGTCGCTGCTCATGCTCGGGGCCGGCCTGGCGCTGGCCGGGCTCGCCCGTGCCCGCGCCATGCTGATCGCCCTCGCCTCAGTGGCCACCACGTACACGCTGCTGTCGGCGGGTCCGCGGGTCATCCAGGGCGTGTTCGGCGGCGCCGCGCCGTCGGGTGTGGCGCCGATCTTCTGGGCATCGCTCGCCCAGGCGCTGTTGACGATCGCCTTCGCGGTCGCGGCCCGGCGGCTGCCGGCGGTGGCGGACCGCCCGCGGCTGCGGCTCGCCCTGCCCTCGGCTCGCGCCTGGCTGCTGACCGCGGCCGGCATCGGCATCCTCGTTCTGGTCGGGCTCGCGATCCCGGCGACGCTGCTCGGACGCGAGGGCCTGGCGCCTGTGGCGCTGGCGCGAGACCTGCCGTGGCTCGCCCCCGCCTGTGCGCTCCAGGCGTTCGCCCAGGAGGCGCAGTTCAGAGGGATGCTGCTGGGGACCCTGGAGCGCACCTTGTCGCCCGGCTGGGCGAACCTCGCCCAGGCGGCCGTGTTCGGCCTGGCCCACCTGGCCATCGCGTATGGCGGACCCGAGGCGCCGTTCGTTCCGGTCACGTTCGTCTTCGGCCTGGCCATCGGGTGGGTGGCGCAGCGTACCGGGTCGCTCTGGCCGGCGACGATCCTTCACGCCGCAGCCGACATCGCGCTGACGTCGACGGTGCTGCCGGGGCTGTACGGGCTGTGACGAGGAGCGTCGTGCGGGCCGCGTGCGTACTGCTGACGGCCGTCGCGCTGCAGCCCGGGGTGCAGGCGACCGCCGCCTCAGGCTGGTGGCAGCCGCTCGGGCTCCGCGGCACATCGCTCGCAGGTGTCGACGTCGCCGCGGGCGCCATCACCGTGCGCACAACCAGCGGCGCGACGCTGCAGTCCACCGACTCCGGAGCGACCTTCACCGGCGTGCCGGGCAACCCGCCGCTTGCCGCCAGCCCGGCCGCGACCGGTGGCGCCGACACGTGGTCGATCAGCCCGTCGGGCCAGGTGCTGCGCGCCCAGGCAGGAGGCGCGCCGCGGCCCGACCGGGGTGCGCCGCAGCTCGGCGCGGGCGCTCGCCTCATCGCGGCACTTCCCGGTGTCGCAGGAGCAGTGGTGGCCGTCGCCAGCAGCGGCGCTGTATGGCGGCGCACCGCCGGCGGAGCATGGAACAGGGCGTTGCTGCTGCTTCCCGCCGGGCTCGTGCGGGGTGTTCCCTCGATCACCGCGCTGACGGCCTTCGACAGGCCGCTCACCGAGACCGTGTACCTGGCCACCGACGGGTACGCGGTGCTCATCTCCAGCGACGGCGGCGACGACTGGATCCGTGCCGGTCCGGGGCTCCCCGATTCCGTCCACGGGCTGGCCACCGACGCTCGCGCCCGCTCCGTGTACGCAGCAACGTCCGACGGACTGTGGGTGCACCGGCTGCAATCGTTCCCGTCGCCGCCCGTGTATCGCGACACCGAGCTGCTGCTGCGCTGGGTGGGCATCGCGCTGGTGGCCGCGCTGGCCGCCGTCGCTGCCGTTCTTGCCATGGTGCGGCTGGTTCCTCGCGCGTAGCGGCGGCCTAGAGGCGGCTCCTGTAGCGTTGGCGCATGCCCAACCGCCTCGCCGCCGAGACGAGCCCGTACCTCCTGCAACACGCTGGCAATCCGGTCGATTGGTATCCCTGGGGTGAGGCGGCATTCGCTCGCGCGCGCGCTGAGGACCGTCCCATCCTCCTCTCCGTGGGCTACAGCGCCTGCCACTGGTGTCACGTCATGGCCCACGAGTCATTCGAGAACCCGATGATCGCGGCGCTGATGAACGACCTTTTCGTCAACGTCAAGGTGGACCGTGAGGAGCGGCCCGACGTCGACACGATCTACATGCAGGCGGTGCAAGCGATGAGCGGGCATGGCGGCTGGCCCATGACCGTGTTCCTGACACCGGGCGGCCTGCCCTTCTTCGGCGGCACGTACTTTCCACCCGAGGACCGCATGGGGCTGCGCGGTCTTCCGACGGTGCTCACAGCGGTGGCCGACGCGTACCGCTCCCGCCGCGACGACGTGGAACGCGCCGGCGAGCAGCTTCGCGCTGCGCTGGTCCCACGCCCGTTCGTGTCGGAGACGGCGCTCAGCCTCGCGCAGCTCGATGCAGCTGCGCACGAGTTGGTGCGCCAGACGGATCAGCGCCACGGCGGGTTCGGCGGTGCCCCAAAATTCCCGCATCCGATGGCGCTCGACCTGTTGCTGCGCCGCTTTCGGGTGACCGGGGATACGGCGTTGCGCGCCGCGGCTGAGGTCACGCTCGATGCCATGGCTCGCGGCGGCATCTTCGACCAGGTCGGTGGTGGATTCCACCGCTACAGCGTCGACGAGCGCTGGGCGGTGCCGCATTTCGAGAAGATGCTGTACGACAACGCGCAGCTTGTCCCCGTGTACCTGCATGCGTTCCTGCTCAGCGGCCGCGACGACTTTATGCGCGTCGCCACGCGCACGCTCGACTACATGTCGCGCGAGCTGCTGCTGCCGTCCGGCGGGTTCGCGGCGTCGCAGGACGCCGACAGCCCCGGAGGCGAGGGCGCGTTCTTCGTCTGGACGCCCGCGCAGCTGCGTCGCGTGCTCGGCGACGAGGACGCCGCCCTGGCAGCGCGCGTGTTCGGCGTCGTCGACTCGGGGAACTTCGAGCACGGAACGACCGTGCTCTCCCTTCCGTACCCGCTGGAACGCGTCGCCGAGGCGACGAAGGTTCCGCTCGTCGATCTGCTGACGCGCGTGGAGCGAATCGCCGAGCGGCTGTACCTGGCCCGCGGCGAACGCCCGGCACCCGGGCGCGACGACAAGGTGATCACCGCGTGGAACGCTCTCGCCATACACGCCTTCGCGGAGGCCGGCGCTGCGCTGCAGCGCGATGCCTACATCACGGTGGCCAGGCACGCAGCCGATTTCCTGCTCGACGCGCTGGTGCCGGACGGCGCCGTGCTGCGCAGCTGGCGCGATGGTGAGGCCAGGGTTGCAGGGTTCCTTGAAGACAGCGCGCTGCTCGCCGGCGCGTTGCTCACCGTGTACGAAGCCAGCGGCGAATCGCGGTACTTCGTCAGCGCGCGCACGCTGTGCGAGCAGATCGTGAGCCGCTTCCGGGATGGCGGTGGCGCATATTTCGACACCGCGTCGGATGGTGAAACGCTGATCATCCGGCCGCGCAGCATCGACGACAACCCCGTGACCGCCGGGCAGTCGGCGGCGGCAAGCGCCTTCCTGCGCCTGCACGCGCTCACCGGCGAGGACCGTTGGCACGACCATGCCACCGAGATCATCGCGCCGCTGGCCGACGCCGTGGCGCGCGCGCCGCTGGCGCTGAGCAGCCTGGGGGCGGCGATGGAGATGGCCATCGGCCCGGTGCGCGAGGTGGCCATCGCCGGCGACGCCACAGGGCCTGCCACCCGCGACATGGTGAATGCGGTGTGGCGCCGGTTCGACCCGCTGCGCGTCCTGGCCTGGGGTTCCTCAGGCGACGTGCCGCTGCTCGATGACCGGCCGGCGCGTGACGGCCGTCCCACCGCCTACGTGTGCGAGCGGTTTGTATGCAAGGAACCGGTGACAGACGTCGCCGCGCTGGAGGCTCAGCTCAATTCTCCGAGGTAGGTTCCGCCTCGGTCAGCGAAGGCGACTTCATGTCGCCGTAGCTGACCACCGCTTCTGCGCTGAAAAAGCGCGGCGGCCGGGGGCGGCCTTTTCAGGGTTAAAATTGTCCACAGCCCAGTGCGTGGCCGGAGGCGGCAAGAGAGGGGAGGAAGGGGAAGGTGGGGAACGTGCGGCGATCGTCCACCGGCTCGTAATCACCGGTGGCCCGGTCCTCGACGTACACCAGCTTCGGTCCCTTTTCGAGGAGCGTCTGCAGCCCGATGACCAGCCGGTCGACGTGCTCGACGGTGGTGCCGAGACCGAAGGAAGCGCGCACCGCGCCGGGGATGTCACGGTGCTCACCCCGGCGCAGCCGCTCGCGGATGTCGTGCGCCTCGGAGATGCTCACACCCAGCAGGTGCGTGATGTACGGATGCGCACAGAAGCAGCCGTGGCGCACCCCGATGGCGTGCTCGGCCGACAGGGCGCTGGCCAGCAGTGCGTGGTGCATGCCTTCGTAGGTGAAGGTGGCGACGCCCAGGCGGTCGACGTCCTTGCCCTCCCACAGGCGCAGCCGGCGCAGCTGGGGCAGGTCCTCGAAGTGCGCGTCGAGGTACGCGAGCAGGCGCTTCTCGTGCGCGGCGACGTGCTGCATGCCCACCTGATCGAGCGCCTCGCAGGCGGCGGCCAGCGCCACCGCGCCGATGACGTTCGGGCTGCCCGCCTCGAGCCGGTCCGGAGGCTGCGCCCACTGGACGTCGTCGAGTGTCACGTACGTGACCGCCCCGCCACCGGCGAGCATCGGCTCGGCGTTGCCGAGTATGGCGGAGGGGCCCACCAGCGCCCCTGCGCCGAACGGCGCGTACATCTTGTGTCCCGAGAAGGCCAGCATGTCGATGCCCATCTGCACCATGTCGATGGCACGGTGTGGGGCCAGCTGCGCGGCGTCGACGGCGATCATCGCGCCGTGCTCGTGCGCAAGACGCGCGATCTCGGCGACCGGGAACACCTCGCCCGTGACGTTGCTGGCGCCGGTGACGGCGACGATGCCCACGGGTCGGAGCCTGTCGGTGAGGGCGCGCCGCACCGAATCGAGCAGCGCCTCGGGGTCGGGTGGCGGATCGAGGTAGACCACCCGCGCCAGGCGGCGCCAGGGCAGCATGTTGGCGTGGTGCTCCACGGCGGTGCTGAGCACGACATGGTCCGGGCGCAGCGGCAGGCAGTGGACCAGCAGGTTGATCGCCTCTGTCGTGTTACGGACAAAGATGACTTCATCACTAGGCCGCGCACCGACGAACCGGGCCACGGTCGCCCGCGCCGCCTCGTACGCCCGGGTCGACACCTGGGAGGCGAAGCCGGCCCCGCGATGCACGCTCGAGTACCACGGCAGGATGGCGTTGACCGCGTCGGCGACGCGCTCCATGGGTGGCGTGCTGGCCGCGTAGTCGAGGTTGACGTACAGGCGGGTGGTGCCGTCGGCGAGCGGGACCTCGAGGTCGCGCCCGAGCAGCGCCGGGAGCGGCGTGTGCCTGGATGCGACGGCGAGGGGCTCGGCTCGGGGAGCAACGGGCGGGTCGGTGAGCATGCTCACCGCAGCGTAACGCGCCTCACGTTCCGGCGGCGAAGACGCGGCCGTCGCGAATGACCGTCCGCACCACGTCGCCGCCGAGGTGGTACGCGACGTCGAGCCAGCGAGGGCTGGCCAGGATCACTGCGTCGCAGCGCATTCCGGCGCGCAGCGATCCGCGGTCCATGAGGCCCAGCGCGGCGGCGCCCCCCGTGGTGGCAGTGACACCATGAGCGGCATCGACTCGCTGTAGCAGGTGCCCGGGTTGCAGTCGGTGGCGACGGCGAGGCGCGCCCCCGCGTCGAGGATCTGCCGCCCCGGCGGTGGCGGGCCACCGAGCACGAGCGCCGCCCCGGGCAGGACGACACCCACCACCGATGCGGCCGCGAGCGCGCGCAGATCGGCCTCGCCGGCGTGCTCGAGGTGGTCGGCGCTCACCGCCCCAAGCCGCGCGGCGAGCATGGCGCCGCCGCTGTGGCTGAGCTGCTCCGCGTGCAGCTTGATGCCCAGCCCCCGAGCTCGTGCCGCGGTGAGCACGCGCTCGCACTCAGCGACGGTGAACGCACCCTCGTCGCAGAAGGCGTCGACGAAGCGCGCGCGCTGCGCCGCCGCGTCGATCCCCTGGATGCACACCGCGTCGATGAACGCCTCACGATCGCCCTCGGGCGGCGCGTGCAGCGGCAGGTACGTCGCGACGACGTCGGGCAGCCCGGGATCGGACCGCAGGCGCAACGCCGCGTCGAGCTGGCGCATCTCGGCGGCCTTGGTGAGCCCGTACCCGCTCTTGATCTCGACGGTGGTCGTGCCGTGCCGCAGCATGCGGCGGGCGCGCTCGCGCGCTGCCGCGGCGAGCGCGTCGACGTCGCCGCGAGCCGTGTCGCGAACGGTGGCGCGAATGCCGCCGCCGGCAGCGGCGATCTCCTGGTACGTCCAGCCGCCCGCGCGCTGCGCGTACTCCTCGCTGCGCTCGCCGAGCCAGACGATGTGGGTGTGCGCGTCGATGAAGCCGGGGACCACCGCCAGACCGGAAGCGTCCACCTCGACGGTGTCCAGCGGCAGCGCGGAGGAATTGAGGTCGGTCTCGCGGCCGGCAAAGGTGATCACGCCATCGCGTGCCGTCAGCGCGGCGTCCTCGATCACGCCGGGCGGCGGCCCCACCTGCGGATCGCACGTGCAGAGGCTGCCGATGCGGCGCACCAGCAGCGTGCTCATGGCTGCGGCCGCCCCCCGCGCGCGGCGATCCCGCTGCAGAACCACATGAACGCCGCCGCGGCCAGGCGCACGGTCATCCCGTTGACGTCGGCATTGGCATCAACTTCGGTGATGTCGGCGGCCCGGACCCGCGGCTCGCGGCCTAGCGCGTGCGCGGCAGCGAGCAGCTCCCCGGGCGTCAGGCCGCCCGGCAGGCTCGCCGGGCAC
>VBJV01000241.1:0-2218 GCA_005879785.1 Chloroflexota bacterium
GTCCAGCGCTACGCAGGGTGGGCGAATTCTCAACGCGGTAATCGGCAATGAACCAGAACTGACTACTACAGTAATCATCGTGATCGGGTCAAGCCGAGCAGTGATGCTCTTCGCTGTTACCACGCTGATTGTCAGCGCCTGTGCGGACAGTTCAAGCAGCGCGCCCCGGTCGGGTACAACACAGACAACTGGCAGCACCTTCGCCGTGCAAGTTGACGGCGTCACGCCCGCCTTCAATGCCACCTTCGCCGCCTATTTCCCTGATTCTCTGGTGGTGCATGCCGGCGACACGATCGAATTTCGCAGCGTGTTCCGCGGCAACCCACATACGGTCACGCTCGGAACACTGGTCGACCAGGGCCTCAGTGCCTACGACGATGCGGCCGCGGCAGCCCCTGCGCCCGGTGACGGAGCCGCCGGTGGGTACGGCCCAGCAGGGTCGATTGACGACCACACCATTCCGCAGCTCGCCGCCATCCCCGACATGATGCCCGCAGCGGGCGGCGACTTCAACCAGGCCGTCGCTCAGCCGTGCTTCCTCGATACCGGATTGCCACCAGGCCCCGGCCCAACAGCGTGCCCGAAGCGAGCCCAGCCGCCGTTTGACGGGCACCAGTCCTTCTACAACAGCGGCTGGCTCGCCGGCGGGGCAATATTCAAAGTCCGGTTGGCGGAAGACATCCCGCCGGGCACCTACCGCTACATGTGCGCCATGCACCGCACCGACATGACCGGGGCGTTCACCGTCGTTCCCGGCCACGGAGCCACCTATCCCGACAAGAGCTTTCCCGTCAATCTCGCGCGGATGCAGCTCCAAGGTCAGAGTGATGGCCTGCTGCCGGTCCTCCAAGCCGCCAAACCGAGAACGCCTGGGACAGTCGCCGCCGGCGTGGCGTCACCGCTCGTCGATGGACCGCTGGCGGCGGTCTTCGTCCCCAACTCCATCACGATTCCCGTTGGTGGCACGGTCACCTGGGACCTCGTGGGTCCGCAGGACATCGCCTTCAACGCACCATCCGGCGCGTCACCTGATGTAACCCGTGCATCCGATGGCAGTGTCCACGCTAATCCCCTGGCGTGGAACGAGGCCGGCCTCAGTCCGAGCACGGCGGCGGCGCCTGCCAATTCAGCTGTAACCGTTGCTGCCTTCGTCTGGGGCGGCACCGGGTTTGTCAACACCGGTGTCTTCGATTCTCCGGCGATGATTCGGATTACGTTCACCAAGCCCGGTGTTTATTCGTATCAGAGTCTCATCCACACCGGCATGACCGGTGAGGTGGTCGTTACCGGCTCGCCGTGAGTTCGGTTAGCTGATTCGTCCGCTTTCCAGAACAGATGCTTGCGGTCCGCGCATGGCACTCAAGGCAGCTTTTTCATCTGCAGGTTGCGGAATTGCACGCGGCTCGGGAAGTCATGCGTCTGCAGCGCGAGGTAGCCTGACCCCCGCCGGTCGCTCGTGTACGAAGTGACCTGGATTCCGTTGAGGGTGACCGTGATCTGCGGACCGTTCGCTTCGATGAGGTACGTGTTCCACTGTCCTGCCGGCGCGACGGGAAACGACGAGGGTGCCTGGAGTGCGTAGATCGCGCCGGTGCGGTGGATCGCAGCGCCGTCGGGAGCGCCGGCATCGTCGATCTGGATCTCGTGTCCCTGATCGACAGCCTGCTGCAGTGCATTTGCGACTGCCGCGCTCGGTGTCCTGATGAAGACGCCTGAGTTGGCACCGGTGCCTGCCTCTCGCCATTCCAACCAGAGGGCGAAATTGGCGAATTGCTCCTTCGTGTAGAAATAGAGCCCGTAGCCGCCAGAGGTTTCCATAACATTGCCGAAGCGAAGCATCTGTGGCTGGCTCCCGAGTTGGGCGACGAGCTGCCAGTCGGCCTGGTTGAGTGACAGTGGGGCGAAGCCGGCGCCAGTCGGCATGGCGACGGCAGCGACGACGATCGCCTCGGCGGTTCGTCTGGCCAGCGACAGCGCGGTCAGCGACGGGTTGGCGGAACCGAGCGTGGGGAAGACCGCGGGGCCGGCGACGTAGGCGTTGGCGACGTTGTGGAACTTGCCGTTGCCATCGGTGATCGAGGTCCCGGGCGCCCCTGCGTACAGCGTGCCCGCCTCGTGATGCGTCGAGCCGAGCTGGTCACGCCACGGGCCGCCGGTCAGTGCATCGATCGGCGGTCGCGCTTGCTGCCAGGTCCCGACCTGGACGTTCCAGTACTCC
>VBJV01000241.1:2243-2813 GCA_005879785.1 Chloroflexota bacterium
TCCGCTGCATTCGAGACGAGGTGCACGAACGCGCGCTGCCGTCCGAGCTCGTCCAACTCCGGGCTCAGATCGATCCAGCTGGCCGCAGGGTCGGGAGCGAGACTCTGCTGCCCAGACATCTCGCCGATCGCGCGCAAGACGAGCGTGATCCAGTTCGGATCCTGTGCCGCACGGATCTGGTCCTGCAGCTCGACGTCAGGAATCTGCTCCCACATGTTCTTTTCTGGGTTCAGACCGCCGGCGGCCGATGCGCTGACCTGAAAGTGGAACTGGCGGCCCTGCGATGTCCCGCGGACCAGGAAGGCGGTGGTCTCGAGCTCGGCCGGCGGAGCAGCCGGCAGGCCGATGGCGGTTCGCTTGACGCGAACGAGGATGTTGCTGCGCAGATGCGCCATCAGGTTGCCGACTCGGGCGGAGCCAAAGGTCGTCGCGCCGACCCCCAGCGAGTCGAGTGCGAGTCGTGTGGTCTCCACTGTTCCAGCGGCAAGCACGACGGCACAGCTCGGCGGAATGGGCAGCGTCTTGGCGACGCCGTTGGTCACCAGGTCGATGCTGCTCACGGTGGTACCG
>VBJV01000015.1:0-1593 GCA_005879785.1 Chloroflexota bacterium
CCGAAGTAGTTGTCGAAGGAGTGGTTCTCCATCATGACGATGATGATGTGGTCGATGTTGGCCAATTCCGGTGCGAGATCGGGTTGCGGCACCCCGGCGGGGCGGTTGGGGAAGGGGAGGCTTCCCGGCTGACGGAGAACGCCCGCAGCCAGCGCCCGTTTGACGTCGAACAGGCCCGCTGGCAGTGCCGAGGCCGCGGCCAGGCCGGCGCCCAGCTTGAGGAAGTCGCGACGCCGGATGCGGCGGTCCCAGGGGTAGCCGGTCATGGTGTTTGCGCTCGCCGGCGACGGCGCACGAGGGCGACGGCCAGTGCGGCCGCACCGGCGAGCGGAAGCGCCAGCGTGAGCGGTGTCTCGGGCGTGTCGGCGGCGGGTGCGAACAGGTCGCTCATCGCGGTGGCCGTGCCGGCATTGTTGAGGTAGGTGCTGATGCCGGTGGCATCCTCGGTGGTGCGCAGCAGCGACGCGTGGTCGTAGCTGGTGTGCGTGGTGGTGCCCACGGCCACACCGGCGCCGAGCGCCAGCAGGCCGACGCGGCCGCCGAAGCCGGGGCCGCCACCGGGACCGCCGGTGCAGCAACCGGCTGAATCGGTTGACGAGCCTTCGTCCGCGGTGATGAAGACCACGCCATCGTTGCTGCTGAGATAGCTCAGCAGGGCGGGAAGGTTCGCCTGCAGCCACGCATCGAAGGAGACCAGCCCACCCGGCTCGCCGCCCGCGCACGGCGCGTCGTGGCCGTCATGGCATGTGTCCGGCGTGATGAAGAAGTATGCGGGCAGCGTGTTGGCGGCGAGGTTGGTGGCGAGATCCGTGTAGGGGACGTCGTGTGCCTGGCAGCGTGTGTTGTTGGTCTCGATGTCCGGGTAGTAGATGAACGGGTTGTGCCGGTCCGCGTAGTTGCCGGCAGGCGGGGTGGTGCTGTCGCCCTGGTATGGGTCGGGCGGGATCGCGGTCGGGGAGTCGTCGGCGTGGAAGCACGCCGACGGCATGCTGTCCATGTAGCCCTTCCAGCTCAGCCCGGCGGTGTCGAGCTGATCGCCGATGTTTGCGCCACCACCGATCACGCCGACTGACTGAGAGCACTGGAAGAAATTGACCGCTGCGCAGTCGGTGTTGGTCAGTGCGTTCTCTGACTGCGCGCTGGTCATGCTGACGTAGTTGTCCAGGCTGACGTGACCGTCGGCGAAGTACTGATCGGCGAAGGCTCCCTGCGGCACCAGCGAGTTGAGGTATGTCGCCGGGCTGCCGGCTCCCCAGGTCGAGGTGAACGACTCGTTCTCGAGCACGAGGATGCCGACGTGCTGGTAGTGGGGGACGCCTTCCAGGGACAGCGCCGCCGCGTGAGCGGTCATGCCCGCAGCAGTGCCGAGAGTGAGAGCGATGACCACCGCCAGCATTCCCTTCATGCGCGACAGAGTGTAGCGGGTCGCCGGCCGGCTCCGGGCAATGCGCCGATTACCCGCGGCTGCGGTCAGCCGGTCAGCCGAAGATGGGGCCGAAGACCAGGCCGCCCGGCTGCAGGATCATCAGGATGATGATGGCCAGGAAGGTGACAGTCAGCAGGCCTCCGAGCCCGCGAACCAGCCCGACCCGC
>VBJV01000015.1:1606-20348 GCA_005879785.1 Chloroflexota bacterium
AGCCGCACGAGGTGGTGCGTGTTGGGCTCCAGCACAAACAACGCGACGGCGACATTGATCAGGTAAAGGATGACGGCGATGAGCAGGTATGTCGTCTTGAAGAGGCTGACGTCCGCAGCGATGAGGAGACCTGTCCCGCTCACGAGCATCGACAGCGCGAATGGGATCACCAGGAAGCGTTCGATGCGTTGATTGATGAGCGCCGCGAAGTGGGCGTGCTGGGGGAAGCGCCCGGTCATCACCCCGATGATGGGAAAAGCGAAGGTCGGGCCGAACGCGATGACCGCGGCGATGATGTGCAGGGCCAGCCAGAAGAGAATCCAGTTCATTCGCCGGCCCAGTCTAAGGTACGTGCGACCGCTTTTTGCCACCTTTGGTAGCGTTTGTCGCGTTCGTTTGCGTCGATCCGCGCCTTCCACGTGCGGTCCGGCGCCCAGAGCGCGCGCAGTCTTTCCAGCGAGGGCCACACCCCCGCTGCGAGACCGGCCGCGTACGCGGCGCCGAGGGCGGTGGTCTCGGTGACCACCGGCCGCACCACCGGCACACCGAGCACGTCCGCCTGCATCTGCATGAGCAGCTCGTTGCCGACCATGCCGCCGTCGACCCGCAACGAGGCCAGAGTCGTGCTCGAGTCGCCGTTCATCGCATCGACGACCTCGCGGGTCTGCCAGGCCGTCGCCTCCAGCGCTGCGCGAGCGAGGTGGCCCCGGTTTGCGTAGCGGGTCAGCCCGAGGATGGCGCCGCGGGCGTCGCTGCGCCAGTGCGGAGCGAACAACCCGCTGAACGCCGGCACGAAGTAGACGTCACCGTTGTCCTCAACTGAACGGGCCAGCGCCTCGACCTCGGCGGCGCTGCCGATGATGCCGAGGTTGTCACGCAGCCATTGGACCAGCGCTCCGGCGATGGCGATGGACCCCTCGAGAGCGTAGACAGGCGGCTCGCCGCCCACCTGGTACCCCAGGGTGGTGAGCAGGCCGTGCCGCGACTGCACCGGCTCCGGCCCCGTGTTCATGAGCAGGAAGCAGCCCGTGCCGTAGGTGTTCTTGGCCTCGCCGGGTGCGAAGCACGTCTGCCCGAAGAGTGCCGCATGCTGGTCGCCGAACGCAGCGGCGACGGGTACACCCTCCAGCAGGCCGCGGGCGGCGCCGAACACCTCGCTCGAGGCCCGGATGCTCGGCAGCATGGAGTGGGGAATCCCAAGCGTGGCAAGGATTGCTCTGTCCCAGGCGAGCGTACGCAGGTCCATCAGCATGGTGCGGCTCGCGTTGGTGACATCGGTGACATGAAGTCCGGCGCCGGCGCCCCCGGTCAGGTTCCAGATGCACCAGGAGTCGACGGTGCCGAAGAGCAGTTCGCCGGCCTCGGCGCGGCGGCGTGCGCCGGGCACGTTGTCGAGGATCCATTGCACCTTCGGGCCCGAGAAATACGCGGCCAGCGGCAGCCCCGTGGTGGCGCGGAGGCGATCGCGGCCGCCATGGCGGGCCAGTGCCGCGCACTGCGGCTCGGTCCGCGTGTCCTGCCAGACGATTGCGTTGCAGACGGGCGCGCCGGTGCCGCGGTCCCAGACCACGGTGGTCTCGCGCTGGTTGGCGATCCCCACGGCGGCGATGTCTGCACCGGTGAGCCGGGCTGTGTCGAGCGCCCCGGAGATGACCTCGAGACAGGTTGCCCAGATCTCGGCTGGATCGTGCTCGACCCAACCGGGCCTGGGGTACACCTGGCGGAGCTCGCGCTGGTCCATGGCCACGATGCGACCCGCGGTGTCGAAGATGACAAAGCGGGTGCTCGTGGTGCCCTGGTCGAGCGCCCCGACGAAGGCTGCGGCCATCAGGTGTTACAGGTCTTCATGCAGGCGTGTCACCTCCGTATCCAGGCCGACGCGATTGCAGTGATCGGCGGCGCCCATAGTGCAAAGGGCTTCCATTCAGGGGGGCGCCAGTCAAGAGGGAAACGTACACAAAGGTGTCCACGCTGCAGGCTGTCCTGTCCCACTCGGTCAGCGCGGGGTTCGTGGCCGTGGGGATTGTCGCGCTCGGCGGCTGGGTGCGACACCGAGACCCGATCAGTGCGCGCCTGGCGTGCGCCCTCGGCCTGCTGGCCGCGTGCGCCTTCCTCGGCGAGATCAACGGGCTGCGGATCCACCCGTCTCCGCTGGTCGGCCTCCTGTCGGTACTGTCCCTGCTCGGATCGGGCACCGCGCTGCTGAGCCTGCGCACCCTCTTCGTGCCGGCAGGGCCGGAGGCGCGACGCGCGGCCATCTTGACCCTGTCTGCGGTTGCCATATTCACCGCAGCGGTCACCGCCATCACGACACCCGGCAGCGCCATGCCGACAGTCCTGCAGGCGGTCGCAGGCCTGGCCACCGTCGCCGTGTGGATCGCCTGCGTCACCGAGCCCGCGGTGCGCTTCTTCATCGCGTCGCGGGACCGCCCGGCCGTGCAACGGGCGCGCCTTCGCGCGTTGAGCCTGGGCTTCCTGATGATCGTCGTCGCGCTGGTCGGTGCCCTGGTCGCGGGAACGTTCGGCCTGACGCCGGCGAAGGGCGCGACCGGCATCGTGGTCGAATGCGTGGCGCTGCTCGCCATCCCGCTCCTGTATGCGAGCTTTGCGCCTCCGCGGTGGTTGCGCCGCGCCTGGCGGGAGGACGAGGAGCACGCGTACGAGCGTGCCACGGAGGCGCTCATGCTCTTCTCCCCGGATCGGGCCACGGTGGCGCGGCGGGGACTGGAGTGGGCGATGCGGCTGGTCGGCGCCCAGGCCGGTGCCGTCGTCGCCGTGGACGGCGAGGTGCTGGCCTCAGACGGCGTGAGCCCGGACGAGCTCGCCGTGCTCAGGCAGACGGCCGGCGACCGTGCGCAGGCGGGCAGCGGCCGGATCGGGTCGCGGCAGATGCGCCACATCGCCTCGCTGACACTGCCCGTCGGCGACGGGCCGGTGCACCTTCTCGTGGTTTCCGGCCCCTTCTCGCCGCTGTTCGGCTCCGAGGAACAGAGCCGGCTGGAGCAGTACGCGTCGTCCATCGCGCTGGCCCTCGACCGGGTCCGGCTCAGCGAGGAGGTGGCGAGTCGCAGCGCCGAGCTGGAGGCGGTCATCGACGCCATCAACGACATGGGCGAGGGCCTGCTGGTGCGCAGCAACGGCCGGGTGATCTTCGCCAACGACGCCTACCGGACGATCACCGGAGCCAGCGCCAGCGACCTCATGTACGACGCCGGCTCGACGAGACCGACATGACCACTCCCGACGGGCGGCGCGTGCAGATCGAGACGACGCAGCGCACGGTGCGCCACCAGGACAGGGCGCTCAGCATCGAGATGGTCCGCGACGTCACCGACCGCAAGCGCGCCGAGCGGGCGCTCGTGCACCAGGCGCGGCTGCTCGACTTCACCCACGACGCGATCATGGTGCGCAGCCTGGGTCCAGAGAGCGTGGTGACGTACTGGAGCCGGGGCGCGGAGAAGGCCTACGGGTGGAGCAGCGCGGAGATGCTCGGCCGGGACCCGCATGAGGTGCTGGGCACGGTGTTCCCGCAGCCGGTTGCGGAGATCGAGGCGGAAACGCTGCGCGACGGCGAGTGGGAGGGCGAGCTGCTGCACCGCCGCCGCGACGGCTCCACCTGCGTGATGGCCAGCCGCTGGGCGCTCACCCTCAACGAGCAGGGCATTGCCAACGGCTTTCTCGAGGTGAATCGCGACGTCACCGACCGGCATCGCTCGGAGGCCATAAAGGCGGTGCAGCTGGCGGCCAGCCGGTCACTGGCGCAATCGGACTCCATGGACGACGCCGCGCCGGCGATCCTCGGTGCGCTCGGCACCAACCTCGACTGGCAGATCGCCGAGATGTGGCTGCTCGACCCCACGGAGGAGAGCCTCACGCTGCGTCATTGGTGGCACGCACCAGGCATCGAGGCGGCGGTCTTCGAGCAGGCGGCCCGCCGGCTGGCGCTGCACCGCGGCCAGGACCTCGCCGGGCTGGCCTGGCAGTCGGGCAGGGCGGAGTTCGTCGCCGATGTGGTCTCCGACGCGGGCTGTCAGCGGCGCGGCCTGGCCGCGGTGCTCGGCCTGCATGGTGCTGCTGCCTTCCCGATCGCGGTCGACCAGAAGGTGCTTGGCGCCGTGACCATGTACTCGCACCGCACGCGGCTGCTCGATGACGACACGCTGCACCCGTTGACCGACCTCGGGCGGCAGATCGGCGGCTTCCTCGAGCGCCGGCGCACCGAGAGCGTGCTCGAGGAGACGGTCGAACGGCTCGAGCAGCTGGCCGCCACCGACCCGCTCACCGGCCTGTACAACCGGCGCGCGTTCGAGCGCGCGCTGTCGAGCACGCCCGTCGAACCGTTCGCCGTTCTGGCCATCGATGTCGACAACCTCAAACCCATCAACGACGAGTACGGGCACGAGGCGGGCGACGTGATCCTCCAGGCGGTGGCGATGGCGCTGGCCTCGATCGTCCGCGAGCGCGACGTCGTGGCGCGTGTCGGCGGCGACGAGTTCGCCGTGCTGCTGGCCGGTGCCAAGGGGAAGGAGGCGGCGGCGGTGGCCGAGCGCATGCGCACGTCGATGCACGGCGTATCGGTGCCGTACGGTCGCGTGCGCATCAGCATCGGCTGGACGGCCGCGCCCGCCGGAGCGGACGCCCGCGCCGTGTGGCGGGCGACCGACGAGGTGCTCTACACGGCCAAGGCGTCGGGCCGGGACTGCGTGGCCGGCGAGGACTTCCAGAACCGGGTGCGGCCGGCCCAGTCGGGTTGGAGTGATGCCGACGTCCTGTCCGAGGTGATCTCCAACCAGCAGATCCGCGCCGTCTTCCAGCCGATCATCAGCCTCGCCTCCGGCGAGGTGCTCGGCTACGAGGCGCTCGCCCGCCCGGCGGGGACCGAGGCCACCGCGTCGGTCGAGGCCCTGTTCAGCGCTGCGCGCCGGCTGGGCAGGATCCGCGACCTCGACTGGCTGTGCCGTCGTGCGGCGGTGCGGGCAGCGCGAGAGCTTCCCGGCGCGCCGACGCTCTTCCTCAATGTCAGCGCGGTTGCGTTCCTCGACCCCGTGCACCCGGTCGACCAGCTGCTGCTCCTGCTCACCTGGGCGGGCTGGGAGCCCGAGCGCACCGTGCTGGAGATCACCGAACAGGAGGCGGTGCGTGACCTCGCCCGCGTGCGCCTGGTGGTGGCCGCGTACCGCGAGCATGGTGTTCGCTTCGCCATCGACGACGTGGGGGAGGGGCATTCGACGCTCGAGCTCCTCGCCGCGACCAATCCCGAGTTCGTGAAGATCGCCGGCAGCCTGACCGCGTCGATCGCCGACACCGGCCCCTTCTCGGCGATACAGGCGGCGCTGGCCTTCGCGCGCTCGAGCCGCGCCCAGGTGATCGCCGAGGGGATCGAGACCGAGGAAGCTGCTGCCCAGATCCGATCGCTGGGCATCGAACTCGGTCAGGGCTTCCTGCTCGGGCTGCCCGCGCCGGCCGCCGACCACCGCGCCCGGGTGGACGGTGCCGCCCCCCGCGAGCCGGAGCGAGCACCCCGGCGCGAGCGGCGGCCCGACGAGAAGGCGGCGCCTTCAGAGGGCTGACCCGTTAGGCTGCGCCCGCATGGCGGCGGGGTGGACAGGCGTTCGGGACAAGCGGGTCGTCATCACGGGCGCCACCGGGGGCATCGGGCTGGCGGCTGCGGAGGAGCTGGCGCGTCGCGGAGCGCGTCTGGCGATCACAGCACGCAGCCAAGGGCGCGCGGCAGAGGCGGTGGGGCGGATCAGGGCGGCCGGCGGCGATGGGGTCGAGGTCGACGTGCTGCAGGCCGATCTCGCCTCGCTCGCGTCGGTTCGCGCGCTCGCCGCGGAGCTGCTGCAGCGGTACGAGCGCATCGACGTGCTGGTCAACAACGCCGGGGCGATGAACGCCAGCCGGCAGGTCACCGGGGAAGGCCTCGAGCTGACCTGGGCCGTCAATCACCTGGCGCCGTTCCTGCTCACGACGCTGCTGCTCGAGCGTCTCAAGGCCAGTGCGCCGGCGCGGGTGGTGACGACGGCGTCAGACGCGCACAAGGGCAAGCTGATCCCGTTCGACGACCTCAACGCGGAGCGTGGCTATGCGCAGCGCGGCTTCGACCGCTACGGGCAGACCAAGCTGGCCAACATCTTGTTCACGCTCGAGCTGGCGGAGCGTGTGCGGGGCAGCGGCGTGACGGCGAACTGCTTCCACCCGGGAACCGTGGCGTCGGGCTTCAACCGCAACAACGGCGCGCTGATGAGCGCTGTCATGGTTGTGATACGGCCGTTCTCGCGGAGCACGGCGAGGGGCGCGGAGACGCTCGTGTGGCTGGCGGACGCGCCCGAGGTCTCCGATCAGACCGGCGGGTATTTCGTGGACCGGCGCAGGGCGACGCCCAGCCGGCCCGCGCAGGACGCCGAGGCGGCGCGCCGGCTCTGGAGCGTCAGCGAGGAGCAGACGCGCGCCTGAGCTTCAGGCCGTGCGGCGGCGCCGCCACCAGGGTTTGCGCAGCTCCTCCAGCTCCTCGAGCAGGTGGTAGTTCTCGGTGATCTGGCGGTGCAGCACCGAGACCAGCTCCCGATCGCGCCGCGTGAACTCTTTGGCCTCGACTCGACGGGCCGCCGCCTCCTCGATGGCGCGCGCCCGCCACATCTGCATCTCGTCGATGAGGGTGCCGAGCTGCGTTTCGCGCGCTTCCAGTGACTCGCGCAGCTGGACGATGTCGACGAGGTTGTCGATGGCCAGCAGGCGCAGCGCGTGGATCGTCTCCTCGGTGATGTCGCCGGAGACGGCGACGTCGCTGGCGTGGAGCGCCTCGGCGAGGCGGCGTTCGCTGCGTCCGACCACCTCGAGAAACGCTTCGCGCTGACCGGGAGCCAGCTCCAGGCGCGTGCCGGCTGGCGCTGTGCCGTTGCGCTGGGGGACCGAGTTGAGCGGGACGCCGATGGTCCCCGGGGGGACGGCGCGGACAGCCATTGGAGCGACCTCCTGGAGAGACGTATGCGGATGTGGCAGTCGCCGGCGCACAGGCTACATCAGAAACTACCCTTGCGAGCATGCCGGACAGCGAACTGGACGCCTACTGCACCGCCAATCAGGACCGCTTCGTTAGCGAGCTGATGGACGCGCTGCGCATCCCCAGCATCTCTGCCAACCCGGACCACGCCGGCGACGTGCGCAGGTCCGCGGAGTTCTTCGCGCAGTCTGCGGTTCTCGCTGGGTTTGAGCGCGCTGAGGTGTTGGAGACGTCGGGGTTGCCGGCCGTGTATGCGGAGCGGATCGTCGACGCCTCGCTGCCGACCGCGCTGGTCTACGGCCATCACGATGTGCAGCCGGTCGATCCGCTCGACGAGTGGTCGTCGCCGCCCTTCGAGCCTGTGGTGCGCGACGGCGTGCTGTACGGGCGCGGCGCGGTGGATGACAAGGGCCAGGTGTGGATGCACCTGAAAGCGGTGGAGGCCCACCTGCGCGTGCGGGGCGAGCTGCCGCTCAACCTCAAGCTGATCGTCGAGGGCGAGGAGGAGTCCGGTTCGGTGCACTTCGAGGAACTGATCCACGGACACCGCGACCGGCTGGCGGCGGACGTGCTCGTGGTGTCCGACACTGCGATGGCCTCCCCCGATGTGCCCTCGCTGTGCGTCGGACTGCGCGGGCTCTGCAATGTCGAGGTGCACGTACACGGGCCGTCGTCGGACTTGCACTCAGGGGCGTTCGGCGGCGCGGTCGCCAATCCGATCGCTGCACTGGCGCAGGTGCTCGCCGGGCTGCACGACCCGGTTTCGGGCCGCGTCATGGTGCCCGGCTTCTACGACGGGGTGCGCGAGCCGTCCGCCGCAGAGCGCGAGCAGATGGCGCGCGCGCCGTTCTCCGAAGCGGCGTTCCGCGCCGAGGCGGGCGGCATAGCGGCCACGGTGGGGGAGCAGGGCTGGACGGTGAACGAGCGGCGCTGGGCCAGGCCGACACTCGAGTTCAACGGAATCTGGGGCGGCTACTCCGGGCCCGGCCACAAGACGATCATCCCGGCCAGCGCAGGCGCCAAGATCTCGTGCCGGCTGGTGCCGGACCAGGTGCCGGACGAGGTGGCCGCCAAGGTGGTGGCCGCGGTGGAGGCGGCCGCGCCGGCGGGTGTGGTGGTCGAGGCGCTGCCCCACGGCGGCGGGCGCCCCGTGCTCACGCCGCTCGACCACCCCGCGGTGCAGGCGGCTGCCCGTGCCGTCGCGGCGGTGTTCGGCCGCGAGCCGCTCCTGCTGCGCGGCGGCGGGTCGATCCCGCCGGTGGAGAGCTTCGCGCGGCTGATGGGGATGCCCGCGGTGCTCGTCGGTCTGGGGCTGCCCGATGACCGCATCCACGCGCCCAACGAGAAGTTCTCGCTCGACATGTACGCACACGGCGTGCGCGTGCTGACGCGGCTTTGGGATGAGCTTGCCGTCGCGCTGCGACGAGTGCCGGTGGGCGGCTGACCGTTGGTAGCCGGATGACATTCATCGAGGAGCTCGCCGCGCTGGAGATACTCGACTCGCGCGGCAACCCGACACTCGAGGTGCTGACGCGGTTGTCCGGCGGAGCGGTCGGACGCGCCCGCGTGCCGAGCGGGGCGAGCACCGGCCGCCATGAGGCGGTGGAGCTGCGCGACGGTGATGCGCGGCGCTACGGCGGCAAGGGCGTGCTGCGCGCGGTGGCGACGGTGGCGGAGGTGATCGGGCCGGAGGTGATCGGGCTCGATGCGCTCGACCAGGTGGCGCTGGACGCGCGCCTGTGCGCTCTCGACGGCACACCGAACAAGGCCAAGCTGGGCGCCAACTCGATCCTGGGCGTGAGCCTGGCGGTGGCAGCCGCCGCGGCCGAGGCCAGCGCATTGCCTCTGTACCGCTACGTCGGCGGTGTCGGTGCGCAGGTGCTGCCCGTACCGCTGCTCAACGTGCTGAACGGCGGGGCGCACGCGCAGACCCGCGTTGACTTCCAGGAGTTCATGTTCGCGCCACTCGGCTTCGGCAGTTTTGCCGAGGCGCTGCGTGCCGGCTCCGAGTGCTTCCACGCCCTGCGTGCGCTGCTGCACGAGCGCGGCCTGAGCACCGGGCAGGGCGACGAAGGTGGCTTCGCTCCCGAGCTCGAGCGCAACGAGATCGCCGTGGAGCTGCTGCTCGAGGCGATCACCCGGGCGGGGTACCAGCCTGGGCGCGATGTGGCGCTGGCGCTGGATCCGGCGATGTCGGAGCTGTACCACGAGGGCCGATACGTGCTGGCCGGCGAGGGCGTCTCGATGGCGGCGGCCGAGCTGGTGGACCTGTGGGAGCGCTGGTGCACCGCGTACCCGATCGTGTCGATCGAGGACGGCATGGCGGAGGACGACTGGGAGGGCTGGAAGCTGCTGACCGACCGCCTGGGGGAGCGCGTGCAGCTGGTCGGCGATGACGTGTTCGTCACCAACACCGCGCGGCTGCGCGAGGGCTTCGCTCGCGGCGTGGCCAACGCGGTGCTCATCAAGGTGAACCAGATCGGCACCCTCAGCGAGACGCTGGATGCGATCACGGTGGCGTCGACGCGCGCGTACGCGACCGTGATCAGCCACCGCAGTGGCGAGACCGAGGACACCGCCATCGCCGACCTGGCAGTTGCAGTCAATGCTGGCCAGATCAAGGCGGGCGCGCCATCGCGGTCGGAGCGGGTCGCCAAGTACAACCGGCTGCTGTCGATCGAACGTGAGCTGGGCGGCGCCGGGCGCTACGCCGGGCGCAGCGCCTTCCGCGCCGACCCCGCCGCCGGCACGTCGCGGTGAACGGCGGGCGCGAGCCCGACCCAGGCACGGTGGCCGCGAGGGCCGGCCTCGGGCGGCCGGGGGAGGGCGGCGCGGACGCGGGCGTCGACCTGGTGGCGCCGCTGGGCCTGGCCGCCGTGCGGGCGTACCGCGACCTCGAGGCGCTCGATGCGGCCATGGAGACACGGGACGTCTACCGCCGCTACGGCAGCGGGTCGGTCGCGCTGCTGGAGGACGCCATCGCCGGGCTGGAGACGCCGTCCGGCGGGGAGCGGCCGGTGGCCCGCGCCACGGCGAGCGGGCAGGCGGCGCTGGCGCTGGGGCTGTCGCTGCTGGCGGCCCCGGGACGGCGCCGGGTGGTGGTGGTGCGCCCCTGCTACGGCGGCACCGACGCGCTGGTGGGTGGGCCGCTCGGCAACCTCGGCCTGCAGCTCGCCACGGTCGATCTGGCGCCGGCCGGCGAGAGCGATCACGGCGCGCTGGTGGCGGCCTCGCTGCGCGACGACGTCGCCGCGGTCGTGGTCGAGGTGATCAGCAACCCGATGATGACGGTGGTCGATGTACCTGCTGTTGCGGCTGCATGCCGGGCGGCGGGCGCCGCGTGCATCGTCGATTCCACGTTCGCCACGCCGTTCCTGTTTCAGGCGTTCGCGCATGGCGCCGACATGGTGTTCCACAGCCTGACCAAGCACCTCTCGGGGCACAGCGACGTGCTCGGCGGCATGCTGCTGGTGAGCGAGGACTCGCCGGCGGCGGGGTTTCTCGACGGGTTCTCGCGTCTGTTCGGCGCGGTGCTGTCGCCCTTCGACGCGTGGCTTGCGCTGCGCGGGCTGCGCACGGCGTCGCTGCGCCTGGAGCGCTGCAGCGCGAACGCAGCCGCGCTGTGCGAGTTCTTCGCGGCGCGGTCTGAGGTCGACGCGGTGCACTATCCGGGCCGTGGCGGCGCCGCGGATGAGGAGCAATGCCGACGGCTACTGCCGCGCGGCCGCGGTGCGATGCTGAGCGTGGACCTTGCCGGCGGCCGGGCTGCCGCGGCGGCGTTCATGCGCCGGCTCGCCGGTGTGCGGCTGGCGCCGAGCCTCGGTGACGTGGCCACCACGGTGAGCCACCCGGCCCTGACGTCACATCGCTCGCTGACCCCGCAGGGCCGCGCGGCGCTCGGCATCGGTGACGGGTTGGTGCGCATCAGCACCGGGATCGAGAGCATCGACGACCTGCGCGAGGAGTTCGCCACCGCTCTCGGGTAGGATGGCCAGGACATGGCTGTTCTTCGCCTCGCCAACGGAAGCGACCTCACAGTGAAGTTGCCGGTACCCGATGTGCTGACGGCGCTGCGGATCAGCGCGGGAGCTCCGGAGTTCGTGGAACTGCCGGGGGAGGGGGGCCCGATCCTGGTGCGCCCGTCCGGGGTGATCGCGGTGATCGAGGACGCCAAGCGCGGCACGGCGGGGTTCCGGGTCGCCCAGGGTGGCGCTCCCGTCGCTTAGGCCGGACGACTCCCCTCACGAGGTGTCGGAGGGAATCCTCGACCGCATCGGCAACACGCCGCTGCTGCGCATACGCCTGTTCGAGGCGGAGTGTCCCGACGTCGCCGTCTACGCCAAAGCGGAGTTCATGAACCCGGGCGGGTCGGTGAAGGATCGTCCCGCGCTGCGCATGATCAGCGACGGGGAAAGCAGTGGAGCCCTCACGCACGATCGCGTGATCATCGACAGCACGAGCGGCAACACGGGCATCGCGTACGCGATGATCGGCGCCGCCAGGGGCTATCGCGTGCGCCTGGTGATGCCGAGCAATGTCAGCTCGGAGCGCCGCGAGCTGGTCAGCGCGTACGGTGCGGAGGTGGTGTACAGCGACGCGCTGGAGGGGAGCGACGGCGCCATTCGCATGGTGCGCGAGATGCACGCCGCCGATCCGGATGCGTACTTCATGCCCGACCAGTACAACAACGAGGCCAACTGGCGCGCACATTTCGACGGTACCGGCCGCGAGATCTGGGAGCAGACGCACGGTACGGTCACGCACTTCGTGGCCGGCTTGGGCACGAGCGGGACGTTCGTTGGCGCCAGCCGGCGGCTCAAGGAGATGAACCCCGGCACGGGCTGGAGGGCTTGAAGCACATGGAATCGTCGATCGTTCCGGGGATCTACGACGCGTCCGTCGCCGACGAGGACGTCGGCGCGGACACCGAGGAGGCGTACGAGGTCGCGCGTGCGCTGGCGCGCAGTGAGGGAATCCTGGCGGGTCACTCCAGCGGCGCCGCATTGTGGGCGGTGCGCGAGCTGGCGCGCCGCATCGGCCGTGGCGTGGTGGTGACGGTGCTCGCCGACGGCGGAGACCGGTACCTTTCGAGCGGGCTGTATCGGAGGCGACAGTCATGAGCATTGCCGAGGCGACCTGCACCGCAGACGCGCACGCGCGCATCCGCGAGCTGGCGACGGCGGCGTATCCGGACGAGGGCTGCGGTGTGATGGTGGGCCGCGTGGAAGGGACGGCGGTCGTGATCGAACGTGTCACCTCGGCACGCAATCTCAACGTCGAGCGTGCGCGCGACCGGTACGACCTCGACCCGGCCGACATCGTGCGCGCGGATCGTGAGGCACGGGCGGAGGGGCTCGACATCGTGGGCTTCTGGCACAGTCACCCGGACCACCCGGCGTGGCCGTCGCAGTTCGACACCGACCGCGCCTGGGTCGACTACGTGTACATCGTGACCGCCACCACCAGCGCCGGCGCTGCCGACGTGAACGCGTTCACGTTGCGCGACGAGCGCGGTTCCTTCGATCGGATTCCACTCTCAACCAAGCCGGCGACGGCCGGCAGGCGGTGAGCCCCGCCGGCGCGGTGCGCCACCGGCGTCGCCGCCCGGAGGCTGACGACGCACTGGGCGCACCGAGCGGCATCGTCGCGATCGTCGGCCGGCCCAACGTCGGAAAATCGACGCTCTTCAACCGGCTCACCGGTACGCGTCAGGCGATCGTCGATGAGACAGCGGGCCTGACCCGTGACCGCCTGTATGGAATCACCGAATGGCGCGGCCGGCGGTTCACGATCGTGGACACGGCCGGACTGGACACGCGGCCGCCGCGCGATACCACCGCGGACATCGGCGCGTTGATCGCGGGGACGCAGGCGCAGGCGCGGCTGGCCATTGCTGAAGCCGATGTGTGCTGCTTCATGCTCGATGTGCGCGACGGCGTGACCGCGCTCGACGAGGAGATCGCGTCGACGCTGCGCGCGGGCGGCGCGCCGGTGATTCTGGTGGGCAACAAGGCCGACAGCGATCGCGATCCGTACCTCGCGCACGAACTGCATCGTCTCGGGCTGGGCGACCCCGTTCTTGTTTCAGCGTTGCAGGGCAAGGACACCGGTGACCTGCTGGACGTGATCGTCGACGCGCTGCCGGCGGCGGGTGAACCTGAGGCCGGGCAGGCCGAAGGCGAGGTCAGCGTCGCCATCATCGGCAAGCCGAACGTGGGCAAGTCGTCGCTGCTCAACGCCATGCTCGGCCGGGAGCGCGCGCTGGTGTCGCCGGTGCCGGGGACGACGCGCGACGCGGTGGACACCGTGCTGACACACGCTGAGCGGTCAGTGCGCCTGGTCGACACCGCGGGCATCAGGCGGCGTGGAGTGGTGAGCACGGACGTGGAGCATTACAGCCTGCTGAGAGCGTTGCGTGCGGTGGAACGCAGCGATGTGGCTGTGGTGGTGGTCGACGCGGCCGAGGGCGTCGTCGCCCAGGACCGGCACGTCGCCGGGTACGCTGTCGATGCCGGCTGCGCCATCGTGGTCGCCGCGAACAAGTGGGACCTCGTGCCCCAGGAGGACCGGGTCCGGCCGGCGTTTCTTCGCGAGTTCGGCACAGCGTTCGATTTCGTGCCGGGTGCGCCGGTGCTCACCCTCAGCGCAACAGAGGGACGCAACGTCAGCCGCGTCCTCGACGCCGTCGTGCAGGTTGCGGACGCTCGGGCCACGCGTGTGCCGACTGCGGCGCTGAACACCCTGTTGCGGCTCGCCGTGGACGAGCATCCACCGCGCACGGTGCGCGGTCGCCGCCTGAAGCTGCTGTATGCGACCCAGGCTCGCAGCGCCGTGCCCACCATCGTGCTGTTCGTGAACGACCCGGAGCTGCTGCACTTCTCGTATTCGCGCTACCTCGAGAACCGCATCCGATCCGTGTTCGGGTTTGCAGGTGTGCGTTTGCGGATGGTGGCGCGGGCACGTGCCGACCGCGACGCCGATTGAGCGTGCGTATCGCTGTCGTCGGCGCCGGATCGTGGGGTACAGCGCTGGCGCACACCCTGGCCGGCGCGGCGCGCCACGAGATTTCGCTGTGGGCACGCCGCCCGGAGGTCGCGACGGCGATAGCTGCGACGCGGCATAACCCCGCGTACCTGAGCGAGATCGAGCTCGATCCATCGATACGCGTCGGCTCCGAGCTCGGTTCCGCGCTCACCGATGCGGCCATCGTCATCCTCGCCGTGCCCACGCACGGCATGCGTGCCATTGCCGGCCTTGCGCGACCGTTCCTGGGCGCAGCGACCGTGGTGGTGAGCGCAGCCAAGGGATTCGAGGAGCGCAGCGGACAGACCATGACCGCGGTGCTCGGTGATGTGCTCGGCAGCGGCGCTCGCGAACGGATCGTGGCGTTGAGCGGACCCAACATCGCTATCGAGATCGCGCGCGGGCTGCCGGCTGCCACCGTGGTGGCCGGAGCGGAAGAGGCGGCCACCTACGTCCGCGACGAGTGCACGAGCCCGACACTCCGCTGCTACAGCACGACCGACTGTATCGGCGTGGAGTACGCCGGGGCACTGAAGAACGTGGTCGCCATCGCCGCCGGTGCCTGCGATGGCATGTATGTCGGCGACAACGGCAAGGCAGCGATCATCACGCGGGGGATCGCCGAGATGGCGAGGCTGGGCATCAGCGCAGGAGCACACGTGATGACATTCGCCGGGCTGGCGGGCCTCGGTGACTGTGTGGTGACCTGCATGTCCCCGCACTCGCGCAATCGCCAGCTCGGCGAGGCGATCGCTCGCGGCGAGTCGCTGGAGCAAGCGCTGCAGCGCATCAACATGGTCGTGGAAGGCGTGAGCGCGACGAGGGAGGCTGTACGCATGGCCCGCGACACGGGTGTTGACATGCCGATCACGCAGCAGGTGCACGCGGCGCTGTTCGAGGGCAAGCCGGTCGTCGCCGCACTCGAGGCGCTGATGAGCCGCGATCCGGCCGAGGAGGCTCGCGGACTGTAGCGGGTTACACTACACACGCGACCTCGGGGAGTAGCTCAGGTGGTTAGAGTACTGGTCTGGGGGACCAGGGGTCGCAGGTTCGAGTCCTGTCTCCCCGAGCTTTGGCTAAACATGGCAGCAACGTGGCAACGCGGCTACGCTGGTCCATGAGGAAGCAGGATCGGTCGCTATCCCCGAGTCCTTATGGACGAACGCTGATGATCGTCTTCCCCGTGCGCCGCTTGGTCGAGTTGAGGGCCGCAACGGCGTCGTCGAGGGTCGCGACGTTGCCGATGTTCGTCCGCAGTCGTCCGTCCCGCACCCGCTGGACGATCTCGCCCAGTTGGCCACGATCGGTCTCGACGACGAAGTCGACCGCCAGGCCGTCGGTCGGCCGCGCCTCGGTCGGCCCGACGACGGACACCAGCGTTCCTCCGGCTCGAATCAGGCCTGCGGACCGCTTCTGGATGTCGCCGCCGATGACGTCGAAAACCAGATCGACTCTGCCGACGTCTTCCAGGACGTCGTTGTCGAGGTTGACGAACTCCTGCGCGCCGAAGTCGAGCGCCTTCTGGCGGTCGGCGGCGCGTCCCGTGCCGATGACGTAGGCGCCGAACTCGCTTGCGAGTTGCGTCACCATCGTCCCGACTGCACCGGCCGCGCCGTGCACTAGGACGCTCTGCCCCGCCTGAAGGCGGCCGTGCTCCAACAGCCCTTGCCATGCGGTCAGGCCCGAGATCGGCAGGCTCGCACCTACCGTGAAGTCGACGTCGCCCGGGAGCGGCGTGAGGTTGCGTGCCTCGACGGCCACGTACTCCGCCAGGGTGCCGTCGCGATGCCAGTCCGCGAGGCCGAACACCCGCTGTCCCACCGACAGCCCCGTCGTGCCATACCCGAGACCGGTGACCACTCCGGCCAGCTCGTGCCCAGGGATCGACGGTGTTCGGTCACGATCGGCGCGATCGGTCCAGGTCGAACGCCACGCAAGCTCAGTCGGGACGAATCCCGACGCATGAACCTGCACAACGACGTCGTTTATTGCTGCCGGCGGCTCGGGCCGCTCCACCAGCGTCATCCCGGCCATTCCCACTGTCTCATCCGTCACCACGATCGCCTTCATCCGACACCTCCCTGTTCCAGTCCTTCAGCTGCCGATCAGCTCGACCAATAGCACCTTCCCCGGCTAGTCGCGCTGCCCCCCGGGCTGGACGCGGTGGCGCAAGTAGGACGCCTGAGCCCCCAGGCAGGTCCACCAGATCCCACGCGTTTACATCGCCCTCCAGCTTGCGGGGACTGGTGCTCTTTCCAACCAAAACTCGATGAAGTTACTCTTTCCCGAATACGAGCAAGGCCGATCAATGGAGTACTGGTCTGGGGGACCAGGGGCCGCAGGTTCGAGTCCTGTCTCCCCGAGAGTTAGTCAATAGTGACAGGAACGATCCACGAGAGTTCACCGACAAGGCGAAGATTGACAACGGCAACGTTTGGCCCACGTACTTCGCCCTGGCGAAGCTGACACCTGAAGACGAAACCAAGATCGCCTCGTTGGTGAAAGGCTGTGGGTTAGGGGCCGTAAGCGGTCACTCGCGACAATGCAGAATGGGTACAGGGTTTGATCCTCCCGAAAGTCCGCGACCCCCGCTTCGTGACGATCCGTCGCGGGGGGACCCTCACCGATTCGGAGCACCATCTCCTCGCCCTGTGGGCGGCATCGTGCGCGAACCACGTCCTCGACTTTTTCGAATCAGCCCAGCCTGTTGACCCGCGGCCACGTCACGCAATCGAACGCTGCCGGGCTTGGGCGCGCGGCGAGGTCACAATGACCGAGTCTCGCATCGCGGCCGGACATGCAATGGGTGCGGCCAGAAACCTGAGTGGGGCAGCGCGGCATGCCGCATATGCTGCCGGCCAGGCCGCGGCTGTGGCCCACGTTGCTGCGCACGAACTCGGTGCGGCCGCCTATGCAATCAAGGCCGCACGTGCTGCCGCGCAAGGCGCAGACGGCGAGACGGCAGGACGTTATGAGTGCCGCTGGCAACGTCACCAGCTCCCGGAGGCGATTCGCGAGCTCGTCCTCGAAGACCAGCGGTTGCGCAACGACATCTGCTGGTCGGTGTTCGACTGTGCCTAGGACGGAAGAAGGCTTCGACGCGAGATTGGGAGGACTGCGATTGGTCCCGATACGACGCACGATTCGGCTAAGGTGTCGGCTCGATATGGTGGTGACACCCACGGCTTCGCCTGCACCGATATGAAGCTCACCGTTCAGACGTTCCTGACCCTCGATGGTGTGATGCAGGCCCCAGGGGGACCTGAAGAAGACCCCACCGAGGGCTTCACCCAGGGTGGCTGGCAAGCCCCATTCCCCGACCCGGCAGTCGGCGAGTTTGTTAACGAGCTCAACACACACGCCAACGCGTTCCTATTGGGTCGCAGAACATTCGACATCTTCCGTGGCTATTGGCCAGATCAGAGAGACCCCGCCAACGCCATCGCGACCGCGATCAACTCGCTGCCCAAGTACGTCGTGTCCAAGTCGCTCAGCGAGGCCGATGTCACGTGGCGCGGCGAGCATCCTGACACCGCTCGGCTGGTGACCGGCGACGTCGTCGCTGGAGTGCGGGCGCTGAAGGACGAACCTGGCGATGAGCTGCAGATCTGGGGAAGCGGAAAATTGCTCCAGACACTGTTACAACACGAGCTGGTCGACCGCTTCCGCTTGATGATGTTTCCGATCGTGCTCGGGTCAGGACGCCGCTTGTTCAACGAGGGCGACCTGCCGGCGACGATGCGCATTGTCCAGCTCACCACGACCGATCTCGGCATCACCATTGGGACCTACGAACCCGCCGGGCCGGTTCGTCACGGCCAGATGTAACCCGCTGGGCGTCGGCATGGAGGACTTCTGATGCGCAGCGTGACCTATTCGATGGGCGTCTCACTTGACGGCTACATCGTCGGGCCGGACCGCGCCATCATCCCGACGGCGCCCGACGAGGAGGTCTTTCGCTTCGTCACCGACGAGATACGAGAGGTCGGCGTCCACCTGCTGGGAAGACGGCTGTACGAGACGATGTTGTACTGGGAGACCGACGACCGGGATGCATCGTTCGACGAATCAGAGCTCAAGTGGGCCGCTGTCTGGAAGCCGCTCCCCAAGGTGGTGTTCTCTACCACGCTGTCCGCGGTGCAGGGCAATGCCCGCCTGGCCTCCCGCGGCCTGGCGGAGGAGATCGAGCGGTTGCGAGCCGATCCGGATGAGGGCAACATCGCGATCGGCGGCGCGACTCTCGCCGCCGAGGCGGCCGCGTTGGATCTGATCGACGAGTACCGGGCCAGGGTCTACCCGATGCTGGTTGGCGGTGGCATTCCATTCTTTCCCCGGCACGAGCGCCGGGTGGATCTCGAGCTCGTCGAGACCCGCACCTTCACCTCGAAAGTCGTCTACCTCCGCTACCGCGTGGCGCGTTAGCTGGGGTTAGGGGCGGCAGACCGACGTCTGGACGACCTTCTTGGGCTCATGCCGTTTCTCCTCAAGGGTCGCCCTGGGTATACCAGGACGCTCGGATTCCAGTCAGGTGCATGCGATTCCAGCGCTTTTCAACTTGCAGGGACTAGTCATCTTTCCAACCGTTTCCCGATAAAACCACTCTAACTGAACTCGAATTTACGGCCAGAAATAAGGACTAGTCTGGGGGACCAGGGGTCGCAGGTTCGAGTCCTGTCTCCCCGAGATTGCGCTAGTAATGGCATGAACTCGCCTTAC
>VBJV01000015.1:20379-21010 GCA_005879785.1 Chloroflexota bacterium
TGGGACGAGAGCAGAGCTCGCCGTCCTGCTGGACGCCTGGGCGCGAGCACAGTCCGAACAGCGTGGCGAGTCGCGGGCTCCTTGGATCAATACGGAGAATGTCAGATCCTTCTCCCTCGGACCAGCGGCTGAGAGCGTCCGCTCGGATTCGGTGTGGTTGCCGGTCGACTAGCGTTTGGTGGCTCAATCATCTTGGAATCACGACGGATGGCGTCATTGTTCGCGGATCGGCAGCGTTTCCCCTCGGAGCTCGGCGATTCGCGCTCGCACCTGTGCTGCCATCGCGAGGTTCTTTTTGCGTTCGTAGCGGTCCGCCGCCCTGCCGAGGGAGGTGACGGCCTCGTCGGTACGCTCGGCGGCCGATAGAACCTCCGCGAGATCGCAGAGGGCGTCGCCTTGCCAGTTGAGTCCATCCGTCCGCTCACTGATCGCGGCCGCTTCCCGAGCGAGCTCTTCCGCCGGTGCGTGCTCACCCCGCCCTGCATGGACGAGCGCCTCTACCTGCCGCCAGAGCATCTGGGTCAACATATCCTGTTCGTCCGCGAGTTCACGGGAGAGTTTCGCCAGCGGCACGGCATCCATGTGGCGTCCCAGCGAACAGAGCAAACGTCCGAGCATCGGCGCGTACGAG
>VBJV01000015.1:21048-21550 GCA_005879785.1 Chloroflexota bacterium
ACCGTGCGATCAGCGAAAGCATGTACTCACCACCGGCATCGCCCGTGAGTTCCCGCAGCCGCTCGCCGGCGTGGGCAGCGAGTGGTTGCGCCTCGTCAAAGCGGTCGAGCATGGCGAGTAGCACTGCGCGCCACAGCAACGAGCTGGGGTGGGCGACGTCGGGAAGGAGCCGGTCCAGCGTTCGCAACGCTTCATCGGCTGGACGCGAGCCAAAGAAGAGTGCATCAGGAAGACGGAACAAGTCGCGGTGTTGCTGCCCCGCGAGGCGAGAGTGGCGGACAGATTGCTTGCCCGCGTGCGCCGAGTCGTCGTATCGGCCTCGAAACCCGCCGCCGTAGCCGAGAGCCCACCACACGTGCACGAGCCCAGCGTGGTCCTCTGCGTGCTCGATCAGCGGTAACGCATCCCGCGCAAGCGCCTCGACGGCTTCCACTGCTGGATGCGCGTCCGAATACATGCGGTAGTGAGCGGCAACGACGCCGGCCAACGATGCCCCAGCGGC
>VBJV01000016.1:0-1340 GCA_005879785.1 Chloroflexota bacterium
CTGCGGCATCCTGTGAGACCGGACGCGGCGCCGTTTCTCGCGTGGCGCACGGCCATGAGCGACGAGGAGTGGGTCGACTGGGGCGCATTGGACGACGATCGATGGTACGACCGCCTGAAGGCCGATTTCGGGATGGACGCGCGCCCCACGGCGTGACGCTGGTTAGAGAACAAGGAGGAGCCGTATGAGCCGCGAGGGACTAGGGGACTTAGGGAGCCTTTCCGTACCGATCAGAAAAAAAAGAGAGGATATGTGAAAAAATAAGGTGGAGCGAAACAGTCCCCTAAACCCCCTAGTCCCCCGCCTTGCCCCAAGAGGATGGCACCGGACACTTCCGTCAGCCACGGATCGGACGCCCCACCCGCCGGGCACAGCCGGCGCATCGACGGTGTGGCGCCCGGGTCCATTGCCATCCTGCGTCGCTTAGCCTAGACCGGGACAGATGCAGGCCATGAATTTGTGCGGTGGGGTGTCCCGATCAGGTTGCCGATCCATGGGCTCGCATTGTCCCAAGGATTGCAAACTGCAGGGACTGCTCTCCCTCGTCGAGCGCAGTCCCAAAAGCTTGAATTACCGCCTGCGTCCCAACCGGACAGTACGCAGCGACGAAGTAATGCTGTTGTTGGTACTCGCGAACCCCAAATCGAGCAATCCAAACTGTGTAGTGTCCCGACAGGGCTCGACACTCGGCGAATTGGAATTGTGTCGCGCCGACGGCCGCTCCGACGGTCGGATAGCTTGCCCGTGAGCTCAGCCATAAGTCCAGACTGGTCTGCCTGCCTTCCGGCGTATGCCACCGAATCCGTGTTCCGGGAGCGAGTACGTCTGTCCGATGGGGATCTGTGTCGGTCCTGTTGTAATTGCTCGGGATGGAGAGTGTTACTCGCTCGACGCTCGCCCCCTCCACACGCAGTGTCACAATCGACCAACGTCCGGCGCCGGCCTTGGGACCATTGCAGATCGGCGCGGTCGGATTTCCAGCAACCGCGTCTGTTGCGGGATCATAACGCGTCGATTGTGGAAAGATATTGATCGGCTGAGACACGCTCATGAACTCGGGCGGTGTGGAAGGTTCGGCACGCCGGTGGCCGTGGACAATCGTAACTAATACGCCCGCTCGCGCGAAGAAGCGGCAGGGCGTGGAACCCTGAGTTGTCGAGACGGCCAGTTCGCTCTATACCTCGGCGACCCACCTACTCTTGTTGCGGGGCCGGGATTCGGCGGATAGAACTGGGCCGCCTGTACAATCCCGATTCCTGCGACAGGCTGAGGTGCCTCTGTCCGGACCTTCGCTAGGATCGCGTTGAGCCTAACTCGGTAGGTGTCCAAGCCGCAATGGT
>VBJV01000016.1:1370-10021 GCA_005879785.1 Chloroflexota bacterium
TGGAGTCGAGTGCCCGGATCTCTCCGGTTTCTTCAATGGCGACCTGGAACTCCTGTAAAGCCGGAGGAATCTTGGCGATCAACTCTCGGGTCTTCCTCACCACAAACACCTTGATGCACGGCTTCCCCTCGCATTCGCCAATGGCCGTCCCCACGACCCCGGGGAGGGACATCAAGGAACCTGTATACTGTTCCAACACGGCTTCAATGGTCTGACCCGGTATGGCATCTACTCCCGGTTGGTGGTCTACCCTCCGCCTTGCGCAGGCCGCCGCCGCGCCGACCAGGCCGAGGAGAGCTACCACCCTGACGAATCCTTTGCCTGAGGCGACCATTTAACAGTGAAGCTGGTTGGACTGAGACCGATGGCCCGCAGTGCCGATTAGCGCCCATCGACGGCTACACTGAAGTAATTGAGCACAGCGCCTATCGGATTGGCGATCGCGGTCGACCCACTGCTGTTCCCGGCAAACAGCAGCCCCACCGGATTGAGATTCCCATCGTTGGTGACGAGTAGAGACCCGGAGTCACCGGCCCCGATGCAGGTCGTGGTGCAGGAACTCACCACGATTTGATTGACGAACAGAGAAGTGCCCCTGCGGTACCCCACAAGGACTGTCGCATTGATACCGGTGACCTGCCCGGTGGTCAGCGACGTGGTGCGGCCATATTTCTGTACGGGCTCGCCGACAGAAGCAGCTGCCGTGCTCGAGTTGGGCGTTCCGTAGCCGGCCGGCGGCGTCGTGTTGCCAAGCCTAGCCACATCGGAGACCGCGATCGCCGCGTCGATGGTGTTGCTGGGGCACTTATGACCCTTGCAGAAAAGGATCTTGGCGAAAGCGGAGAGAGTTCCAATGACATTGCTGCCGGTCGGTGAGCACTGCGTATCGGCGAGTCCGGGCTGCAGGACATCGGTGCCGAGGGCAACGGTGTTCTCAAGGGCGTACACGTGGTTGTTGCTCAGCGCGTAAACTGCTGCGGTTGCGTCTTGCACGCGGGCCCCGATCGTCCCGGCAAAACAAAAGCCCCGAAGGAAGGCATTACTGCTCGTGGAGACGCCGATCGGCACTGGGACAGGCCACACATCGGTGTTGGTACAGGTGCTGGGAGTACAGCTCGTCGCGGCCGCACCGTCGTGGCTCGCCGCCTCCGCCGGCTTCGCGAAGAACTCACCCGTCACTTCCACCGCGACCGAAATGCCCTCCAGATGCTGGGGAATCCCAGCGACTCCGGCGACCCTGGTGAAGATCTTCACCGCTGGCCGGCCATCTGCTGTGAGCCCCACGGCCGTGCCCACCACGCCGGGGATGGCGAGCAGGCGGTCGGTATGACGCTCCTGGGCCGCGATGGCGGGCCCGAGATCCGGCTGCTGCCCACGCGAAGGCGAGAGACTCGGCGGTCCATTGCGAGGAGCGGTGAGATCATGCTGGTCTCGGGCGCAGCCGAACCAGACGAGGACGGCGATCCCGGCGATCGCCACGGGCCTCATCGTGGCCCTGGGTCGAAAGAGTGATTTAGCCATTGTGCAGCCCTCCCCTGGATTCAGCTGCTATACCTGGTGGATGCTTGTGCGGCACCACCAGCGACGGGGGCACCGAGCGGACTGCTTGGAAAGTCGTCCTCGGGCAATCTCGATCGCGCCACAGCACCGGTGGCGGAGGTGGCAGACGCGCCTGGCTCGCAGAATGGGGCTCTACCCGTCACACATACGGCCCGGGGAGCGCAGTGTCAATATCACGCGCTAGTCAAAGAACTGCCCTGACGGTTCGCTAGCTTGCTCCGAGTACGCTCCCGGCCAGGTGCCTAGCTGGGCGGCGCGTGGCCAAGAAACAGGAGCACCATGTCCGCACGCACCGTGACGGCCATCGCTGCGCGCGCGATGGGGTGTCACGGCGCCTCGCCGCCGGCCTTTCCACCCGCCCGGCCTTCGCGAGGCCACGCGGGGGTCAATCGGGAAATTCCGACTGTTGGGATCGTCCCTTAGGCGCGTGAGACAGCGAAACAGCAGCGAGGCAGCTTCACAGCGGTGCGCTGTTGTCCACGCCCTCCGCCCCGCCGACGAGCTGGACGGCACAGCAGCGGCAAAGTCGGTCGCGAGGCTGCGCTAGCGCATGGCGTTGCAAGTGCGCGACGGACTAGGAAACCCCTGTGCGCCGCGCGCCGGCACTCGCCTATGTGGTCGTTCGACCTTACTTCCACCACCCCAACACCTTACTGTGTCGTCGTCTCGCGCGCGCGAGGAGTGTCGCGATCTCTATCTCGCGCATCAACGAACTGCACGCCGGCGCGCACGAGCGGGAGCAGGTGCGCCCGTTCCCGCGCCGCCACCGCTGCTCGGCCATCGCCAGCAGCTTGAAGGCCATCGTCAGCGCCTGCAGGCCCTGGGGCAGCTGACCAGGTGTGCGTAGCACTAGAAGGTCAGTCAGGGTTGGCCCAGGACCTTTGTCGGGGTGCTGGTGAACTCGTGCGTTCCGTTCCCGAGTTGACCCCAGTAGTTGTCCCCCCAGCAATAGGCCGCGCCGCCGATCGTTAAGCCGCACGTGTAATCAAAGCCAGCGGTGATCGTTGCGAATCTTAGGCCGCCGACAACAGGGACGGGAATCGAGTCGCGAGTGCCCGAAAGCAAGTCCCCCCAGCAGTAGGCAACCCCGCTCGTGGTCAGGCCGCAGGTGTGAAGACCCCCGGCGCTGATCGCGCCGAACGTTAGTCCTCCTGCGACAGCGGTCGGACTCGTCTTTGTCACGATGTACCCGAGATCTCCTCCCCAACAGTACGCCGTGCCGGCCGCCGTCAAGCCGCACGTGTGGTAGGTCCCGGTACTGATCGCAGTGAACGTGAGCCCACCTGTCACCGGGCTCGGCGTTGTCCGGCTGACGGTGTCCCCTGTGCCCAGCTGTCCGACATCATTCTCTCCCCAGCAGTACGCCGTACCGACCGTCGTCAAGCCGCACGTGTGCTCGGTCCCGGTGCCGATTGCAGCCAACGTGAGCACCTCGGCCACGGTGGTCGGGATCGTCTGAGAGACTCTGTCCCCGGTGCCAAGCTGGCCAAACTGGTTGTCTCCCCAGCAGTAGGCAACGCGGGTCGTCGTGACGCCGCAGGCGTGTGATCTGCCAATGCCGATCGCCGTGAAGGCGAGTCCTCCGCTGACCGGCGTGGGCACAACCACAATGTTGGTGCTTATGTCGTCGCCGGTCGTCCCGTTGCCAAGCTGGCCGAAGAAATTCGATCCCCAGCAGTACGCGGTGCCGCTGGCGGTCAGGCCACAAGAGGAACCCCCGAAGTCGAACACGTCCCTACTCGTAGCCACGGTTGTGAAGGTAGGCATACCCGTGACGCCGACAGGCGAAGCGGTACATGCTATGTTGGCATAGCCATAGACCAGACACCAGTCATAATCGGCGTTTATTGGAGCGCCGAGCTGGCTCGCTTCCCCTTCGCCCCAGCAGAACGCCTTGCCATTGGAGGTGACCCCGCAGGCGTGGGTGGCACCGGCGCTGACGGAGGCGAACATTACCTGCGCCATCGAGATCGTCGAGGTCGCTGGACCGAATGGAGTCGTCGCCGTGATCGTCGCTGAACCGCTCGACACACCTCTCACGAATCCTCGCGGTGGGCAACCCGAGAATTGCAAACTGTCGCGCGCGGTGGCCACCGTCGGGTTGGCACTCGTCCATGTCACGGGTCCACAACCGATGTATTCACTGGAGACTACGTCGAAGAACACCGATCCCCCAACAACGGTCGCGATAGTGGATGGACGGACTTCCAATACGAATACGGTGAAGCAGCCGCTGCAGGTGCCGCTGCCGTGACTGCTGGACGTCACGACTATATCCTTAGCCCCGGTGCTCGTCGCGGCCGGCGTCGTACCGGTGATCTGAGTCGGGCTCACCACCGTGCGGCTTCCGAGTTCGCTGCCGCCGATCGTCACGCTGGTTACGTCGATGAAGTTGGTGCCCGTGATCGTGACGCTGGTCCCACCGGCGAGCGGGCCACTGGCGGGGGTCACGGCTGTGACGCTTACGGCTGTGACGCCTATTGCCGAAGGAGGGCTGACTGACTCCTTGCAACCACGAGCTAATAGCGCAGCCATGAGGCTCGCGAGGATCGTTAACACCCCGGGCTCTCGGGGCCCCGTTACGGAGCGGCTTCTTGGCCCGAGTAGCACCAACGGCGACCCGTACCTCATCGCAGGGTCGCCCTTCTTGATGCGTCGGTTTGAGACGGGCGGGATGATCCCATCACACCCCCATTGTCGGCTCGGCCATATCCCGAAGCCACACGGAAGTTCACGGTCACATCGCTTAGGGAAGCACCCTTACTGCTTGTCGCCTGGATCACGAGGGGCTGTAGCAGCTCGGTGCCGACCACCCCAGACTGACCGTTGCCCGAGACGACCGACCGCGAATTAGTGTTGGTGTCCGATGGCGCCGTCGCGGAGGCCGTTCGAATCGCTGCACGCGACGCCGAGCGGCAGCGTCAGCACCAGGAGCAGCCCCCTGGTCTTCCGGTGGATCCTCATGCGCCCCTCCTTCCATGCCTCTTGCCTCCGCCGCGGACATGCCGCTTCACCTTGGCATGCTCAGCCACATTGGGCGTTAGAAGGAACGCGTCGTTCTGGCCTCCGATGCGCCCGAAGCCCACGATCTGCCCAGACGAATTGATGCTGGAGGCCTCGACGAGCGTCCAACCCGATCCGCTCGGGATCTCATCGTTCAGGTCCGTGATCGTGCCATGGAACCAGAGGACAGCCCGGTCATTGCCAACTGCGTCCCGCGACCTGCCGACCACCCGCCCGCTGTTGTTGATGCTGGTAGCGAGGCTGAACGTGCCGAACGAGGCGCCCAGATCCGTCCCCAGCGTGCACGAGACCGAGAGGTCCGACAGGCGGCTGGTGGGCGTCGAGCTCAGCGCGCCGAGGTCGCTGATGACCCCATCCTTCCACAAGAAAGCATGCATCTCGCCGCTGGCGATGAACGATCCGCCTACCGCTTCACCTTGCTCGTTGATGGAGTAGGCTGCGCCCCAGGTGCCGCCGAGCGAGCCCATGTCGGTGAACTGACCGTCCTGCCAGAAGAACGGGCGCACGGGAGGCGGGGGTGGGTCGCCGAAAGCGGGAGACGAGTTCCCGACCACCTGCCCTAGGTTGTTGATCGAGCGGGCGATGCTTTGATGATCCGCCGGCAGCAGCGTCCCGAGATCCGTCACGGTGCCATCCGTCCAGATCACCGCATGAAGATCTCGAACCAGATTCCTCGACGCGCCGACCACCTCACTACGGTTGTTGATATTGATAGCGAACGCCGCGGGCCCGCCCGGCAGCGTCGGGAGGGCGACAATGTCCCCCTGGCTGTCCCACATCGCCGCAGAGAAGGGGGGGCCTCCCGTGTTGCTCGCGTCTCCTGCGATCTCACCGCGATTGTTGAGTGCCCGCCCCTCGCTGAAGAGCTTGCCCGGGAGGGTCCCGAGATCCGTCATCACGCCCTCTTGCCACAGGAACGTGTGGAGCTGCCCAGTGGCGGTCGCGGCGGCCCCGGTGACCTGCCCGCGGTCGTTGTTCCCACACGCGGTGCTGTGGGCGCCACCGAGGGTGCCGAGGTCCGTCACCGCATAACCTTCCCCCTGAGCGAGGGCCACCTCTCCGCTCGCTGCGATAGATGCGCCAGGGCCTACCAGGCGCTTATCCGAATCGCACGCAGAAGCTAGAGCTGCCAGCGCGCAGAGCAGCGTGATTCTCTCGATCGGTCTCATCGGACACCTCCTACAGTTGATTGCCCAGACCTGCCCCAACCGGTACCTTCCAGGTTGACGGAGCTAGTTTCATCCGGCCGCGTCACCAGGACGTGACCGGTCCGTCACCGGTCGCGGTGACGATGGCTGCTCCGTCAGCGCTGAAGGGGCCTCGCATGATCGAGTTCCGGCCGCTCGGGAGTCTGCACCTCACCGACGCCGAGGGACGCGAGGTCAAGAGGCTGCTCACGCGTTCCCGGCGCCTCGCGCTGCTCGCCTACCTCGCCGCGGCCACGCCGCGGGGCTTCCACCGCCGCGACTCACTCCTGGCCGTGCTCTGGCCCGAGCTCGACCCGGACCACGCCCGCGCCGCGCTCCGGGAGCCTAGGGGTTCTGCGTCGGGGCGGCACGCGCCGAGTAACGCTCCCAGCGCCAGCAGCCTGGCGCACATCATGATGACTGAGCGAGTCATTGTGCCCTGCCTCTCTGTCTTATTAGCCGCCCGTCCACGCACCATTCCGAATTCGGGGCGGTCGTTTGCCGAGCCCGGATCCGTCTCGTAGGTTTGGCCGGACGCGAACGTACGGCCCGTGCATCATCGGACCGTGATCGGGGCGTTATGCGATCGTTGGCGACCTGCCCGTGATCGAGTTTCGGACGCTGGGAGCGCTGGAGCTGCTCGGCCCGGACGGTCGCGAGCACCGTGCGGTGCTCACTCAGCCGAAGCGCGTTGCCCTCCTTGCCTACCTCGCCGTCGCGACGCCTCACCGCTTTCATCGGCGTGACACCTTGCTTGGTCTGCTCTGGCCCGAGCTGGACCAGGATCACGCCCGGGCCGCGCTCCGCCAGGCGCTCCACGGGCTGCGGCAGGCACTCGGCCCGGTCGCACTGCCAGGCCGCGGCGATGAGGAAGTCAGCCTGGACCCCGCGGCCCTCTGGTGCGACGCGCGTGCGTTCGACGAGAGTGTGGCCGCCGGGGACGCCGAGAAGGCGCTTGATCTCTATTGCGGCGACTTCCTCACCGGCTTCTTCCTCTCCGGCGCACGCAACTTCGAGCGGTGGGTGGAAGAAGAGCGCACTCGCCTGCGGCGTAGCGCCGCGCGGGCTGCAGGCACGCTCGCGCGCCAGTGTCACGCGGCCGGCGATGGAGCTGGCGCCTTGCGCTGGACGCGTCGCGCGACCGCGCTCGCCCCCGACGATGAGGGTCTCCAGCGCCAGCTGATCTGGCTACTCTACAGACAGGGTGATCGCGCCAGTGCAATCGGGGCGTACGAGAGCTTCGCCCTGCGGCTGGCTGACGAGTACGAGGCCGAGCCGGCGGCTGAGACCCAGGCACTCATCGCGGCGGTACGCGCGCGCCACGTGCGAGTCCCGGCTCCGACGGAAGCGACCGCCGCACCCGTCGGCGCGACGCCCGTCCTCGGGACCGCCCCGGTGCGCCGGCGCAGGCGTCTTGCGCCGGCGGCGCTCGCCGCAACGGTAGGCGTGGTGGCGCTCGCCGGCGTCGTGCTGGCGGTCCGCGGGACGGCGCGACCCCGGCTAGACCCGCACAGGGTGGTCGTCGCCCCGTTCGAAAACCGCACGGCGGATAGTACACTGAACGCGCTCGGCAGCATGACCGCCGACTGGATCTCCCGTGGGCTTGCCGAAACGGGGCTGGTCGAAGTGGCGGACCCCGTCCTGCTGCGCGCCGAAGCAGGCGGGGCCAACGGCGTGAGGGCGCTCGCCGAGTTTGCGCGTGCCGGGACGGTTGTCCGGGGCGCGCTCTATCGGCAAGGCGATAGCATCCGATTCGAGGCGCAAGTCGCGGACGCGCGCCAGGAGCGGCTGGTGCGCAGCGTGACGCCCGTGACCGGGGCGGCGCGAGACCCTCGTGCCGCAGTGGAGGCGCTGCGCCAACGGGTGACCGCCGCGCTCGCGACGCATCTCGACCCACGGCTCAATGACTGGGCCGGCATCGCGAGCCAGCCCCCGACGTTTGAGACGTACCAGGAGTTCGTCACGGGGTACGAGGCGTTCTTCCAGCTCCGGGCGCGGGATGCCCTGCGACACCTGTATCGCGCGGCGGCCCTGGACTCCACGTTTAAGCTCCCGCTCGTCTGGGCGACGCTCGCCCACTCATTCCTAAACGAGTGTGAGCCAGCTGACTCGCTTGCCCGAGCGCTCGCCCCCGCTCGCGATCGGCTCGGGCGATTGGACCGCTTCCTGCTCGACCGCCAGGCAGCGATGTGCCGGGGCGATCTGAACGCGGCGTACCGGATGTCGCGCGAGATGATCGACGCCGTGCCCCAGTCAGAGTTCCTCGCCTGGCTCCTCGCCCGCGACGCCCTGGCGGTCCAGCGGCCGCGCGAGGCGCAGGTCGTGCTCGAGCGGCTGCATCCCGATCGCGGTTCCCTGCGAAACCTTGCGCCCTACTACTTGTACCTCACCTACGCGCTCCATGAACTCGGCGATCACGAGCGCGAGCTCGCAGCGGCCCAGCGCGCCCGCAAGCAGTTCCCAGATAACCTCGCCATGCTGCGGCTCGAGCTGCTGGCACTCGCAGCGCTGGGGCGAGTCCCGGATGTGAACCGCGCGCTGGACGAGATCCCGGCGCTCCCCCGCCACCCCCTCCGAACCCCGAGCGAGGTGATGCGCGATGCGGCGCTCGAGCTGCGGGCGCACGGGCAGCCGGAGGCAAGCCGCGCGGTGTTTGCGCGCGCGCTGGCATGGTTCGAAAGCCGACCGGCAGCGGAACTCGCCACGGAGGCGTCGCGTTTCGAGCGCCTGCAGGCCCTGTACGCCGCCGGGCAATGGGGCGCAGCTCGCAACCTGGTCGGCGAACTGGTCCGCGAGCATGCGGAGAGCGTGAGCTACGAGGGCATCCGGGGCGTGCTCGCCGCACGGCGCGGAGCTCGCGGGGAGGCGGCCGGGGCCGAC
>VBJV01000017.1:0-11994 GCA_005879785.1 Chloroflexota bacterium
GCTCGCCGGCACCGATCACGTCGAGCTGTGGGTCGGCAATGCCCGCCAGGCCGCGTTCCATTACCGCCAGGCATTTGGCTTCGACGTCATCGCCTACGCCGGGCCCGAGACGGGCATGCGCGACCGGGCGTCGTACGTCCTGCAGCAGGGCAAGGTGCGCCTGGTGCTCACGGCGCCGCTGGGTCCGGAGGGCGAGATCGCCGCGCATGTCCACCGCCACGGGGACGGCGTTCGCGCCATTGCGCTGCGCGTCGACGACGCCACGGCCGCCTTCGAGGCGGCAACCCGGCGGGGGGCGCGCGCGGTGCAGGAACCCACCCGCGCCGAGGACTCGCAGGGCGTGCTGACGTACTCGACGATCGCCACCTACGGCGACACCGTGCACACCTTCGTCGAGCGCGACGAGTACAGCGGCGCGCACTGGCCCGGGTACCGCGATGACCGACGCGATGGCGGCGGCGTGGGGCTGCGCTTCATCGACCACACCGTTGGCAACGTCGAGAAGGGCCGCATGGAGGACTGGGTCTCGTTCTACTCGGAGGTGTTCGGCTTCGCCGTCTTCCAGGAGTTCGACGAGCACGACGTCGCCACTCAGTACAGCGCGCTGCGCTCCAAGGTCACGCGCGATCCCCGCACTCAGGTGACCTTTCCCATCAACGAGCCCTACGTCGGCATCAAGAAATCGCAGATCCAGGAGTACCTCGACTACTACCGCGGCTCGGGCGTCCAGCACATCGCCCTGCACACGGACGACGTGGTCGGCACGGTGCAGCACATGAAGGACCGCGGCGTCGAGTTCCTCGATACTCCCGACGCGTACTACAGCGCGCTCGGTGCACGCGCCGACGGCATCGACGAGGACCTCGACCGCTTGAAGGACCTGCGCATCCTCATCGACCGCGACGACGACGGCTACCTGCTGCAGATCTTCACGCGCCCGGTGGCGGACCGGCCCACGCTGTTCTTCGAGGTCATCCAGCGCAAAGGCTGCAAGGGGTTCGGCAAGGGCAACTTCAAGGCGCTGTTCGAGGCCATCGAACGCGAGCAGGCGGCCCGCGGCAATCTGTAGGCTCGCGCAATGCGTCCGTATCGCAAGCTCGGCGAGGTTCCCCGGAAGCGGCACATGCGCTTTCAGGCGAACGGACGGCTCGCCTACGAGGAGCTCTTCGGCCGCGAGGGCTTCAGCGGACCGTCCTCGCTGATCTATCACCGCAACATGCCCGAGGGCGCGCAGGACGTGACCAAAGGTCCTGCCGATCAGATGATGCCGGAGCACGAGCAGGTCCACGAGAACGCCCACCTGCGCGGCTTCGAGCTGCAGCCGGACGGCACCGCGGTCAGCGGCCGGCAGTGGCTGCTGGTCAACGACGACATCCGCATCGGGTTGGCCATCCCCGCGTACAAGCAGGAGGTCCTCTACGTCAACGGCTCCGCCGACGAGGTGCTGTTCGTCCACCAGGGTGCAGGCGTGCTGCGCAGCCAGTTCGGCCGGCTGCGCTTCGCCCGGCACGACTACATCGTCATCCCGCGCGGCACCGTGTACCGCATCGACCTCGACCAGATCGGCGAGTCACGCATGCTCTGTCTGGAGGTCAGCGGGTTCGTCGACGTCCCGGATCGCTACCGGGCGCGCAACGGGCAGCTGACCGAGATGGCCCCGTACAGCGAGCGCGATTTCCGCGGCCCGGACGAGCTCGAGGTGGCGAGCGGGCCCGTCGAGGTGTGGCTGAAACGAGCCAACCACGTGAGCCGCTACACGCTCGACCACCACCCCTGGGACGTCGTCGGCTGGGACGGGACGATCTACCCGGTGGCGTTCAACATCCACGACTTCGAGCCGCGGGCCGGCCGTTTCCATGTGCCGCCGCCGATCCACCAGACCTTCCAGGCGCAGAACGTCGTCATCTGCTCGTTCGCGCCGCGCAAGCTCGACTGGGACCCGGACGCGATCATGCTGCCCTACCACCACAGCAACCTCGACTCCGACGAAGTCCTCTATTACGTGGAGGGCAACTACGCTGCGCGGCGCGGCATCAAGCAGGGATCCTTCACGCACCACGTCGGCGGCATCCCGCACGGTCCGCAGCCGGGTGCACTCGAGGCGTCCCTCGACCGGCCCCGCGAGACCGACGAGCTGGCGGTGATGGTCGACACCTTCCGGCCGCTGCACCGCACCTCGGTGGCCCGCCAGATCTTCGACAAGGAGTACCCCTTCAGCTGGCACACCGGCGGCGTCGCCGGCACGACCAGCATCGCGTGACCCGCGAACCGCAGCCGTGACCATCTCCCGCTGGTCGCAGTCCCAGTTGCACGACAGCGGCTGGGTCCGGCGCATGTTCATGGAGGGAGTGCGCCTCCGCGCGGAGTTCGGCGACGATGCGGTCGCCGACCTCTCGCTGGGTCAGCCGCTGGAGGTCGACGCGCCCATTGCGGAAGCCTTCCGCAGGGCCAGCCAGGAGCGCTTCCCCGGCCGCTTCGGCTACATGCCCAACCTCGGGTACCTCGATGTCCGCGAGCGCGCAGCCGAGGACGTCGACCTTCCGGGCATCACCGTGGACAGCATCGCCATGACGCCGGGTGCGGCAGCGGCGATCTGCATCGCCATCCGCACCTTCGTCGACCCCGGCGAGGACATCATCGGCGCGGCGCCGTTCTTCGCCGAGTACCGCCTCTACTGCGAGACCGCGGCGGCGCGTTTCATCCCGGTTGCCGTCGGCGACGACCTCCGCCTGGACCTCGAGGCGTTCGCTTCGGCGCTGTCGCCGCGCACCGCGGCCGTCATCCTGAACTCCCCGTGCAACCCCAGCGGCCACGTGCTCGACGCCGGTGAGCTGAGCGCTGTCGCCGAGCTGCTGCGCCATCACAACGCGCGGCACGACCGTCGCGTGCTGCTGATCGTCGACGAGGTGTACCGGCGAGTCATCTATCCGCCGCACCAGCGGGTCGAGCCCCTCGAGTTCTACGAGCACACCGTGCTGGCCCGTTCCTTCTCCAAGGATCTCGGCGTCGCCGGCGAGCGGCTCGGCTACATGGTGCTCCATCCATCAATGGTCACCGCCGAGACGCACCTGGGTCTGTCGCAGTCGTTTCGAGCGCTTGGCTTCGTCAACGCGCCCGCGACCGCGCAGCGCGCGCTGCTGCAGCTGCACTCGTGGGACGTCGATGTGGCTCCGGCCCTGGAGCGGCGCAACCTGGTGATGGATCGCGTCCGCGCCGCCGGGCTCGAGGCGGCGGAGCCTCAGGGTGGCTTGTATCTCTGGCTGGTCAGCCCCTGGGCCGACACGCTGGCGCTCATCGACGAGCTGGCGCGACGCAGGGTCCTGCTCACACCCGGTATCGCGTTCGGCGTGCCCTCGCACATGCGCCTTTGTTTCAGCGCTGCGCCGGAGAAGCTCGACATGGGTCTGCAGGCGCTCGAGGAGCTGGTCAGGGAGCGCGTCTCGGCCTAAACGTGTTCGATGTTGTGGTCGTTGGTGGCGGGGCTGCGGGTTGCGTCGTGGCTGCGCGGCTCGCGGAATCAGCCGCCCGCTCGGTATTGCTGCTCGAGGCGGGCCCGGATCGCCGCGCTGACCCGACAGAAGGGATGCGCGACGGCTGGGGGATCGATCCCGAGGAGTTCGACTGGGACTACACCTCGGAGCCCAGTCCGCGCGGCGTCGTGCGCAACGTGAGGAGGAAAAAGGTACTCGGTGGTACCTCGTGGTTGACCAGGTTCACGCCGCGTGGTTCTCCTGCCGACTACGACCGGTGGGCGGCGCTCGGGAACGCCGGCTGGAGCTTCGACGAGGTGCTTCCGTACTTCATCCGGCTCGAGAATGATGCGGACTTCGGCGATCAGCCGTGGCACGGCAATCGAGGTCCGATGCCGTCCACGCGCTACCTGGACCTCGACTACACCGAAGTCGCGGCGGCCGGTCTCGACGCGCTCGAGGCGGCAGGTTTCCCGAGGGTCGACGACCACAACCGACCGGGCGCCGTCGGCGCCGGCCGCATGCCCATGAACTCGCGCGACGGCGTCCGGGTCACAACGGCGGACGCTTATCTTCCCGCGGCGTCGACGCCGCCCAACCTGACCGTCCGGGGTGACGCGCAGGTAGCCGATCTTGTTTTCGATGGAGCTTGCGCGAGTGGCGTGCGGCTCAGCGACGGCACGATCATCGAAGCAGGGTGGGTCGTGCTGTGCGCCGGAACGTACGGCAGCCCCGCGATCCTGATGCGCTCCGGGATCGGGCCGGAACACCATCTTCGTTCTGTCGGCGTGTCCGTACGCGCCGATCTGCCGGGCGTGGGCGCAAACCTCGCCGATCATCCGGGGTTCGACGTGGATTGCGGCTACCAGGGCGCTGGTCGCAGGGCACCGATGCTGCATGCGATCGCCACCTTCCACAGCTCGAGAAGTACGACGAGTGAGCCGCCGGACGTGATGTTCTGGCTCACCGATCCTGATCAAGAGTCTCCGAGCTTCGAGATCAGTGTTCTGCTCCTCAAGCCGCGCTCCAGAGGCGCCGTGCGGCTGCGTTCGGCGGATCCGCTCGAGCCGCCTTCGATCGAGCTTCCGAGCCTGAGCGATTCCGTTGACGTCGAGCGACTTGCCGAGGCCTACCGCCGCGCGCTCGAGGTCGCGAACCACCCGCACGTCCGGCGGCTCTGCGCCGGCGCGCCACCGGATGAGCCAAAGGGCGCCGCGGAGCTGGACGAGCTGCTTCGGACGGAAACGCGCTCGATACCCCATGTCGTGGGCACGTGTTCGATGGGCCCCCGGCCGGACGACGGCGGGGTCGTCGACGCGCGCGGAAGCGTGCACGCGACGGAGCGTCTCAGCGTCATCGACGCCTCGATCATGCCCGATGTGCCGTCAGGATTCACACACGTCCCGACGATCATGATCGCCGAGCGCCTCTCGGATCACGTCGCTTCGCATCTCTGAGGTAACGCGCCCGCCGGAGGAAGGCGCGCGTGGGGTCGGCTCAGGCTGAGGGCTGCGCCAATGAAAGGCTCGTGCCTGCAACCGTGCGCTCCAGGCGCTCGCGCCACGGTTTCGCGCTCAGCGCACCGAAGATACCGCCCGCCTCGTCCCACCGAACGGCGGCCTCGTCTTCGCGCCCGCGCTCGGCCAGCCAAGCGCCCAAGTCCAGCAGGGTCAGTCCGAGGCCGAACGCAGCGCCGAGCTCCCGAAACGCCTCTGTGGCACGCGCGAACCCCGCCTCGGCGTCATCGTCGTTCTGCCGGGCGGCCAGGCGAGCCTCGAAACGGGTGAGGTGCGCACGCAGGTATGTGCTCGTATCGACGCGCCGCAGCGCATGGGCTTGCTCGATGAGCTCCTTCACCGTGGCGGTGTCATCGAGCGAGAATGCAGCTTCGAGCGCGGCGATGATCCCCTCGTCAACGCCCTCGTTCCCGCCGATCTCGGCCACCCATGTGAAGGCGGCGCTTCCGTCCTCGAGCGCCTCTGCGAAGCGGCCCTCGGCATGGCGGAGGGCGGCTCGCATGGCGATGTGGTTGCTCCGGTCCTGCACGTCGGGAGACGTCTCCATCTCCGCGGAGGCCTCGAGCAGCCGGCGCGCCGCGTCGAGATCACCCCTGTTGACGTGGATGAGCCCGCTGAGGCCCGCCGCTGACAAGATGGTGCGCTGGCTTCCCAGCCGCTCTAAGTCGGGCATCTCCGCGGCCCGCTGCAACGCCTCATCCCAACGGCCGACGATGTACAGAGGGTAGAGCATGTTGGCGAGCAGCGAACACTCCCAGAACCGGTCGCCGAGCCGGCGAGCCAGCGCCACCCCCTCCGATGCCTGAGCAATGGCGGCGTCGACGCGCCCGCTCCTGGTGAGCCGGTCGGTGAGGTTGAAATAGGCGCGCAGCGCGGCGGCGCCGATGTCCCGGTTAAGGGCGTAGCGCAGCGCGTGGTCCAGCAACGCCATCGCTTCCTCGTGGCGACCACGGATGCCGAGAAAGATGCCCTTGGTGATCATCGCCTGAGCCAGGGTTTCTGGCTGATCAACGCTCTCGGCGATATCCAGGGCGAGCTCGACGCGCTCCGCGCCGCGCTCGCGGTGGCCGAGGAAGTAGTGGAAGCGCGCGAGCTGGGCGGCCAGTGCGGCGAGGTCGCCGTCGGGAGGGTCGCCGCTGAGCACCGCGAACGACGCCTCCATGCGATCCACGGCCTCCTGCAGCCGGCCCTCGAAGAACATCACCTCGCCGAGCCGGGCTGACACCCGCGCGGCCGGATGGCGGAGACCGGCGCGCTCGAAGAGGCTGATCGCAGCCTCATAGTGCGCAGTCGCCGTAACGGCTGCCCCGCCCCGCCAGGCCATCTCGCCGGCGCGCTCGCGGAGCTCGGCGCCCGTCACTGGGTCCTCGGTCAGCTCCGACGCCTGGACGAAATAGCGCTCGGCCTCGCCGGTGGCAGCGAGCGACCCCGCGCGCTGCCCGGCGCGCACCAGCAGACGCCGTGCGCTCTCGCGGATCTCGGAGGCGTCGGCGTCGCCGGGCTCCGCCCGGTACGCGTCGAGATAGTGCGAGGCGACCACCTCGACGATCTCGTCGGCGTCACGCGCCCAGGTTGCTTCCAGGTGGCGGGCGACCTCCAGATGCCGCGCCTTGCGCTCGCGCTTGGAGAGGGTGTCGTACGCGACCTTTTGCACGAGCGCTTGAAGAAAGGTGTACTGACCGCGCTCGGGTGATTGCGGGTCGGCCTGCACGGCAAGGAACTCCTTTCGCATCAACGACTCCAGCAGCCCGTCGAGCGAGCCCTCGGAGCTCTGCGCGAGCGCACCGAGCCGTTCCGTGCTGAAGCTCTGGCCGAGCACCGCGGCGTTCTGGAGGAGGCCTCGTTCCGCTGGCGGAAGGGCATCGAGGCGCGCGGCGATGAGCGCGTGGAGAGTGTCAGGCACGTCGAGGTCGCCGACCGGCCCGGTGAGCGTGTAGCGATTGCCCTCCCGGCGGAGTGTGCCGCGGTCGAGCATCATGCGGACGGTCTCGACCGCGTAGAGGGGGATGCCCTCGGCGCGGTCGCGGATGCGCGCCCTGATGTCCTCGGGCAGGCCGGGGACCAGGCCGCCCAGAAGCTCGTCCATGGCGCCGGCGTTCAGCGGCTCGAGGTAGAGGGAATTGAAGCTGCGCTTTGCGGAGCCCCAGCCCGGATGCCGGTCGCCAAACTCCGGGCGCGCCAGGGTCAGAACGTAGATGGGATGCCGTCCCGACCACTCGAGCAAGTACTCGATGAAATCGACCAGTCCGGCATCGGCCCACTGCATCTCCTCGAAGACCATGACGGTGGGCGTTTGCTCGGCGATCCGTTCGAAGAAGATGCGCCAGGCGGCGAAGAGGTTGACCCGCTCGGGAGCGATGTTCTCCTCGAGGCCGAGCAGATGACCGAGTCGCGGCTCGACCCACCGCTGCTCCTCGGCATCCGGCATGTATTTGTCAAGAGTGGCACGAAGCTTGGTCGCGGTCGTCGCCTGGTTCTCGCCCTCGACGATCTCGCAGCGCCGCCGGACCATCTCGGCGAGCGCCCAATACGTCACCCCCTCGCCGTATGAGAGGCAACGGCCACGGTGCCAGAGGACGTCCGCGGCGAGACCGTCGATGTATTTCTCGAACTCCCAGGCGAGGCGGGACTTGCCGATGCCCGCCAGGCCGACGATGGACACCAGGCGCGCGCGCCGCTCGTCGGCGGTGGCATGAAACAGCTCCTTGACCTGCCGCAACTCGCGGTCGCGGCCTACGAAGGGTGCCTCCATCCCGGTCCCGCGCATGGCGCCTCCGATCGTGGCCACCACGCGGTCCGCGCGCCAGAGTTGCACCGGCGCAGCCTTGCCCTTGAGCTCGCGCTCTCCCGCGTCCTCGTACGCGATGGGCGCCTCCGTCGCTCGCCGGGTCGCCTCGTCGACGAGGACGGTCCCGGGTGCGGCGGCCGTCTGGATTCGAGATGCGGTGTTGACGATGTCGCCGGCGACCATGCCCTGGCCTTCGGCACCCACAGTGATGGCTGCCTCGCCCGTGACCACCCCGGCGCGCAGACGCAGGTCGTGGGCGTTGACCTCACCGCTCAAGGCGCTGACCGTCGTGGTCAGCTCCAGCGCCGCCCGAACCGCCCGCTCGGCATCGTCCTCGCGGGCCACGGGCGTCCCCCAGACCGCCATGACCGCATCGCCGATGAACTTCTCGACGACGCCTCCGTAGCGGCCGATGACCTGCCGCGAGACGTCGAAGTAGCGCGTCAGCAGCTCGCGGACGTCTTCCGGGTCGCGTTGCTCCGAGAGCATCGTGAAGCCCACCAGGTCCGCGAAGAGCACCGACACGAGACGGCGCTCGGCCACCGCAGTGATGATGGAAGGATCGGCTAGTCCCCCGGACTCTGCACCGCACTCGCCGCAGAAGCGGAAGCCCTCCTCGAGGGGTGCTCCGCAGGCAGGGCAGAGCCTGGCCAGTCTCGCGCCACAGCGGGGGCAGAATTTGAGTCCAGCCCGGACGTCGGCGCCGCAGCCGTTGCAGGTCACGGCCGTACCGCGAACCGCCCGGGGCGGCGATCGCTTCGCCTCACCTGCGCGTTCTCCTGTGTACCGAGGCTGCTCCACGAGACGTCCACGCCGTATCCATCACACGTCCACGACGAGAGCGGGAAGGGGGGGATTCGAACCCCCGGAGGAACTTTTTGTCCCTCACCCGCTTAGCAGGCGGGCGCTTTCAGCCTCTCAGCCACCTCCCCGGTGGGGAGCCCAGTATAGGTAGTGTCCGATCTTGCGCATGGCACGGTTCGGCCGCGGCTTGATGCTATTCAAGGAGATGCAGGTGCGCTGGGTGACGTACTCGAAAAGGAGCATCGCCAGTGGCACGCGGGCCGGGCTGCTCGTCGACAACCACGTGCACGCCATCGAGCCGGTTATCCCGCTGGTCGACCTCCTCGGCGACGACGGCGAACGGCTGGCGCGCGCGGGCGACCGCGCCCGGTCCGAACCCGCCGAGGTGCTGCCGCTCGACGCGGTGCGACTGCATGCGCCGATCCCGCATCCGCCGACGGTGCGCGACTTCTACGCGTTCGAGCAGCACGTGCGGACGGCGCGGCAGCGGCGCGGGCTGGAGATGGATCCGGACTGGTACGAGCTTCCCGTCTTCTACTTCAGCAACCCCCACGCCGTGGCCGGCCCGGACGACGACGTGGCGGTGCCGCCCGGATCGACCGAGCTCGATTACGAGCTCGAGGTTGCCGCCATCGTCGGGGCCGCCGGGGCCGATCTCGATCCAGACGACGCCGAGCGGCACATTGCCGGCTACTGCGTCATGAACGACTGGAGCGCCCGCGATGTGCAGCGGCGCGAGATGAAGCTGAGCATGGGTCCGGTCAAGGGCAAGGACTTCGCCACGTCACTGGGGCCGATGCTGGTCACGCCGGACGAGCTGTCCTCGGCAGAGAGGGGCCGCGCGTACGACCTCACCATGACGGCATTGGTGAACGGCGTGGAATACTCGCGCGCGTCACTGGCCGACATCTACTGGAGCTTCGGGGAGATGGTCGCGTACGCGTCGCGCGGAACACGCGTGGAGCCGGGCGACGTGATCGGCTCGGGCACGTGCGGCACGGGCTGCATCCTCGAGCTCTCGCTCGTGCACGGCAGCGAGCGCTATTCATGGCTGCAGGCGGGTGATGTGGTGGAGCTGTCCGTGGACCGGCTGGGCACGCTGCGCAACCGCGTCGTCGCCGGCGTGCCGTTGCGGCCGCTGCGATGAGCGAGCGCGAGGCGTTTGCCGGCCGGCTCGATGCGGTCGAGACGCGCCTTGCCGGCCTCGCGGTGGCCGATGCGCGCGCCGGGGCGCTGACCGAACCCGATCCGGGCAGCGGCGAGCGCTGGGAGGCGGGACAGGTGTGGGCGCACATGGCGGAATTCGTCCCGTACTGGATGAACCAGGTGCGCCGGGTCATCGATGCGCGCGATGCCGAACCCGTCGCCTTTGGACGCACCAAGCACGACGCCGAGCGCAACGCGGCAATCGCTCGTGACCGCAGCCAGCCTGTCGGAGTGCTCTGGAACGGCGTTCGGGCGGACATCGATGCGCTGCGCCGCTCTCTCGACCAGATGGACGCGAGTTCGTGGACGCGACGCGGGCTGCATCCGACGATTGGCGTCATGTCGATGGCGCGCATCATTGACGAGTTCCTTGTCGGGCACCTTGAGCAGCACGCAGCTCAACTGGAGTCGCTTCAGCACTTCGGTCAGTGAGCCCAATCTACAATTGCCTCGTGGCGAGCGTGTTCAGTCGGGTGATTGACGCATGAGCCTGGTACGCGATCGCACCGTGCACCCAAGAATCGTGCTGGTGGTGCTGTCGCTGGGACTGTTCATGACGCTCCTCGATCTCACCATCGTCAACATCGCGATCCCCAGCCTGGTGGATGGCGTGCACGCAACGTTGGACCAGGTGCTGTGGATGCTCAACGGGTACAGCCTCGCCTACGCAGTGCTGCTCATCACCTCGGGGCGCACCGGCGACATCATCGGGCCACGAACGATGTTCGTCATCGGCGTGATCCTGTTCACCGCCGCATCACTGTTCAGCGGCTTTGCGCAGATGGCTGACCAGCTCATCGCCGGCCGTGCGCTGCAGGGCGTCGGCGCCGCCATCCTTGCGCCGCAGACGCTGCCGATCCTGCTCGCGCTCTTCCCGGTGGAACGGCGCGCGCCTGTATTCGCGTGGTTCGGCATCCTGGCGGGGCTCGCGGTGGCCGCCGGACCCACCCTCGGTGGCTTCCTGACCAGCTCGTTGAGCTGGCGCTGGATCTTCTTCGTCAACCTGCCCGTCGGCGTGGCGGTGGTCCTCCTCGCGCTGCGGCTGGTTCCGGATCTGCGACCCGGGCAGCGCCACCGTCTGGACCTCGCCGGGGTTGCCGTGCTCACCGCTGCGCTCTTCTGCCTGGTGTTCGGGCTCATCGAGGGACAGCGCTACGACTGGGGCACCGTCACCGGTTTCATCAGCATCCCGCTCATCATCGCGATTGGTGTCGCACTTCTGGCCATCTTCGTCATTTACCAGGCCCGCCGGCAGGATCGCGAGCCGCTGATCAGCTTTGCGGTATTCCGCGATCGCAACTTCACCCTCATGTCGCTGGTCCTGGGCGCCATGGGGTTCGCGATCGTGGGCCTGTACCTGCCGCTCACCATCTACTACCAGTCGGTACTCGGCCTATCCGCGGTCGCCGCGGGATTGATTGTGGCGATCCAGCCCGGCGCGATGTTCCTCACCTCCGGTGCAGCGAACGGCCCGGCTGGACAGCGCGTCGAGCCCAAGTACCTCATCGCGCTCGGCCTGCTGCTGCTCGCGGGTGGCTCCGCGTTCATCGCCTGGTCGGCGCAGTCGAGCTCGAGCCGCTGGACGTTCGTACCCGGGTTGATCGTGAGCGGCCTCGGCATGGGTTTCATCTGGGGACCGGTGTACGCGCTGGCCACGCGCGACCTGCGCCCGGAGTTGGGTGGCGTTGCCGCGGGGATCATCAACACGGTACAGGAGTTCGGTGCCGTCATAGCCAGCGCAGCGGTGGGCGCCGTGCTGCAGAACCGTCTGGCTGTGGCGCTGCACGACCGCGCTGTTGCAGCTGCCGCACAGCTTCCGCCCAGTGCGCGCAGCCAGTTCGTCGCGGGGTTCAGTGGCGCGTCGCGCGGCGGTTTCGAGGTGGGCGCCGGCCAGACCGGCGCCAGCGTGTCGGCCGCCGGTGGGGTGCCTACGTCGGTCGCGCACGAAGTTGCCGCACTCGCGCACGGCGTGTTCGCCAATTCGTTCGTGGACGCCATGCGCCCCGCGCTGATCCTGCCGATCGTGATCATCGTGGCCGCGGCGGCCGGCGCTCTCATGGCGCGCAAGCGCAGCGTGATCGCAGGCCGCGGCGCAGGAGACGCCATGGTCGCCGGGGTGCCCGGTGAAGGCGCTTTGACCGCCTAAGCCTCGAGCCGCCGCCCGGCCGCGGCGGGTTTGACCATGGGATGCGTCGCCGCCTTGCGCATA
>VBJV01000017.1:12027-12592 GCA_005879785.1 Chloroflexota bacterium
GGCCCGCCAAGGCCTCGGGGGTTCGAATCCCTCTCCCTCCGCACCCGCACACCTGGATCTCGCCCGTACCCCAATGGGCGAACCACAGCCGGCCGTCGTGCCAGCGAGGTGACTCGACCATAGCCAGCCCGCCCAAGAGGACCTTCGGCTCAACCGAAGGAGAGAGCATCGTCATAGCTTAGGTGGACGCCGGAAGGCGATGCGCTAACACCATTGCGAGTTGGCGGACCGCCTCGACATCAAGCTCGCCTGGCTGGGTGATTCGGTGGCGAAGCGATCGATCACTCTCGATAAGCACTCCCTGGAACTCCCTCGGCCCCCCGAACAAAGGCCATTCTGCGTCTATGAAGCACAAGACGGGGTGCACCGGTGTCGCGTTTCCGTCGAGGGCGGTCTTCACCGCGGCGACCTGCCACGCGATCGCTGTCGCGAGTCGGGTGCAATCTCGTCGTCCCACGATCAGGCGAAGATCCGAGCCCGTTATCAGACCACCGACACTCTTCGTGTGGCCCTGACCTTCGTAGTGCTTGCTGTCAACAACAAATACGCCGGCGGGACCGAGAAC
>VBJV01000017.1:12695-22972 GCA_005879785.1 Chloroflexota bacterium
ACGAGACCGGCGAGCCTTCCCCAGCGCTCGCGAATTCGCGCTTCGCGGCCAGCGTGGCGCCGTTCGAACTCGCCCATCGCGGATCGACCCGCAACACCGAGGTTAATCTCGACGCCGGGTTCGGGGTCGGGGTCGATCGCCGTCAGATAGCGATCAGCGGGAGCATGCGGTGTCGATACCTCGGGTACTGCTCCGAACGGACTGGCGGCCGCGGATGGAAGCTCGCCTGCAGCTGGGAGGCATTCGGTGCAGGTCACGGTTGGCTTACCCCTGGTCCACCAGGCCATGTCACCGGCGACCACCGGTCGGCGACAACGATCGCAGGTGCCATCGCGGGAAAGGCGAATCAGGCGCGCGCCAGATGGCATCGATGCAGCATAGGGACTGCGAGTCGATGATCTACGCAGGTGTGGTCGAGCGGGAGGACGAGGTGGCGGCCGCAGGCGGCAACGGCGCCGCGTGCGTCGCGCCGCCGACGCCCGCCCTACACAAGGAAGCGATCGGTGATGACGAGCTGGCGGCCAACGTCGAGAGGCTTTTCCCGTTCCCGTTCTTTGTGTGCTCCCGCAGAGGAATGGAACCTCCCATTACTCGTCGAGCCGCGAGCGCGCCCGCTCTCCCTCCGCCATTTGTTCGTCCGTTCATGAGACGTTCGTAACGCCTTCCCGAACAGCGCTGAACATGGCGCAACCTCCCCCCGCGACCGGCGTATCCTGCCGTTCACCATCGGCTAAGTGGGGAGACAGACATGGCGCAGCAGACGACGGTGCCGCTCGACCAGATGGCACAGCACCTCTTCGGGCTCATCGACGCTCTTGACGCCGAGGCGGTCAAGGGACTGGTCACCAACGACTGCGAGGAGGTCGATGAGATCAGCCGCACCTGGAGGCGCGGTCGGGCCGCCGTGGCAGGTTACTTCGACGAGGTGCTGAGCACGATCTCGGACGTCCACACCGACGTGGGCGATGTCGCCATCCGCGAGTGGGCCGACACCGGCGTGGTCACCTGCGTCATCGATCAGACCTACCGGTACGAGGGGAAGATGGAGCGGATCACCGCGCCCACCACGCTCGTGTTCCGCCGCGTAAGCGGCGACTGGCGGATCGCCCTGATGCACACCGTGCCGTTGCCCGAGGCCGCGTCGTCCTGAATCTACCGCGCGAGCTTCGCCGCTCCCTCCCCCGGGGGGACCGCGGGGCGCCCCTGGGCTGACAAATCAGTCGAGTACCGACTTCTCCGCGCCGGATTACAGGGACACTCCGAGCTCAACGGTGGTACCTCTGCGGACAGGCCGGTTCGACAAGCACCCATCACGCGAACAGCACCTCCAGGGTGGCGAGTGAGGAGGCGAATCCCTCACGCTCCGCCAAATTCCCTTTTGCGGCAAGAGATTCCCCTGAGGTGGCGACGCACGTGCAACGCCTTGCCCGCCGGCTTGCCTCTCGTCCGCGGGCCCTCTAAGCTCGGTCCATGGCGGTCGCTCGAAGTGGTTTCGTTTCTTTGGACTGTGCTGACCCAGCCCCGCTCGCCGAGTTCTGGGTGGCGATGCTCGGTGGCGAGATCATGTTCACGTCGGACACGACGATGGATATCCGGACCGAATGGGTGTGGCTGAGCGCCATGAAGATCCCGGACTACGTGCCGCCGACGTGGCCTGCGGCCGTCGTCCCAAAGCAGATCCACCTAGATCTCGCAGTTACGGATCTCGAAGCCACAACAGCGGAGGCTGTGCGACTGGGTGCCCGCCTCGCGTCATTCCAACCGGCACCCAACCGATGGCGAGTCCTTTTCGACCCCGCAGGTCACCCATTCTGTCTCACGACGCAGATTCCACCAGAGGCCCAGTAGGGCTCGAACCCCTGGCGCGCACGAATCCAGCGTCAAAACGTCAACGTACGTTCCGCCTCCATGACCATGCGCACCAAGTCTGGAGGCGTAATGAACGTGGATCCTGCGGGGAGATCCGACTGTGAGACCCCACGGGCCTCTGCGCAGCCCTTTCAAACATGGAAAAGCACGCCGCGTTCGGCGCACGCGCGGAAGAGGTCGACGAGTGCCGGTACGCCCACACCCCGCACAGCATCTGTCACGTCAGGTCTGACCAGTTCGGTCGCATCACCGGCAAGCGCAATCGCGCAATCGACGTCGGACGCAGCCGCGCCATTAGCTGCGATGTGGAACGGGATGCTCGCGCGGGTCGCGTCCTGAGGCCCGGTCGAGGTGACGATAAGCAAACGGGCCATCGATGCTCCTCCGTTGTCGCTCAACTGCACGCGTAAGCCTGGGCACTTCACACCGGCCTGTCAACATCTAGTCCAGCGAACTCTCCTTGAAACCAATGTCTACTCCGGTAGCCCCGCACTCATGCGGGAGGGTAGGCCTGTTTCTCGATCACTGCGAGGGCGCTGACGAAGACCAGGGCCGTCCAGCCGCCGATGAACAGCGCCCAGCCGCCGCGATTCCAGACGTCGCTGGCGTGTCCGACGACGACCGTCAGGAGGACAAACACGGCTGGAGCCATGACAACGATTGCGGTCAGCCGATAGGGTCCGCGGAGTGAGATCCGGACCCCGCGCGTACCCAGGGTGGCTCGGCCGTATCTCGACAATTGCGCGACCATGCAAGCAGGAATCGCTGGTACCGCCATGAGTACCCCTGTGACCAGGAGCGGGCCTGCTATCGCGGCATGATCTGATGCTCGGACGAAGGCCGAGAGTACGGCGACCGCAACAATTGCCAAGCCGCCAAAACAGTACGTCACGCCAGCGATGTGCAGGAGGCTCGGACGCCGGTCCGAAGTATCCTGACCCACTCCCAACCCCCGGTTTGCGTGTCCAGATCGGCCACACGATTTGGCTCCAGCGCACAGCAGCCTAGCAACTCGGCGGTAGGTCTTGACTGGCCGCGTTGGCGAGCGACACCATAGGCCGGTCGCCCACGATCGGTAGCGTCAAGTTTGGAAGGAGCATCCCCTGTGAAGGTGGCCGGAAGCGCCGGGCTCACCTGCGTTGCTGTGTGGATTCTCGCCGGCACGGTGCTCGCCGGATGCGCGGCGAGGACGCCAGGAACCACGACCGAGTTGGTTCTGCGCATCTGCGCCCCGACAGCGGCGAGCGAGTCGTCCGGGTGTCAAAAGTTGCGAAGCTCCGCTCAGAGCGCAATGGACGTGCAGTCCAGTGTTGTTCACGCTGTCGAGTTTCGCCTCTCACGTCTGCACGGGGTTGAATCGACAGTGCGATCCGAAGGAGCCGACGAGGTTGTGGTGTTGACAACGGCATCCGCCGACAAGGTCCTTCCCCTGCTGACGACGATAGGATCCATAGCGTTCGCGACGGCGGTACCAGGGACTCCTTATCCCGGCAACCCGTTGGTCGACGGCGATCAGCAGGGAAGGTTGGACCCACAGCAGTTTGATGATCCGGCCTTCTACCCTCCCGGGTACCACTGGAAGATCGATCCACGTTTGCACTCCGGCAACGTGACCTCGGCATACGCCTGCACGGACCAATCGGGTCAGTGGTCGGTGTGCATCTCATTTGACAAGGCAGGCGCCGCTGAATGGTCCTCGATCACGACCGCGGCGTACAAAGCATACGTGTGCAACCCAGCGCTGCCCGCGCCCGAATCAAGAGTAGCCATCTTTGTCGATCGTCAGGTGGTTAGCGCGCCGAACGTCATCTCGGGCGGGCAGCGCCAACAGACGCAGATCACAGGGAACTTCAAAGAGGCTTCGGCAGCGCTGCTCGCCGAGCAGATAGGCGGCGGCGCGCTGCCGGCCGAGGTCTCCATCGTCTCGATCAACGGACGCCGGGCATCTCCCGCTCCCACGTCCATCGTGCCCATCACACCGTCCAGCACGGCGGCTCCCAGCTTCGTGTGCTCGACGCCATCCCCCAGTCCACCACAAGAGCGCGCGTCCTCGTCGCCGGGCCCGACGCCTCTTCCCTAAACCGCCGCGGCTAACATCAATCGGTGTGACCACCAGTCCAGGGTCGGCCCCGGCCGAGACTGCCGGGGAGCCACGCCGCGTCACGGCGGCGTGGCAGGAGCTGGCGCCTGACGGCGGCCTGCGCGACGCCGGCGACCACGAGCTCGCTCTGGACGCCGATCAGTTGCGCACCCTGTACCGCCTCATGGCGCTCAGCCGAAGGGTCGACCGCCAGGCCATCAACCTCACCCGCCAGGGTGCGCTCGGCGTCTTCGCGTCGAGCCAGGGGCAGGAAGCCGCCCAGGTCGGCGCCGTCTTCGCGCTGGAGGAGCCGGACTGGCTCTTCCCCACATACCGCGACACCGTGGCGGCGTTCGCGCGCGGCGTCGACATCGTCGAGGTGCTCGCCCTGTTCCAGGGGAGCTGGCACTGCGGGTTCGATCCGATGCGATGCCGCGTGGCACCGCTCACCACTCCCCTCGCCACGCAGGCGCCGCACGCCACCGGCCTGGCCATGGCGGCGCGGCTGCGTCACGATCCCATCGTCGCGCTGACATTCCTCGGCGACGGCGCCGCCAGCGAGGGGGACGCGCACGAGGCGATGAACCTCGCCGCGGTCTTCCAGGCGCCGGTCGTCTTCGTCGTGCAGAACAACCAGTACGCCATCAGCGTTCCGCTCCAACTGCAGACCCGGGCGAGATCGATCGCCCTGCGCGCTGCGGGCTACGGCATGCCTGGTGTCCTCGTCGACGGCAACGACGTGCTGTCCGTCTACGGCGCGACGAAGGTGGCGGTGGAGCGCGCCCGAGGTGGCGGGGGCCCGACGCTCATCGAAGCGGTGACCTATCGCATGGAGGCGCACTCCTGGCGTTCGTGCGCGAGGCCGGCGTCGTGGACGATGCCTTCATCGCGGAGGTCGACGGCGAGGGTGAAGCCATCGCTGCGCGCATGCGCACCGCACTGTTCGAGGCGCCGGCCGGCAACCCGTGCGAGATGTTCGACCACGTGTATGCAGCGGCGACTCCTCAATTGCTGCAACAGCGCGCAGCGCTCGACCGCGAGGTCGCTGCAGAGCGCGGTGCGACATGACGGTCACCATGGCTGCCGCGCTCAACACCGCGCTGCACGATGCGATGCGCGACGACGACACGGTGGTCGTCTACGGCGAGGACGTTGGAAAGCTCGGCGGTGTGTTCCGTGTTACCGATGGGTTGCAGGCGGAGTGGGGCGCGGAGCGCTGCTTCGACACACCGGTCGCCGAATCCGGGATCGTCGGTACCGCGATCGGTATGGTGCTGTATGGGTTGCGCCCGGTCGTCGAGATGCAGTTCGACGGCTTCTCGTACCCCGCGCTCGACCAGGTGATCAGCCACGTAGCCAAGTACCGCAACCGCACCCGCGGCAGGGCGGGACTGCCGATGGTGATCAGGATTCCCTACGGTGGTGGCATCGGCGCCGTCGAGCATCACTCCGAGAGCCCCGAGGCGTACTACGCGCACACCGCAGGACTCACCGTCGTCTCGCCGGGCATGCCGGGCGACGCGTACTCGCTGCTGCGCGCTTCGATCGAGTTCGACGACCCGGTGGTCTTCCTCGAACCGAAGCGCCGCTACTGGCACAAGGAGCAGATCGAGCTGCCGGTGCGCGGTGAGCCGATCGGCCGCGCGCTGGTGCGCCGCACCGGTACGACGGCGACGTTGATCGCGTACGGACCCATGGTTGTCACAGCGCTGGAGGCGGCCGACGCCGCAAACGAGCACGGCTGGGACCTGGAGGTGATCGACGTGCGCACGCTCAGCCCGCTGGATACGGACACGCTGGCCGCGAGCGTCACCAAGACAGGGCGCGCGATCGTGGTCCATGAAGCACCACGTTTCGCCGGCTATGGCGCCGAGATTGCAGCGACGCTGACCGAGCAGGTTTTCGGCCACCTGGCAGCACCGGTCCTAAGAGTCACAGGCTTCGACACTCCCTACCCGCCCGCCAAGATCGAACGCCATTACCTGCCCACCTCGGATCGCATCCTCGACGCGGTCGCTCATGCACTCGAGTACTGACTGATGGCGGAGGTACGCGATTTCCTGATGCCCGACCTCGGTGAAGGTCTCACCGAGGGCGAGATCCTCGAGTGGCTGGTTGCCGAGGGTGACGTCGTCACCGTCGACCAGCCGATCGCCGAAATGTCCACGGAGAAGGCTGTCGTGCAGGTGCCGACGCCATTCGCCGGACGCGTGGTCAAGCTGCATGGCGCGCCCGGCGACTTCATCAAGGTGGGACATCCGCTCATCAGCGTCGATGTCGCCACCTCGGCACCCGATGGCTCATCGGGCAACGTGCTGGTCGGCTACGGCACCAGCGAGGCGGCAACGTCGGTCGCGCGGCGGCAGCGGATCGTGCCCGGCGACGTGAGCGCACCCGCACCGGCCGCGGCGCGCGGGCCCACGCCTCCCGCTTCGCCACTGGTCCGGCGCCTCGCCGCCGAGCTGGGCATCGACCTCAGCACAGTCGCCGGCACCGGGCCCGGCGGCATCGTGACCCGAGCCGACCTCGAAGGTGCGCAGGCACCCGGTGAGACCCGCACCCGCCTGGTGGGCATCGACCGCGTTGCAGCCGAGCGCCTGTCGCGTTCGCCTGCTCGAGCTGCGCGCGGAGCTCAATGCCAGCCAGGCTGAAGCGCATGTCACGCCGTTCGCCATCGTGCTGCGCCTGTGCACACTTGCGTTGCGCCGTTTCCCCCGCCTCAATGCGCACTTCGATGGCGAGGGCAATAGCGTGGTCACCTTCGACGCGGTGCACCTCGGCGTGGCGGTGCAGACGGAGCGGGGCCTGGTCGTCCCCGTCATCCGCGACGCGCAGAGCATGCCGATGTTGCAGCTGGCTGCGGAGCTGGAGCAAGTCGCCACCGCCGCACGCAACGCCAGCCTGACGCAGGCAGAGCTCAGCGGCAGCACCTTCACGGTCTCGAACGTCGGCGCCTTCGGCGTCGACGGCGGCACCGCGATCATCAACCCCCCGGAGGCCGCGATCCTCGGCGTCGGCCAGATCGTGGAGCGTCCTTGGGTCGTCGGCGGAACGGTGGTGCCACGCCGAGTGGTGGAGCTTTCGCTGGTGTTCGATCATCGAGTCGCAGACGGCGCGGTCGCCGGCGGCTTCGTACGCCATCTCGGCTGGAGCGAAAGGCACAGCCCGACCACTGGGTCTACCACGAAGGCGAATTCCGCCGCTACGGCGACGCGCACCTCGGCCTGCTGACGCATGCGCTGCACTACGGCACGGGGTGCTTCGAGGGTATTCGCGCCTACTGGAGCGGGCGCCAGCGGCGGCTCAACGTGTTCCGCCTTGCCGAGCACTTCCAGCGCATGACCGGTAACGCGCGGATGCTGCACATGGCACTCCCCCACAGCGTCGACGAGCTCTGCGACATCACCGTCGAGCTGCTCCGCCGCAACGCCTTCACCACCGACGTCTACGTCCGCCCGCTCGTCTACAAGGCCACCGAGGAGATCGGCATTCGCTTCCACAACCTGCGCGACGGCTTCATGATCGTCACCGTTCCCTTCGGCGCCTACGTGGATACCACCGCGGGAATCCGCTGCCAGGTGTCGAGCTGGCGACGCATGGACGACAACGTTGCGCCGCCGCGGTCCAAGTCGAGCGGGATCTACGTCAACAGCGCCCTGGCCAAAACCGAGGCGGTGCTCAACGGGTTCGACGAGGCCATCGTGCTCACCCAGGACGGCCACGTCAGCGAGGGCAGCGCCGAGAACATTTTCATCGTTCGCAACGGCGACCTGGTCACGCCACCGGTGTCGCAGAACATCGTCGAAGGCATCACCAGGGAGACGCTCATGACGCTCGCGCGCGAGGAGCTCGGCATCGAGGTGGTCGAGCGTGCGGTGGACCGCAGCGAGCTGTACGTCGCCGACGAGGTGCTGTTGTGTGGAACGGGCGCGGAGGTGTCGCCGGTCATCGAGATCGACCGCCGTGCCATCGGCGACGGCGAGCCGGGCGCGATCACCCGCCGGCTGCAAGGCCTGTACTTCGGCGTCTGCAAGGGCGAGGACGACCGCCATGCAGACTGGCTGACCCCCGTGATCCGGTGAGTGGCCGCGCCGGCGGTCCACCGCGGCGGGCGCTCGTTGTCGGGGCGGGCCTGATCGGCACCTCGGTGGCGCTAGCGCTGCGCGAGCGCGGTCATGACGTCTGGCTCGCCGACGTCAAACCCGACCACCTGCGTCAGGCAGAAGAGTTGGGCGCCGGGTCTGCGCACCGCGGCGAGAGCGTCGACGTCACCGTCGTCGCTGTACCGCCGGGCAGCACCGCGCAGGTCATTGTGCAGCGCCTGAACGACGACCAGCGCAACACGGTGACCGACACCGCGAGCATCAAGCGCGAAGTGCAGCAGGAGGTCGAGCGCATGCTCGACGCGCCGTCCTCCGCTTCGCACGGCCGAGCCGAGCGGATCACGCGCTACGTGGGCGGCCATCCGCTGGCCGGCCGGGAGCGCGGCGGACCGCAGCGCGCACACCCGGCGATGTTCGCAGGACGTGCGTGGGTGCTGACACCGAACGCGGAGGTATCGCCCGCAACGCTGGAGAATGCGCGCTGGCTGGTGACGGAATGCGGCGCGACGCCGGTGACGATGAGCGCGGCCGAGCACGACGACGCGCTCGCGGTGACCAGTCACCTGCCCCAGCTGCTTGCTTCCGCGCTGGCCGCGCGGCTGGCGATGCAGCCCGATCCCGTGCTGCAGCTCAGCGGTCAAGCGCTGCGCGACATGACTCGCATCGCCGCCGCGGACCCGTCACTGTGGGCGGACATCGCAACCGGGAACGCGCTCCCACTGGCCGAAGCGATCGAGGGCTTGACCACGTCCTTGCGTGATGTCGCTGCGGCGCTGCGCTCCGCGCCCCCGGAGCCCGAGGCGGTGCGGCTGCTTATCGAGTCCGGCGGCGCTGGTCACAGCCGTTTGCCGGGCAAGCACGGCGGCGTGCCGCGCAGCTACCAGATCGTGCCGGTGGTCGTTCCCGACCAGCCCGGACAGCTGGCGCGGCTGCTCGGCGACGCCGCGGCGGCGGGGGTCAATGTCGAGGACCTTCGCGTGGAGCACGCGCCCGGCCTGCCGGTGGGCGTCATCGAGCTCTTCGTCGGACCTGAATCGGCAGGCGTCCTGCGCACGGCACTCGCCGAGCGCGGCTGGACGCTCAGCGACGCGGCGGAGGCGTCGTGAACTCGCGAGACCTTGAACACAGGAGTAGAGCGCATGCCTGAAATGCTCGCCAGCTACGTCGCGGGGTCGTGGTACACAGCACCCGATGCGGGCGTCGTCGTCGTTGACGCCGCCACGGCCGAACCCGTTGCCCGCGTCTCCAGCCAGGGCCTGGACACACGTGCCGTGGTCGAGCACGCGCGCCGCGTCGGCGGCCCCGCGCTGCGGCGCATGAGCTTCCAGGAACGCGCCGCTGCACTGAAGACACTCGCCGCGCATCTGGACAGCAAGAAGAGCGAGTACTACGAGCTCTCGGCAGCAACCGGCGCCACGCGCCGCGACTCCGCGGTGGACATCGACGGTGGCATCGCCACGACCTTCGTCTTCAGCAGTGTGGGGAAACGGGAGCTGCCCGAGGGCAACATCCTCGGCGACGGCGACGCGGTTGCCATGGGCAAGGAAGGCACATTCGTGGGGAGGCACGTGTACACGGCACTGCCCGGCGCCGCGCTGCAGATCAACGCGTTCAACTTTCCCGTGTGGGGCATGCTCGAGAAGCTGGCCCCGGCGGTGCTCGCCGGGATGCCGTCGATCGTCAAGCCGGCGACGCCGACCGCCTACGTGACCGCGGCGGTGGTGCGCGACATCGTCGCGTCCGGTGCTCTGCCGGAGGGCGCGGTGCAACTCGTCTGCGGCGGCCTCGGCGACCTGCTCGACCACTTCGGCGGGCAGGACCTCATCGCCTTCACCGGCAGCGCGAGCACTGCGTCAATGCTGCGCGGCCACGCGGCGGTCACCACTCGCGCCACCCGGTTCAACGCCGAGACGGACTCGCTGAACTGTTCGATCCTCGGACCGGACGCCGGGCCGGGCACCGAGGAGTTCGGGCTCTTCGTCAAGGAAGTCGCGCGAGAGATGACCGTGAAAGCGGGCCAGAAGTGCACCGCGATTCGCAGGGCCTTCGTGCCGCAGCCATTGGTCGACGACGCCATCTCCGCGTTGCGCGAGCGCCTGGACCGGGTCGTGGTCGGCAATCCACGCAGCGAGTCGGTCACCATGGGTGCGCTGGTCAGCCTGCATCAGCGCGACGAGGTGCGCGGCGCAGTGGATGCCCTGCGTCGCTCGGCGCAGCTGGTCAGC
>VBJV01000242.1 GCA_005879785.1 Chloroflexota bacterium
TGTGCGGCCAGCGTCTGCATCGGTCGGAGATCTTAGCTTGTGTACAGTTGCGCCAGATGGATGACCCTATGAGCGATCGGCTGGCTGACCTCGCCGTCAACTTCGGCGCCAAGGTACAGCCGGAGCAGATCGTGATCGTGAACGCCGAGCTCGGGCAGGAGCGCCTTGCCCGAGCGGTCACCGCCGCCGCCTACCGGGCTGGTGCGCGCCACGTCGAGGTCGCCTATTCCGACGCCTTCGCGCGCCGGGCGCGGATCGAGCACGGCGTCGACGACTCGATCGGGTACGCCGCGCCCTGGCAGGTCGAGCGGATCAAGCGGATGGGCGAGGAGCGGGTGGCCGTGATCACGCTCGACGGATCGATCGACCCGGCCGCCACAGATGGGCTCGACGCGGCCCGAGTGGGCGCCGACCAGTCGCCGGTGCGACAGGCGTACCTGCGTCTGGTGGTGGAGCGGATGGGCCAAGGTGCATCCCGACCTGGAGCCTGCCGCCGGCCTGGCCAAGCTGTGGTCGGAGGTGATGCACGTCTGCCGATTGGACGAAGACGACCCCGCTTCGGCGTGGAATGCGCACATCAGCCGGCTCTCGTCGACGGCGGAGCGTCTCAGCGGACGCAGGTTCGACGCCGTCACGTTTCGCGGCCCCGGCACCGACCTCACGGTCGGGCTGCTGCCCACGTCGAACTGGATGGCCGCCAGCTTCACGACCGCCGCCGGGCTCGAGCATCACCCCAACCTGCCCACCGAAGAGGTGTTCACGACACCGGATCCCGAGCGCGTGGACGGGGTCGTCCGCTCGACCAAGCCGCTTGACATCGAGGGCACGCTGATCGAGGGACTGACGGTGCGGTTCCAGGGTGGCCGAGCGGTTGCGATCGACGCCGAGCGAGGCACCGAGGTGCTACGCACCCGCAGCGAGCGCGACCCCGGCGCCGCCCGCCTGGGCGAGGTAGCGCTGGTCGACGGTGAGGGCCGAATCGGCGAGAACGCCGCCAGCCACATCGCGCTCGGCAACGGCTTCGGGTTTGCGATCGGCGACGAGGCCGATCGCCGGCGTGTCAACGCCAGCTCGATCCACATCGACTTCATGATCGGGGGCAACGACGTGGACGTGGACGGCGTAACCGGCGACGGCGAGCACGTGCCGGTGCTGAGAGGTGGGGCGTGGCAGATCTGAGGGACGGCCTGCGGGCCCGGCTCGCCGATCTGCTGGTCGGGTTCGGCGCGAACGTCCAGCCGGGCCAGATCGTGGTCGTCTCCGGCGAGCTGGACGACCGCGGGCTGATGCGCGCCGTCGCCGCCGGCTGTTACCGGGCGGGGGCGCTGCATGTCGAGATGGAGTACTCCGATCCGTACGTCAAGCGGGCCCGGATCCTGTACGGGGGTGACGGCTCGATCGCGTACGCCCCGAGCTGGGAGTTCGACCGCGTGGCCGGCATCCGCGACCACCGGTGCGCGACCATCCACGTGGTCGGCGCGGCAGACCCGGCGGTGCTGGCCGGCCTCGACCCCGTCCGGCTCGGCAGGGATCGCAACCCCACAGGCCGGGAGTGGGTGAAGGCGATCATCGAGCGATCGATCAACTGGTCGATCGGGCCCAGCCCGACGCCGGTGTGGGCGGCTGTCACCCATCCCCAGCTCGAGCCCGATGCGGCGCTCGATCAGCTGTGGAAGGAGATCGAGCATATCTGCCGGCTGGACGAGCCGGATCCCGTCGCGGCCTGGACGGAGCGGATGGACTCGCTGATGTCGGTGGCCGACCGGCTCAGCGAGCGGCGGTTCGACGCATTGCATTTCCAGGGGCCGGGCACCGACCTGACGGTCGGGCTGCTGCCGAGCTCACACTTCATCGCCGGCGGGATCGAGACCGCGGCCGGTATCCCGCACCGGCCGAATCTGCCCTCCGAGGAGGTCTTCACGACGCCTGATCCTGAGCGCACCGAGGGGCACGTCCGCTCCACCAAGCCACTGGACGTGGCCGGTATCGTCGTGAACGGGCTGAGCGTGCGGTTTGATGGCGGGCGGGCGGTGCAGATCGACGCCGACTCCGGCGCCGAGGTGCTGCGCGGCCGGGCGGCCACCGACGACGGCTCCTCGCGCCTGGGCGAGGTGGCGCTGGTCGATCGCAGCGGCAGGATCGGGCAGCTGCCGACGGTGTACTTCCAGACGCTGCTCGACGAGAACGCCGCCAGCCACATCGCGCTGGGAAACGGGCTCGACTGGGCGGTCGGCGACGAGCACACCGACCGCGTCAACCGGAGCGAGATCCACATCGACTTCATGATCGGCTCGGACGAGGTCGTGGTCACGGGTGTGACGGCCGGCGGCGAGCGGGTGCCGGTGCTGAGCGGCGGGGAGTGGCAGGTGTAGGATTTGCCGCACCGCGTTCCGCGCGGCCACCACGTTCGAGCCGCGACGCGGCGCGGCTACGCCGCGCCGGTGCGCATGCGGTGAATCGTTGCGATCACCTCGGCCGGGTCGAGGTCGTCGTCTGAGCCGAGGCTGCCGTGGCGCAGGCGAAGCGAGGTGTAGGCCATCAGGTCGCGCATCGAGGCCAGGCCGATGACGTTGCCCTCATCGTTCACGACCGGCAGGTGGCGGAAGTGGCCGTCGACCATCAAGGCCATCGCCTCGGCCAGCTCCGTGGTCGGCGACGCAGTCAGCACGTGGCGGGTCATGCGGTCGGACACCGGCCGGTTCGGCTCGATGCCCTCGCTGACGCAGCGCATCAGGTCGCGCTCCGTGATCACCCCGACCAGCTCGTCGCCCGGCGCCAGCACGATCGCGGCGCCGACGTCGGAGTCGACCATCTTCCGCGCAGCTTCGCCGATCCGTGTCTCGGGTGAGACCGCAACCAGGGTGGTCGACATCACGTCCGTCAGCTGCATGACTTCGAGTGTACTGGCCATCGCCGGCTCAGGCGAGCAGCAGCGAGGGCGCTTGGAGGTAACGCTTGATCGTCTGGAGCAGCTTCGCGCCGTCGGCACCGGAGCAGGCGCGGTGGTCGCACGAGA
>VBJV01000243.1:0-524 GCA_005879785.1 Chloroflexota bacterium
TTCGCATCTAGCCTTCCGCGCGGGCATCCAAGACACCATCTTCTTAGTCAATTTGTTTTGTCTACACCCTCTGAGTGGGCGTGATGTCAAAGGCCGGCCGCGCTCTTCACGAGCTGGAAGACGCGGGTGTTGTCGATCACGCCGTGGAAGCTGTCGGCGCCCATGCCCATCGCACAGAGGAACACGTCGGCGCCGCCGTGGGTTTCGCCCCCGCTGGGCATCTGCACCACCGCCTCCTGGTGGTAGCTCTTGTCGAACACCGCGGCATCGGTCAGCGCCGTCATCAGGCTGCGCGAGCCGTTGATGCGGTTCTCGCCGTTGCCGAAGACGAGCGTGGTGAAGGGCTTGCCGTCGGCGTCGAGCGCCGGCTGGCTCGGGTCGCTGAAGTCGCGCATCAGGCCGAGAATGCCGGGGTTGCTGTCGGTGGTCTTGCCGGTGCGCGCCGCGTAGCCGTTCATCACCAGCGTGTGGTCATGGTCGGCGGTGACGACGATCAGCGTGTTCTTCAGTTCCGGGTCGGTCTG
>VBJV01000243.1:538-1231 GCA_005879785.1 Chloroflexota bacterium
GAAGGCCTTCGCATCCTGCAGCGCCTTGCGCGCGAGCGTCGGGTGCAGTGCCTGGTCGATGCGGCCGCCTTCGACCATCAGGAAGTAGCCCTTTTTATTGCTCGGGCTCGCGCTCAGCACGTCGAGTGCGCGCGTCGTCATCTCGGCGAGGCTGGGCTCCTTCGCCGGGTCGCGGTCGAGGTCGAAGTTCATGTGGCTCTTGGTGAACAGGCCGACGAGCCGCCTGGTCGTGCGCGGGTCGACGGCGTTGAGCGCGTCACGGTCGAACACGGTGGCGTAGCCGTGGGCGCGCAGCTCGGCGAGCAGGTCGCGGCTGTCGCTGCGGCTCGAGCCGATCGGGTCGCCCTGCTTCGCGAAGTGCTGCCAGCCGCCGCCCAGCACCACGTCGACGCCGTCGAGCAGCCGGCCGTTGTAGCCGCTGCCCTCGGGCACCAGTTGCGCCGCGATGGTGTTCTCGCCGTCGCGGTGGCAGAGATGCGCATAGGTCGCGGCCGGCGTGGCGTGCGTCACCCGCGTGGTCGTGACGACACCGGTGGCGCGCTGCGCCGACTTGGCGAGCTCGAGCAGCGTCGCCACCGGCGTGCCGTTGCCGCTTGCGGGGCAGGTGCTGTCGGCGCCATGCACGTAGGCCGCGCCGGCGGCGCTGCGCGCCTGGGTGTCGCTCGACATCGCGATCACCTCGTTGTTCATCTT
>VBJV01000243.1:1324-1917 GCA_005879785.1 Chloroflexota bacterium
GGCGGCGTAGATGCGCGCCGCGGTCATCGGCACGATGCCGTAGCCGTCGCCGTCGCCGTCGCCGTCGCCGAGAAAGAAGATCACATTCTTCGGTGTGTGCAGCGACTGGGCCGATTCGAGCGACTGGGTGGCGGCGCCGCCGCAACCGCCGCTGAGCAGGGCCGCAGCAACGGCTGCGGCGAGAACGGGAAACGAACGCATGAATGCCTCCTCGACTGGACTGCGGTCGAGCTTAGGAAGGCGATGTGACTGCGGGATGAACCGCCGGTGACAAGTCGGCGCGCGGTTCGCGGCGACGGGGTGACGCCGGATTCGAACCGATCGAACTCACTCCACCGGCGTGAGCTTGGCCACCGACAGCGCCAGCCACTTCATGCCGTGGCGGCCGAAGTTCACTTGCGCGCGCGCGTCCTCGCCGCTGCCTTCGAGGGTGACGATCACGCCCTCGCCGAACTTGGTGTGGAACACGCTCTGGCCGGACCGCAGACCGTGGCTCGGCGCCTTCGGCGCGAAGGGTGCGGCCTTCGGCTCGACCTTACCCATGCCGACGATCGAATGCAGGCCGGTGCCCCGCGACCACGCCGACTGGTACT
>VBJV01000243.1:1967-4203 GCA_005879785.1 Chloroflexota bacterium
GACGTTGTAGCGCGTCTGGCCGTGCAGCATGCGCGTCTGCGAGAAGCTCAGGTACAGGCGCTTGCGCGCCCGCGTGATCGCGACATACATCAGCCGGCGTTCTTCCTCGAGCCCGTCGGGGTCGGAGGCCGAGTTCTCGTGCGGGAACAGGCCTTCCTCGAGGCCGGTGATGAACACGGCATCGAACTCCAGGCCCTTGGCCGAATGGACCGTCATCAGCTGGATCGCGTCCTGCCCGGCCTGTGCCTGGTTGTCGCCCGCCTCCAGCGAGGCGTGCGTGAGGAAGGCATTCAGCGGCGACATCACCTCGCCACTTTCGGCATCGGGCACGCCGAGTGTCGACGCGCCGGTCTCGTCGATCGGCAGGCCCACCACGTCCTTGCCGAAACCCTCCTGGGTGACGAATGCTTCGGCCGCGTTGACCAGTTCATCCAGGTTCTCCAGCCGGTCCTTGCCCTCGCGGTCGGTCTCGTAGAACTCGATGAGGCCCGAGGCCTGCAGCATGTGCTCGATGATCTCGCGCAGCGTCTTGCCGAGCGTCGCTGCGCGCATCGCGTCGATCGTCGCGACGAAGGCCTGCAGGTTGGCGCCGCCCTTGCCGGTGACCGAGCCGACGCTCTGACACAGGCTGCGCCCGCTGGCGCGCGCCGCGTCCTGCAACTGCTCGATGGTGCGCGCACCGATGCCGCGGGTCGGGAAGTTGACCACCCGCAGGAAGCTGGTGTCGTCGTTCGGGTTCTCGATCAAGCGCAGGTAGGAGAGCGCGTGCTTGACCTCGGCGCGCTCGAAGAAGCGCAGCCCGCCGTAGACCTTGTAGGGAATGCCGGCGTTGAACAGCGCACTCTCGAGCACCCGGCTTTGCGCGTTGCTGCGGTAGAGCAGCGCGATGTTGCTGCGCGCGATGCCGTCGCGGTGGAGCTGCCGCGCCTCGTCGACGAACCATTGCGCCTCGGCGAAATCGCTGGTCGCTTCGTACACCCGCACCGGCTCGCCGGGGCCGGCCTCGGTTCGCAGGTTCTTGCCCAGGCGCTTCGAGTTGCGCACGATCAGTTCGTTGGCCGCGTCGAGGATGTTGCCGAAGGACCGATAGTTGCGTTCGAGCTTGATGACGTTCTCGACCCGGAACTCGCGCTCGAACTGGGCCATGTTGCCGACCTGCGCACCGCGAAACGCGTAGATGCTCTGGTCGTCGTCCCCGACGGCGAACACCGCGGTCTCGGGGCCGGCGAACATCTTCAGCCAGGCGTACTGCAGCCGGTTGGTGTCCTGGAACTCGTCGACCAGCAGGTGGCGAAAACGCCGCTGGTAGTGCTCGCGCAGGGCTTGGTTGTCGCGCATCAGCTCGTAGCTGCGCAGCAGCAGCTCGGCGAAGTCGACCACGCCTTCGCGCTGGCACTGCTCTTCGTAGGCCTGGTACACGCGCACGAGGGTGCGGGTGTGCTCGTCGCGCAGCTCCACGTCCTTCGGCCGCAGGCCCTCTTCCTTCTGGCCGGCGATGAACCAGGTCACCTGCTTCGGAACGAAGCGCTCTTCGTCGAGGTTCATCGCCTTGACGACGCGCTTGACCGCCGACAGCTGGTCGGCCGAATCGAGAATCTGGAACGATTGCGGCAGGCCGCTCACCTTCCAGTGCGCTCGCAGGAAGCGGTTGCACAGGCCGTGGAAGGTGCCGATCCACATGCCCCGCACGGGCACCGGCAGCATCGCCGACAGGCGCGCGAGCATTTCCTTCGCCGCCTTGTTGGTGAAGGTCACCGCCATGACGCCACCGGGCGAGAGCTGGCCGGTGTGGATCAGCCAGGCGATGCGGGTGGTCAGCACCCGCGTCTTGCCCGAGCCCGCACCGGCGAGGATCAGCGCCGAGCGCGCCGGCAGCGTCACCGCGGCGAGCTGTTCGGGGTTCAGGTTGACGAGCAGCCCGGGAGCGGCGGCAGGTGCGTTGTAAGGCTTCTCGTCAGAATGCAGACTCATGGACGCATTCTAGGAGTCGCCTTGGGATCGACCTGGGTTCACTGCGGGATTCGCGCGGTCTTGCTCGGCGCCCTCGCATTCACCGGCGCCGCCTTCGCGGCGCCGAGCTGCAAGCCGCCCGCGCCCACCGCGCTGCTCGAGCGCTTCACGAGCGCCGACTGCGAGCACTGCTGGAAGGCCGCGTCGGCCCAGGACCCGAAGGACCCGGCACGCCAACGCGTGCTGGTGCTCGACTGGATCGCGCCGGCCGGTGACGCGGCGCCGA
>VBJV01000244.1:0-505 GCA_005879785.1 Chloroflexota bacterium
TCCGCACGCGCAGATACTCGGGGCGGAATACAGCGCCAGCGGTGTCACCATCTCGCGAGAGAAGTTGCCGTCCGCGACCTTCCTGCAGCGTGATCTCCTTGTCGATGAGCCGCCGCCTGCGGAGTACGCGTCCTGGGCCAACCGTGCTGTCTGCTCGGAGGTGCTCGAGCATGTTGACGACCCGCTGCGGCTGCTGCGCAACGCGTTCCGCTTCTGCGCCCCCGGATGCCGGCTGGTCGTCACTGTGCCTGGCGGCCCGATGTCAGCCTTCGACCATTACATCGGCCATCGCAAGCATTACACCACCGGCTCGCTGAGGCGCCTGCTCGAGGAGGCCGGGCTGTTGATCGACCGGGTCGCGGCCATGGGCTTTCCGGTGTTCAACCTGTACCGCCTTGCGGTCATCGCGCGCGGTGACCGCTTGATCCAGGAGATCGCGAGCGGCGGCACCAGAAGGGTCTCCGCGCCGGCGCGGCTGGCAATGGGCACCTTCCGCGGCCTGTTC
>VBJV01000244.1:598-1394 GCA_005879785.1 Chloroflexota bacterium
GAACACGATCACCCCGACCGAGGCTGCCCCGGCCGCCGGTATGAGGACGCCCGCTGGCACCTCCGGTGTGACGACTGAAAGGTTGCACGTGAACGTGGTGTTGTCGGCATTGCTGCCGACTAGGTTGCTGTAGTCGGTGAACGACCCACCGCCCGACGTCGTTCCTTTCAGCTCGACCCTGTCACAGATCGAATCGGTTGCGTTGACCGTGAGCGAGACAGTGAGCTGGCAGTTGCTGGCAGTGCACGACAGGGTGGGGCCGTTCTGCTGCGTGGCGTAGTCAGCCGTGTTCGAGTTACCGCTGGCGGTGACATCCCATGCGCAATCCAGCAGCTCGCTGAACGTCGTGCCCGACGTCCGCGCGCTGGTCAACTGGAAGAAATACGTCGTGCTTCCCGTCCCCTGAACGGTGGTGGACAGGGCCTTGGTCAGGTTGCCGGTAGGGGCCTGATTGAGCACCCCGATGCCACCGGTCGCGTTCGGCGTGTTGCAGTCCTTTGGTGGCGGCGCAGTCGCCGCGCGGGCACCGATACCTCCGCCAAATATGAGGGCGAGTGCAATCGCTGCCACTGCGACACCGAACCACGCTCGAGCTCTGAACCGGCTCAATGCGCTCAACGAAAACCCTTCCACGATGCCAGGTACTGTAGCAGCCCGTAGCCGCGACGTGAAGGCGCGATCGCAGCATTTGGCCTGCTCAGCTACTTTCTGCAGACAGCGAATGTGTTAAGCCCGAACTTGTGGCGGAAGCAGCGGACCTGGCTGGGCCGGAACCCGGCTTTCACGAGCAGCGGCC
>VBJV01000244.1:1682-3898 GCA_005879785.1 Chloroflexota bacterium
TGTTGGGCAGCGCCTTCACAGCCGGCGAGATGCTGATGTCGAGCACCAGCAGCGACGCGACCGTGCTCGCCAGCGTGCGCGCGAAGTCGGCGTGATACCCGGCACCGATGTCCGCAACACGCTTGCCGGTGAACGACCCCACGCGGCGCCGGATCTGTCGAGCTGACAGCCAGACGCCGAAGCGGTCGACGGGGGTTGGGTCGTAACCCTCACCGAACGAGCGCATGCGCATGTCGCGCGGACGTTCGTCGACCGCGGTCACGGCCTGCTGGCTCCCAGTGATGCCAGATGCGCCTCGAGGTCGTGCAGGCCGCTCTTGGACCCCACCTCGTAGAAGCGGTGTTGCGCTTCATACCCGGCGACGTCGCCGCGGCGGCTGAGGCCGGCCATCGCATCGGCGAGGTCGCCCTGACCGCCGCTGGGCAGGGCGGCGGCGATCACCTCGCTGGTGATGACTGACAGCCCGTAGTCGATCCACTCGGGCGCCTGCTGGTCACCGGCCGCAGCGCGCTTGTCATACAAGACGCTGCCGTCATCTCGCAGGACCGCGTTGCTCTGATCCCACCGTCCGCTGTTGCGAAAGACAGTCATGAGCACGGGGCGGCCGCTGCGGCGCCACGTGGCTTCCACGTCGGCAAAGTCGAGCGAGAGATACGAATCGCCGTTGAGCACGAAGAACGCATCCGGCAGAAGGCTCTGATCGAGCGCGAGACGCAGCGCCCCTGCGGAGCCGAGCAGCTCGTTCCCCTCATCGACGTACGTCAGCGTGACCCCAAAACGCCGGCCGTCTCCCAGCGCGGCGCGAACCATGCTGCCGCGGTACCCGATGCTGTAGATGACGTCCGTGACCTCTTGGGAGGCAAGCCACTCGAGCTGGAGCTCGGCAAAGGGACGTCCGAGGACCGGGACCAGCGACTTGGGCACGTTCGCGGTCAGCGGCCGCATCCGCGTGCCCAGCCCGCCAGCCAGCACGACGCAGGGAAGCATGGCTCAACCGCGAGCGACGACCGTCGAGCCGTCGAAGTCGAACTGAAAGCGAACCTCGGCTAAGCCTTCGTCTGCCATCGCCTGACGCAGCTGGGCGGGGCTCTCTGCATAGAATATCAAGAACCCACCACCGCCGGCCCCGACGAGCTTGCCCCCCAGGGCGCCGCTCGCGAGCGCCACCTCATACGAGTGGTCGATCGCCGGCGATGAGATGCCTGTGCTGCGCTCGCGTTTGCGCTCCCAGTGCTCGTGCATCAAGGCAGCGAAACCGCGCGTGTCGCCGGCTTCGAGGATCTCCTTGACCCGGTGGCCGAGGTCGGCGATGGCGCGCAGCCCGTCGACCATCGTCTGGTCGCCCTGCTCCGACCGCTCTCGCTGGTCGGCCAGCACCCGGTCGGCGTCACGCGAGTAGCCCGTGAAGAACAGCAGCAGGTGCTCCTCGAGGTCGTGCAGCGTCTGTTGTGAAATCCCCAGCGGCAGCACCTGCACGCGGCCGTCGCTGCAGAACTCGAAACACGTGATCCCACCGAAGGCGGCGATGTACTGGTCCTGCTTGCCCACGGCGCGCCCCAGGCGGTCGATCTCGATGCTGCACGCCTCCTCGGCGAGCGCGTGGGCCGAGACGTGCTCTCGCTTCAGCGCATACAGCGCGCGCAGCAGCCCGACGGTGAACGTCCCCGAGGAGCCGAGGCCGGTGCCGGCGGGTATGTCGGCGAGGCTGACGATCTCCAGGGCAGGCGCGATGCCGTGCAGCAACAGCGCTTCGCGCACGATGGGATGCGCCACGTCCGCTGCCACTTTCACGCGCTCCATCTCCGAATACTTGATGAAGTAGTCGTCGGTGAAGGTGCGGTTGATGCCGACGTAGACGTACTTGTCGATGGCCGCCGCCACGACCATGCCGCCGTGCCGGCCATAGAAAGACGGCAGGTCGGTGCCGCCCCCACCGAGCGATATGCGTAGTGGCGTACGCGTGATGATCATCCCGCCTGCTGCACGCCCCCGGCGGCTGCCTGGCGAGCCAGGATCCAGCCGGCCGCTTCAGCAAGGTCGGCGGCGGTGGCGTCGAAGAACTCGGGTTGGAGCTCACCGTAGTCGCGAGGGATGTACACGGTGGCGCACCCGGCGCGCTGCCCGGCTTCGATGTCGCGCCAGCGGTCGCCGACCATGGTGCTCGCCCGCAGGCTGACGCCCCATTCGCGAGCCGCGGTCAGGAGCATCCCGGGCCG
>VBJV01000245.1 GCA_005879785.1 Chloroflexota bacterium
CTTCCCGCGCCTCCGGCAAAACCGCGAGCGGCGTGCTGCCGGACGACAGCTTGGCCGTCGCGAGCGCCGTCCTGTCATTTGGCTGTCCCGGCGCAATGGTTGGCGTCGCCTGGAAGGCAACGACACGCCACCCGTGTGCGCCCGGCGCGCGCGTGTGCACATAGACGTGTGTTGCCGATAAAAGACCAGGGCGCTGTTCAATACCGCTGATAGCCTCAGCCCGAGTCGGCCCATGGCCGACCATCGCGAGCTTCGCCCCTGATCGGTGCAGGTCTTCCCGTACAATCCGCATATAATCCGGCCAGTTCATGGCAAGAAGGTGAGGGTCCGAGTCGATGTCGCTCGCGGCGGGGACTCGCCTGGGCTCGTACGAAGTCGTCGCGCTGCTCGGCGCGGGCGGCATGGGCGAAGTCTATCGCGCGCACGACACGAGGCTCGGCCGCCAGGTCGCCATCAAGATCCTGCCGGATCCGTTCGCGCTTGACCCGGAGCGACTCGCCCGATTCGAACGTGAGGCTCACGTCCTCGCCTCGCTGAATCATCCCAACATCGCTGCCATTTACGGCCTCGAGGAAACCGATGGCGTCCGCGCGCTCGTGCTGGAGCTGGTGGAGGGACCGACGCTCGCCGACCGCATCGCCGAAGGTGCGATTCCGCTCGCGGAGGCACTCCTGGCCGCGCGTCAGATCGCCGACGCCCTGGGGACGGCACATGAGCAGGGCATCATCCATCGCGATCTCAAGCCGGCCAATATCAAGCTGCGCCCTGATGGCACGGTGAAGACTCCGTAAACGCAAAAGCCACTCTGGTCTTTGAGCGGATCGTTAGGTATCGATAGGTGGTGGGTGGCTGCTTGTAAGGTGTCACATATAGTTGTATATTTATGACTCATGAGCCGGGCCACCGCGGCCGAGAAGGCCAGGCGCCTCAACCATGCACGCCAGGTGCTCGAGCGCGTCGATCATCTCCCCGACGCCGCGGAACGGCTGGTGCGGGACTGCGGCATCTCCGCGCGCCAAGCGTATCGGGACCTGCGGCACGCGCGGCGCTTGCGGGCCCCCATGCCGGTGCCCGATGCGACGATCGCGTTCACCGTGAAGCTGTCCCGGGGCTTGGTGCGGGCGCTCCGTGCCCATGCGCGGGCCACCGGCCTGTCGTTGAGCGAGATCGTCAGTCGCGCGGTCTCGCGGCTGTTGGCGCGGAGCGGCGGGCGTGGGTGACCGCCCCGCGGCGCCCCGCGGCCTGGTGGCATTTGAATATCGCTTCGATCGCTTACTGGCCCCGAAACTGTCCCGGATCAGCGCTGGCCGGTGGGCGTGTCGGGAGCGCCGCCGGCCGAGGAGAGGGTGAATGAGCCAGCCCGCTGCGATGTACGCCCGCGTGTCGTCCGACCGTCAACGGGAGCAGGAGACGATCGCGAGTCAGACGGCCGCGCTCCAGGCGTATGCTGCCGCGCAGGATTACGTGGTGCCCCCCGAGTGGGTCTTCGAGGATGATGGCTACAGTGGGACCACGCTCGTTCGGCCCGGCCTGGAGGCCGTGCGGGATCTCGCCGCCTCGGGCCAGATCGCAGCGGTGCTGGTGTACGCCCCGGATCGCCTCAGTCGCAAATACGCGTATCAGATCCTGCTGACGGAGGAACTGGGCCGCGCCGGCGTGGCCGTCGTGTTTCTCAAGGCCCCGGCTGGCGACACGCCGGAAGATCGCCTGCTGGTGCAGGTGCAGGGCATGATCGCGGAATACGAGCGGGCCCAAATTGCGGAACGGACGCGGCGCGGCAAACGCCACAAGGCGCAGTGCGGGGTGGTGAACGCGTTGTCGGGCGCGCCGTATGGGTATCGGTATGTGAAGAAGACGGATCACGCCGACGCCGCCTATGCCGTGGAAGAAACCGAAGCGGCGGTGGTGCGGCAGGTGTTTGGGACGTATACGCAGGAGGGGGTGAGTCTGCGCGAGATCACGCGGCGGCTCAATGCGGGGCAGGTCCCCACGCGTAAGCGCTCGCGCTGGGACCCGTCCACGATCGCCAAGCTGCTGCGCAATCCGGCGTATGTCGGCCGCGCCTGTTTTGGCAAAACGGCGATCGGGCCGCGGCACCAGATCACGCGGCGGCGGTCGCTGAAGGGCCGCCGGCCGACGGGGGACACGGCGAATCACGACCGCCCGCGCAGCGAGTGGCTGGAAATTCCCGTGCCGCCGCTCATCAGCGAGGAGACCTTCGCGTTGGCGCACGAGCGGTTGGCACAGAACACCCACTTCGCGCGGCGGCGGACGAAGACCCCGACGCTGTTGCAAGGCCTGCTGGTGTGTCCGCACTGTGGCTACAGCCTGTATCGGCGCCGGCGGCATTACCGGTGTTGGGGGATCGACGGCTACCGGCATCCGCACGGCCCGGTCTGTCCGAATCGTCCCGTGCGGCAGGATCAGCTGGATGCGCTCGTGTGGGGCGAGGTCATGCGGCTGCTCGACGACCCGACCCTGGTGCAAGCCGAACTGGATCGACGGCTCGACGCGGCCCGACACGCGGATCCCTGTCGCCAGCGCGTCGAGGAGCTCACCCGCCAGCAGACGCGGCTGGAGCAGAGCGTGGAGCGCCTCGTCACCGCCTACCAAGACGAGTTGGTCACACTCGACGACTTACGTGAACGGATGCCGGCGCTCCGGAAACAACAGCAGGTCCTCGCGGCGGAGCGGCAATCCCTGGAGCTCGCGTCCGCCGACAAGGCGCGCTATCTGCGCCTCAGCGAAACCCTGACCGAGTTCCGCGCCACACTCCGGGCGCGATCGGACACGCTCGATGTCAGCCAGCGACAGAACATCGTGCGCCTCGTCGTCAAGGAAATCCGGGTCGGTCTCGACACGCTGACCATCTGCCATTCGTTGCCAGTGGGCAGGCCAGGATCCGCCCCCGGAGGTCGAGGAGGCTCTTCCACGAATGAGGGCGGACCAGGAGGTCCCGGATCGTCAAACTGGCTTTTGCGTGTAAGGCGTCAAGGTATTGGACTTCGGGCTGGCCAAGGCGATGGAGGGCACGCCCGCAGCCGCGACCCCGACGAACTCGCCGACAATCAGCATGCTCGCGACGCAGGCAGGCGTCGTGCTCGGCACCGCCGCCTACATGTCGCCGGAGCAGGCCAGGGGCTTTCAAGCCGACCATCGCAGCGACGTGTTCTCGTTTGGCGTCGTGCTCTACGAGATGCTCACGGCGCGGCAGCCGTTTGCCGGCGAGACGGCGCCCGATGTCATGGCCTGTGTGCTCGCGCGGGATGTGGATCTCGCTGCGCTGCCGGCTGATCTGAATCCTCGGCTCGGCGAGCTTCTCCGGCGCTGCCTCGACAAACATCCCAGGAAGCGCTGGCAGGCCACCGGCGATGTGCGTGCCGAGCTCGAAACGATCGCAGCCGCGCCCCGGCTCCTCCCGTTACCATCCGTTGGCCGGCACTGGTCCTGGTGGAGGTTCGCCGTTNNNNCGGGTGGCGCGTCAAGCCCGTACCGCAGCAGATGCTCACGCGGTTTGCGTTTCCGCTCGGCGAGGGCCAGACATTCACCAACCCGGGACGCCCCATCGTGGCGATCTCCCCCGACGGCACCCAACTGGTGTACGTCGCAAACCAGCAATTGCACCTGAGATCAATCTCCGACCTGCACGTGCGGCCCATCGCCGGGACACAGGTGACATTGGGTATTTTGAACCCGGTGTTCTCGCCAGACGGCCAGTCGATTGCGTTCCATTCCTTAAAGGACCAGACGCTGAAACGTATCGCGACCACGGGTGGTGTGCCGGTCACGATATGTCCGGCGACGAACCCGATCGGCATGAGCTGGACGCAGGACAGCATCCTGTTCAGTGAGCCGGGCAAGGGCATCCTCCGCGTGCCGGCGGCCGGCGGGACGCCGGAGGTCGTGGTCTCGCTGTCGCAAGGCGAGGCCGCAGCCAGTCCGCAGATGCTGCCCGATGGGGCGTCGATCTTGTTCGCGTTGGCC
>VBJV01000246.1 GCA_005879785.1 Chloroflexota bacterium
CGTATCCTTCGGCTGCGATGGATGGCGCCGACAGGACACTCTGCGATCTGATCCAGAACGACTTCCCGGTCGTCGAGCGGCCTTACGCCGCGCTCGGCGAGCGGCTGGGCACGACCGAGGACGACGTCCTGGAGCGGGTGACGCGGCTGCGCAAGGAGCGGATCATCCGCCAGATCTCGGCCATCTTCGACACCCGACGGCTGGGCTACGTCTCGTGCCTGGTGGCCGCGCGCACGTCGGCCGAGCGGGCCGACGCCGCGGCCGAGGTGATCAACACGCATCCCGGCGTGACGCACAACTACGAGCGCGAACACGACTTCAACATCTGGTTCACGGTCGGCATCCCGCCCAACTCGCGGCTGGGACTCGACCGCACGGTCGAGCTGCCGCCGCTGCCGGCGCTGCGGTTCTTCAAGATCGGCGTCGACCTCGACATCCAGGGTGGCCGCGACCCGGGTGCGAAGCGCGCGAAGCGCGAGCCGACGGCGGTGGCGCCGCCCGCCGAAGACCTGACCGAGCGGGACATCGCCGCCATCCGGGCGTTGCAGGGCGACCTGCGCTGCGTCTCGCAGCCGTTCGCGGCGCCCGCCGAGCGGGCCGGATTCACGGTCGCCGAGCTGCTCGAGCGGGCCGGACAGTTCCACGCCACCGGCCAGATGCGCCGATTCGCGGCGGTGCTCTACCACCGCTCTGCCGGCTTCGTGTACAACGGCATGGGCGTGTGGAAGGTGCCCGAGGAGCGGGTCGACGAGATCGGCCAGCTGATGGCGGCTTACCGCGGCGTGTCGCACTGCTACCAGCGGCCGACCTATCCCGACTGGCCGTACAACCTGTTCTCGATGACGCATGGGCGCACCAAGCAGGAGTGCGAGGACGTGCTGGACGCGATCTCGGACGAGACCGGCCTGCGCGACCGGATCACGCTGTACTCGACCAAGGAGTGGAAGAAGACGCGGCTCGTCTACTTCAGCCCCGACGCCGAGGAGTGGGAGCGGCGGCACGCGCCGGAGCTCCAGCCGGCCTGAGCGGTGGTAGCCTCGTGTGGTGTCGAGGCTGATATCGCTCGCCATCTTCATCTGGTTCCTCGGCATCGCTGCTTGGTTCGTGCCGTACATCTCACCAACTGGTGGGATGCCCTTCGCGCGCGACTCCGCTGAGCGGGGACTTGTGCGGCCGAGCCTGCTCTAACCTCACGTTCCATGCCCACCTCGCGTTCTACCGGCGTGAAGTTGCCGCCCTTTCAGCTGTTGCTCGATCGGCACTCCGGGGAGCTGTTCAGGTTCCTGGCCGCGTCGGTCGGTCCCGTGGACGCGGAGGACGCGTTCCAGGAGACGTTCCTGTCGGCGCTGCGGGCGTATCCGAAGCTGCGCGACGCCTCCAACCTGCGGGCGTGGCTGTTTCAGATCGCGCATCGAAAGGCGCTGGACGTGCATCGAGGACGAGCTCGCCGACCGATTCCGGTGGAGGAGCTGCCAGAGGTGGCAACGGGGGTAGACGGTGGAGAACGCGAGCCCCAGCTGTGGCGGGCGGTCAGGCGGTTGCCCGACAAGCAGCGCACGGCGGTGTTCCTGAGGTTTGCCGCCGATCTGGACTACGCCCAGATCGGCGCGGCACTGGATTGCAGTGAGCCGGCGGCGCGGCAGAACGTGCGCGCGGGCCTGGCGACGATACGGAAGGGGTGGGCACATGGATGAGCGCATGAAGGAGTTCGCGCGGCGCGCCCGGGCCGAGGGCCTGGTCGACGTCGCATACACCGAAACCGACTCGCCGGTAGGTCGGCTGTTGCTGGCGGCGACGCGGCGAGGGCTGGTGCGGGTGGCGTTCGAGCGCGACCGTCTCGACCAGCTGCTGGAGGATCTCGCCGAGCGGCTGTCGCCGCGGGTGCTGGAGGCACCGGCCGAGCTCGACGATGTGCGGCGGGAGCTGGACGAGTACTTCGAGGGGCGACGGCATGAGTTCGACCTGCCGCTGGATTGGTCGCTGACGACGGGCGAGTTCCGGCGCAGGATCCTCGAGCGGACGGCACGCATCCCCTACGGCGAGACGGCGTCCTACCGCGACGTGGCGACGGCCGCCGGCAACGAGCGTGCCGTGCGGGCGGCCGGCACGGCGCTCGGCGCGAACCCGAGCGGCTACGGCGGCGGCCTGGAGGCGAAGCGGTTCCTGCTCGACCTCGAGTCCGGCCGCGCCCGGGTGGCGTGATCGCGCTTTGCGACCGGGGTCTGACCCCGCAGGGGTCTGACACCTCCCCGCGTCGCAACCAGGCCACATTCGACTGCACCGGAGGTCGTGGCCGCGCTACAGCTCGATCTCCATCCCGTCGTACGCCACCTCGGCGGCGCCGTCCAGCCACGCCTCCAGCTCCACGAACGTGCCGGTACGGTGGCCGACGTGGGTGAACAGCGTGCGCTTCGCCTTCATGTGCTTCGCCACCTCGACGCCCTCGCTCATCGGCATGTGGCCGCCGGGTCGCTGGTCGCGGGTGGAGCCGTCCAGCAGCAGCACGTCGGCGTTTCGGGCCAGCTTCGAATCCGGCGGCGCGCCGATGTCAGGCGCGTACACGAGCGTCGCCCCACTGGGAAACGTGAACCGCAAGGCCATGGTACGGGTGGCCTGTGAGTGGGCCACGTCGAAGGCCTGCGCCACCAGTCCCTCGCCCAGTTCGAGCTTGACGCCCGGGGTGAGGTGCATGACGCGGAAGTCGAGCCGGGGAAAGATCGCCCGCACTCCGCGCTCGCTCTCCTTGGTCAGGTGCAGGGGCAGGCGTCCCAGCTTGGCCAGTGCGTGCAGCCCCAGCACGTGGTCGTAGTGGTGGTGCGTGATCAGCACCACCTCCGGCACCGCCCGCGCCCGCATCAGCTGGTGGTAGACGTCCGGGCCGGCGTCGACCAGCACGCGCCCGTCCACCAGCAGCGAGGACCGCAGGCGGGCATCGCGCGGGTCGGAGGAGGTGCATTGCGGGCAGTCGCAGCCCAGCCTCGGGATCGGCCAGGCCGCCCCGGAGCCCAGCACCAGCGCCTTCAGAGTTCGCGCTCCCACTTGGGATGGTGGCGCCGCGCCCAGTCGCGGCGAACGCTGCCCAGCGTCATCCCGCGCAGCGAGTGGCGGGTGGACGGATTGAGCAGCGCGAGGTAGAGGTGGCCGATCACGAGTGGGATGGCAATGTACATCGCCACGTCGTGGATCAGGATCGCGCTGGTGCCGCGGAAGCGGGCGCTGGCCTCCTGGAGGTAGATCAGCACGCCGGTGATCGTGAACACCACCATCAGGCCGGCCACGATCGCGGCGTTCAGCTTCTGGCCGGCGTTGAAGCGGCCCTGGGGTGGCTCCGGCCCGCGCCGCGTCACCGACCACGCCAGCCATGCGCGGTCGTCCCGGTCGAAGTGGTCGATCTCCCGCCTGGTGGCGCGCAGCTGGACGGCGTCCGTGCTCCACACCAGCAGCAGGCCGACCCAGAAGCCGAGCGCCGCGCCCAGGTGGATCGACTTCCACAGCTGCCGCTGCGCGGCCACCTCGGCCAGCGACGGCAGGTAGAGGATCAGCCCGGTCGCGAGCATGGTCAGGAACGAGACCGCCAGCAGCCAGTGCAGCGACTGCTCGGCGCCGCTGAACCTGCGCACGTACTCGGGGGCCGGCTCAGTAGCCGTTGGAGCGCCCAACCCAGGCATCCACGTCGTAGCCGCGCTGCTCCCAGAATCCCGCCGACAGCTTCGGCACCAGCTCGATGTG
>VBJV01000247.1:0-200 GCA_005879785.1 Chloroflexota bacterium
CGGGGAGCACGACTGTGTCGTCCGGCAGTTGCAGCAGCTTGTCGACGATGCTGTTCATCTCCTGCTGGTAGTCGCCGCCGGGCAGGTCGGTGCGGCCGATGGAGCCCTGGAAGAGGGTGTCGCCGCTGAAGAGCATCCCTTCGCTGTAGTAGGAAAGGCTGCCGGGCGTGTGGCCGGGGGTGTGGATCACCCTTAGCTTG
>VBJV01000247.1:220-5079 GCA_005879785.1 Chloroflexota bacterium
AACATGAGCGCGCTGCGAGCGGCCTGCGCAGCGACGGGCAGGTCGCCGCGGTGCAGGTGGAACTTCGCGCCGCTCACCGACTGCACGCCACGGACGCCGAGTATGTGGTCGACGTGGGCATGGGAGTTGGCGATCGCCTTAATCGTGACGCCCATGGCGCGGGCGAGCGCCAGCACGTCGTCGGGCTGGTCGCCGGGGTCAATGCAGATAGCCTCGCCGGTGCGGCGGTTGCCGATGATCCAGCAGTTCTCGGCGAAGACGCCGACGACGATGCCTCGGATGATGGTCTCGGAGACCTGGGGCTCGGCCATGCCGTTCAGTCTACCCGAAGCTTTGCGCGTGGCTCGATATGCGCCAGGTGGCAGGTGTCGTTGATGCCGGTTACGACGGCCGCCGGTGTGAAGGCGGACGGCGAGGCCGCGAGCTCGACGGTCGTAATGGAGCCGTTCTCGATGCTGAAGGGGATGGGGCGGGCGTACTCGCGGCCGAGCGTGGCCATAAGGTGGACGACAATCGGGCCGCCGTGGGTGACGAGCGCGACGGCGTTGTCGGCCTTGTGCCGCTCGACGATCTCGGTGATGGCGGCGCACACGCGCTCGCGGAAGGCGTCGCGTCCCTCCTCGCCCGGGTAGTGCGGGAACTCCGAGCGGTTGCTGACCAGCGCGGCGACAAGCTCCGGCTGCCGGTCGCGGATCTCGCGCCAGGTGAGGCCGGAGAGCGTGGCGCCGAAGTCGTACTCCTGGAGCCGGTCATCGGTCCTCACGTCCACCCCGCACTCGCGGCCGATGGCGAGCGCGGTCTGGAGGGCGCGCTGGATGGGGCTGGCGTAGACAGCGGCGACGTGCATGCCGGCGAGGCGGGATGCGAGCGCCTGGGCCTGCTCGAGGCCGCGCTCGGTGAGGGGGAACTCCCTGCGGCCCTGGAGGCGGCCTTCGGCGTTGCCCTGGGACTCCGCATGGCGGACGAGGAGGAGGCGCATGGGGGTAGGGTAGCAGACGAGTGCTGAGTGCTCGTCATCAAGCACCCCCGCCTTAGGCTAGTCCCGTAAACGGGATTCGCCGTGCAGTCCGAGAGAGACTCCTGCCATCTACCAAGTTTCTGGTTATGATACTCGCGGGAATTACGGTCCACGCAGGATGTGCTGGGCGGTGGTTAGTTACCCAACGTGGCAACCAATTAGGCATTACGATCCGGCTATCGCAATTCCGAGTTTGTTGTGCGAAGTTTGCGGCATCTTCCTAGGTTTTGGCGCAGAGCGCTTCTGTACCATGGCCGTTACAACGGTCGTTTCAGTTCCACTGATCTGGGTAATTAGCGGGACGGTTGAAGGCGCGCTGGTCGGGATTCCCCTGGGCTTGATTGGCGGACTCCTCGGCTACTTCCATGAATGGCAGACGTATGACAAACACGAGAAAGACAGCGACAAATCGTCAGACTCGGAGAATACTCCCTAACGGGGTCAGGCTGCGCGGTGCGAGAGCATCTGTGTCTCGACGCGTGTCCGAGCGCGGTGATACCTCGGCCTAGGTCGTGGCGTTTCAGCCTGACACTTCAGCCGCTTCATGACGAAGTCCTTCGACGCACTTAGGACGAACGGAGCCGCGGGTGTCGCGCTAGCCGACGCGGGCGGTGCGGCGGCCAGCCGGCGGACTCGCTCTGGAAGATCCAGACGTCCGGGGCGGCGAAGACTAGTTCGGCCAGCCGGCGCAGGCGGGCCTTCGGTCGCTCCTCGACGGACCAGGCGCGGTTGCTGCAGCGCTTGCAGGGCGGGCCGTTCTCTTCGCGGCGGGCGGCGCCGGCGGCGGGCCGCGGCTGGGCGGTCAACTAGCGGAAGATCTCGATGAACTGGTGGAGCATGCGGGCGGTGGCGCCCCAGATGCGGCAGCCGTTGTAGGAGAAGGCGGGGACCAGCACCTCGCGTCCCTGGTGATGGCGCACCTCCAGCTCCATGTTGCGCTCGTCCATCAGGAACAGCAGAGGCACCTGCACGACGCGCGCCACCTCGTGGTCGTTGAGGACGAACGGGTACTCGGACTCCGTGGACATCAGCCCGACGTAAGGGGTGACGCGGAAGTTGCTCACCGTTACCAGGTCGTCCAGGCGGCCGATGATACGCACGTCCTCGGGCTTGACGCCGATCTCTTCGTAGGTCTCGCGGAGGGCGGTTGTCTCCATGCAGTCGTCGGCGTCGTCGCAGGCGCCGCCGGGGAAGGAGATCTGGCCCTTGTGGTGCTCGACGCGGTTGGTGCGCTCTGTGAAGACGATGTGGGGCTCGCCGGCGCGGTCGCAGAGGAGGATGAGGACGGCCGCCGGGGCTGCGGCCGGGTGATCGACGCGCCTCGGCTCGTAGTCGGCAAGCGCCTGCTGCACCCGTTCGATGATTTCGTCGGCACCCATTCTGGTAGTCATATTACCGTAAGCCCTCAGCCTGCGTCACCCGATTGTTCCGCCCGGAGGCGCGACATGTACTCGCGGAAGCCGGCGAGGTCCCAAAACGACCATCCCCTGGCGGCAACGTCTCGCAGGTGGCCGTACACGGCGGCGCGTAGCTCACTAACCTCCGCGCCTGCCTTAGACGGGCCGTCCGCGAGCAGGTCTTCGATCAGCACTGCCATTCTTTCCACGAACCTACGCAGCTCCTCGTTCTCCGCCCGGAGCGCGCTGACGCGAAGGTCCTCCGACGGCGGGCGAGCAAGCGCGCTCTCGATGTCTTTGACGAGAGATGCGATATTTTCGTTGCCTGCATCGCTCTGTGAGAGCACCGTCGCGCCCTGCCCCAGCAGATCCCGCAGTCGCTGGTTGTCGCGGCGCAGGTCATCGGCGGCCGTGTCCCATTCGGCGGCCAGCGACTGGAGGAGCATCTGGACCGTGCCCGCGACCTCCTGCGCGTAGGCGGTCGTTAGCTCTGGGACGAGCGTTTCGGCGAGGGCCGCCTGGATGCCGGCGAGCACTTCGTCGGGGTTCGGTCGCATCTCAGGCCCCCAGCAGGTCCATGATCTCGAGTTCGATGCGCGCGATGTTGCGGCCGAGGAGCGCCATCATCGGGCTGCGGGTGCGTCCCTCGCAGAAGCTGCGGGCGCCGGTGACGAAGATGGCCGCGAACTTGACGTTGCCCAATAGCTCCCAGAGGCGGACCGCATCATCGTCTACTTTCAGACCGCTTTCCGCCTCGTACATGCGGTAGAAGCCGGCGCGCTCCATGAGGCCGCCGATCAGCTCGTTGCCGAGCCAGCGCCAGGGGCGCATGCAGGCCCAACCCACGTCCTCGATCGGGTCTCCCAGGTGGGTCATCTCCCAGTCCAGCACTCCCTTGATCTCGCCCGTGGGGTCGCACAAGAAATTGCCCGTGCGGTAGTCGGCGTGGACGAGGACGATGCGCTGGGCGGGCGGTGGCTGGTGATGCCGCAGGTAGCGGAGGGCGGCCCGAAGGACCGGCTGCGGCTCCAGCGAATCACGGTCGAGGACGGCTTCCCACTTCTCGATTTCGGTCAGCCCGCAGGCCGCCTCGCTTTCGGGAACGCCGAGTGAGGCGAGCCCGGCCGCCCGCCAGTCGACGGCGTGAACGCGAGCGAGGACGGAGGCGAACTGCGTGGCGATCTTAGCGCGGACGGCGAAGAAGCGGGGATCGGTGAGAAGGCGCGTCGGGTTCGTCTCGCAGCCGTCGATGCGGGACATGATGAAAAACGGGCGGTCCAGCCACTCGCTGCTTGTCTCGATCCAGTGCATTCGCGGGACGGGCACCCTGCCATACACGGCATCCATTACCTGGAATTCGACGTCCCGCTCCGTCTCGAGGAGGCTGGCATCGGGGTCCCGGCGGAGGATTAAGCCCTGCTGCACCTCCTCGCCCGCCTCCCGCCAGGCGGCGTCGAAGGACCAGGTCTCGCGCGAGGCGCCGCCGGGGATACGTTGTAGGTTGGCGACGCGAACGTCGACAGCCGCCGGCAGTTGGTGCTTGAGGTAGGCCTGGAGGCGTTCTTCCAGTTGCATCGGGCACAGTCTAGGTGTGGCGAACGCGCGGAGGCAACGTTTCGATTCTCTATCAAGCGCCCACGGAAGGGAGCCGGCTGTTAACCCGGCCGTAGATGGGCACGTTAAAAGGGTAAAGCGTCAACGAGGAAGGAGGAGCTATGTTAGGGAGAAACGCCGTGAAGGGCGGCATGCTGGCGCTGCTATCGCTCACGTTGGTCGTTGTCGGCTTTAGCACCGCGGGGGACGGCCTCGCCCAGGCCGGCCCCACGATAACCCTCGCGCCGGCGACGGCGACAAACGCCGTGGGGAGCGACCACACGGTTACGGCGACGGTGGGCAACTCGCTCGCCGGGACGCCGGTGACGTTCACAATCACGGCCGGGCCGAACATGGGGGCGACCGGAGTCTGTAATCCGATAAACTGCTCGATCACGGCAAGTAGCAACGATGTGACGTTTACCTACACGGGATCCGGCGGCACGGGCGACGACACGATCCAGGCCTGCATCTTTGAGAACCCCTGCACCACGGCGACGAAGACCTGGGTCGCAGCCACCGAGAGCCCGGCGCCTTCGCCGAGCAGCGCTGCCACCGCCAGCCCAACCACTACTGCCGCAGCCGGCTCGGTAACGCCGTCGCCGACGGCATCGGCGGCAGCAACCGGCTCGCCGACCCGCACCGCAGCCGGCCTGCCGATTACGGGCGGAAAGTCGGATGACGGCGGTACGTCCTGGACAGCGCTGCTGGCATTCGTGGCGGGCGCTGGTCTGATCGGCGCCGGGACATTTGCATTGGCACGCAGGCGCAGCTAGCGTCGGCGCGTTTACGCTACGTGGGGCCCGAGCGACCGCCGCTCGGGCCCCGCTCGTTCTGGGTGCCCGGGTTTT
>VBJV01000248.1 GCA_005879785.1 Chloroflexota bacterium
AACACCAACACCAACACCAACGCCCACGCCGACCCCGATCTGCGACGGCGCCATAACCGGTCACATCTACCGAGATGGAACGTCCACGGAGGTGCTTGGCGGCAGCATCAGCGTTCTGTTCCCGCTCGCCAACCCGATCGCCCTCGGCGACCTCAGTTGTGGTGACTACCCGGTTGCGGCGACTGCCCCATCGGGGTGGGAGTTTGTCCCCAACAGCGCGTATACGATCACCAACGCGGAGGACACGGCTGCGGTCCTCCACGCGCCCGGGCTCGTGGTCACGAACGGCGGCACCTCGAACGCTGTCTTTTACGTCACCAGGGAGTCGACCGCGACGCCGACTCCTACCCCGACGCCCACGCCCACGCCCACTCCGACGCCGTCGCCCACGCGCACTCCAGCGGCGTCGAGCGCGTCGACGCCGACCCACTCGCCGACGAGCAATGTTCTGGGGACCAGCTCCTCGGTTCCGTCCACCGGCTCCGGTGACTACACCAACTACACGATCACCGGTTTCCTACTTCTCGGCGGGCTGGGGTTGATCTTCACGGCGCTGCTGGCGAAGAAGCCCGAGCGCGACGGCGCCGCCCACTAATCACAGCCGACTCACGGGGATGGGGCCGCTCCGGCGGCCTCGTCCGCGCTGCCGTGATGGCGGGGTGAGCGCTCGTCGACGACGACCTCGTCGAAGGGCATCCCCATGGCTCCCCATTCCCACAGTCCGTGCACCCACCCACGAGCTGCGACGGCGTAGCGCCCATAGAGCAGGGGGATGACTGCGCACTGGTCCTGGACGGCGAGCCGATCGGCCTCATGGAAAAGCGCGAGTCGAGCAGGTCCGCTGGGCTCCGCAAGCGCCGAGTCGATCAGCGCGTCGAACGGCGCGTACAGTTGTTGCTTCGGCTCCCGGTGCGGAGCAAACCGCGCAGGAAATAGCCGGGGTCGGGCCCGTGCGCGAGCCAGTGGGTCAGGGTCACGTGCGCGTACTGCGCGAAGCGCCGCATTTCGGCGATCGGCTTGGCCACCGTCTCGACATCCCGGCCCAACACGTCCATCCACGCCGCTGCCAGAGGCACGCAATGCGCCGGTGGGGGATCGACGACCACGATCACGATCGGACCTCGGTGGCTCGACTCGGCCAGCCACCTCCGCGCTTTCTGGGGGTCGAAACGGACGGCGATGTCTGGCGTGTGACCCGGCAACCCTGGTGGAACGAGCCCGCCCGTGGCCACAGTCTGATTGGGCAGCACGACCTGCTCCAGGACCTTCCGGTCGGTCGCGCATGCCAGCGCCCGCCTGAAGAAGACGTCCGTGCTCCAGCGCTCGTCCGAGGAGAAGGCGGCGTATGTGGTCTGCACCGGCGCGCCCATCACGTACGCGCCGTGCACCTCATCAGTGCTCAGCCGTTGGCCGACGACCGTCAGGTTGTCCACGACGTCGATCGCGCCGGCACGCAGCTGCTCCATGACATCGTTCCGGCTCGCCTTGACCCACTCGATGCGGGCGACGTTGCCCCCGCGCCGCGCCTGGAATCGCGGATCCCGGTCGAGCACCACGCGGTCGGGGTCGATGCTAGTGATCGTGAACGGACCGTTGGCCACGCCATCAGGACGTAGCAGGCTGCACAGCCACGAGAGCACAAAGATGAAGTGCGGTGTCGGCACGCTGAGCCGGAACTCGACGGTGCGCTCGTCGACGGCGCGAACGCCCAGCGCTTCCGGGTCTTGGATGCGCCCGGCTAAGTAGTCGTCGGCGCCGACCAGGATCGAAAGGTGTGAGGCGACATAGGAGGTCTGAGCAGGATCGAGCACATGCCGGTACGTCCAGACGACGTCTTGCGCGGCGATCGGTCTGCCGTCGTTCCACGTCGCATCCGCGCGCAGCCGCACCTGATAGACGAGCCCATCATCGCTGACCGACCACGACTCGGCCACCCCGGGAACCAGGTTTGGCCCGGGACGCTGCTCGAGCAGCGGGCGGTACGTCTGGATATGCAGGCGGTTGTTGACGACCCACTCACCGCCCATGGCGGGGTCGGTGACCCAGGGAATCTGGTGCCCGGCCATCCGCACGGTTGCGGTCGGCACCGCGGGCGTCTCCGGCGCTGGGCGCCATGCGCGAAAGGCGCGCTGCCAAACCTCGTTGGCCTCGCGGTAGCGCATGGCGAGGTGCAGCATCGTGGCGAGCTGGAAAAGAAGCTCGGCCGTTTCCTGAGTCCGGCCCGCCGCCTCCAGCAAAGGAACCAGGTCGGCGTAATGCTCGATCGCTTCGTCGAGCGCCCACTCGTCGCGAGCATGTTCAGCGGCGAGCCTGAGGTAGTGCGTCGCCTGCACCGCGTCGTCGGCTGCCTGGTAGTGGTGAGCCAGCAGCCCGTAGAAGCGCTGCAGGTTCTCCTCGTGCCCCGACTCGAACCAGTGCGCGGCGCGCCGGTGCAGCGCCGTCCGGCGGGTCGCCACCAGCGTCCGGTAGGCGGTCTCCTGAATGAGCGCATGCTTGAAGCGGTAGCTGGGGTCAGGCCAGCGTCGCTCTTCACGGATGAGGTCGAGACGCAGCAGGTGGTGCATCGCCTCGCGCACGACGTCGGCGTCCAGCTCGGACACCGCCTGCAACTCCTGCGGACCGAAGCTGCGACCCAGCACCGACGCCGCGGTGACGACCTCGCGCCACGCGGGCTCGAGCCGGTCCATACGAGCCAGCAGGACCCCCTCGATAGTGCTGGGGACCGACAGCGCACCGTCGCCGCTCACGCGCCACGCGCCCTCCTCGCGTTGAATGACACCACGGTCGACGAGCGAACGGACCAGCTCCTCGAGATAGAACGGGTTGCCGGCCGCATACGCGAGCAGGCGCTCGCGAAGCTCATCGGACAGGGGCGCACCCTCGACGAGCGCTTCGACCAGCGCGGCGCCCGCGGATGTGTCCAGTGCCACAAGCGAGATCTCATCGAACACGTGCCGGTACTCGCGCGCGGCCCGTTCGCGCAGCGAGCGGCGCGTCCTCGGTGAGCCGGAGCAGGCCGTCAACCAGCGCCAGGGATGTGTGATCCGCCCAGTGGAGGTCGTCGAGGCACATCAGCACCGGGGCCTGTGCGGTCATTGCGGTCAGCAGCTCGGCGACCACCTCGAACGTGCGGTACTGCATCGCCTCAGGGGAAAGGTCGTCGAGTCGCGCAGCGTTTTCGGGCTCGAGACTCAGGCCGAAGAGCGATGCCAGATAGGGGTGCAGATCTTCGCCGCGGCCCGGGGTCAGCTGCTCGACGCGGCGGCGCAGGGTGATTCGTGTCTTTATCTCGGGTTCCTGCGCGGCGACGCCCAACCAGTTGCGCAGCAGGTCGCGCAGCGGCCAGTAGGGAAGAGCTCCTGCGTATGACGCGCAACGTCCTTCAAGCAGCGTGCAGTGCATCGCTGCGGTTGCCTGGCGGGCAAGCTCGACGGTCATGCGTGTCTTGCCGATCCCCGGCTCGCCGACGACCGACAGGATGCCGCCGCGTCCGTCGCCGAGGCGCTGGACCGCGCGGGATATCACGGCCAGCTCGGCCTCGCGGCCGATGAGCGGCGCCATGACCGCCTCGAGGCCTTCACCCCCCTGGCGCGACGCCGGGCTCATGCCAAGCAGCGGTACCGTGACCACCGCGTCCGCCTTGCCGCGTAGCTGCACGGTCCGCGGCTCTCCCCATTCGAACAGAGCGCCGCTCAGCCGGCGTGTCCGCTCGGTGACGAGCACACCCCCCGGGACGCTCTCCGCCTGCAGCCGGGCCGCGGTGTTGACCGCGTCCCCGACTGCGCCGTACTCGACGCGACTCCCGGCACCGACAGCGCCGACGACCACGCCTCCCGTGTCCACACCCACCCGGACGCCGAAACCATCGACGCCCCAACCGCGGCGCACCTCGACCGCGTAGTCGCTGATCGCGGCGACGATCTCCAACGCCGCCCGCAGCGCGCGTATCGGATCGTCCTCGTGCGCGATGGGCGCGCCGAAGAGCGCCAGCACGCCGTCGCCGGCCAGATCCTTGATGGTGCCGCCGTATGTTTCGACCACGCGGATGACACGGGCGATGGCATCGCCGATGATGAGCTTCGTCTCCTCGGCATCGAGCCGCTCGGTGATCGCCGTTGAGCCGACCAGGTCAGCGAAGAGAGCGGTGACGACGCGTCGCTCTTCCAGGATCTCGGCCACAATGCGGCGATTGAATCACGCACAGCCGAACCGCTGCCCGGTTCGACTGGCCTAGGACCCGGCTCTGATCCGAGCGGCGTAGCGCTCCCTCAGCTTCTTCAGCTTCGGGTTGATCACCAGCTGGCAGTACCCCTTGTCCGGATTGCGCGCGTAGTAATCCTGGTGGTACTCCTCCGCAGGGTAAAAGGCCTCCAGGGGCAGGATCTCGGTCACCACCGGGCGCGGCCACGCCTCCTGAATGGCGTCGCGGGACGCCTCGGCGGCGCGCCGCTGCGCGTCGTCGTGATAGAGGATCATCGAGCGGTACTGCGTCCCGACGTCGCCCCCCTGACGATCGCGCGTGGTCGGGTCGTGGAGCGACCAGAAGATGTCGAGGATGTCGGCATACGAGAGCACGGTGCGATCGAACTCCACCTGCACAACCTCAGCGTGGCCGGTCGCACCGGTGCTCACCTGCGCGTATGTGGGATTCGGCTGCCGGCCGCCGGCATACCCTGAC
>VBJV01000249.1 GCA_005879785.1 Chloroflexota bacterium
CACAACGGTGGCGGCAACCGCGGCAACCAGGGCGGCCACGGAGGCGATCCGCAGCCACATGCGCCGTTACGCCCTGAGCCTGAACGCGCTCGGGTCGAGGTGCTGGAGCACCGAGGCGCAGACCGCGTCGCAGATCTCGAACACGGCCGGATCGGCGATCGCGTAGTAACACCTGAGCCCCTCGCGACGACGGAACAGCAGGCCGGCATCCGCGAGCAGCGCGAGCTGCTTGGAGGTGTTGGCCTGGGTGCAGCCCAGCTCCTTGGCCAGCGAACCGACGGTGCGCTCACCATCCCGCAGCAGATCGATCAGCCGCAGGCGGGTGGGATCGCCGAGCAGCCGGAATCGGTCAGCGACGGAGCGGGCATACTCGGGTGTCAGCGGATGGGGCAGCACGATTTGCGTCATTCTACTGCATCTGCCACTATATAACCATCCAGTTACAAAACCGAGGAGCCACTGAGAATGTCCCCGATTGAGATCACAAAGGAAAACTTCAAGAGCGAGGTGCTCGAGTCCGACGTGCCCGTTCTGCTCGACCTGTGGGCCGCCTGGTGTGGCCCCTGCCGGCTGGTCGCGCCGGTCGTCGACCAGCTCGCCGACGAGTACGCCGGTCGCATCAAGGTCGGAAAGATCGACGTCGACGACCAGCCGGAACTCCAGGCTGCGTTCGACGCGCTCAGCATCCCGACCCTCGTCCTGGTCAAGGACGGCGCCGTCGTCGCCAAGGCGGTCGGGGCGCGCCCCAAGGCCGCGCTCGCGTCCGCGCTGGCACTGGACGAGCACGTGGTGGATGCCGTCGCCTGATCCCGCGGGTCCGGATCCGGTCAGATGACGGAGTAGCATGCTCCGGTGCTGACCGTGCTCGAGGGCAACAACTTCCTGGTCGCCGACGATCGCGGCGACGTGCTGACCGGGTCGGACGGTCTCTACTACAACGACACCCGATACCTCTCGCGCTGGAGGCTGCTCCTGAACGGGGAGCGGCCCCAGCTCCTGAGCTCGGGCACGGTCGACTACTACTCGGCCGCCGTCTACATGCAGAACGTGGCGACGCCGGCGCTGCCGGCGGGCGCCGTCTCGCTGATCCGCGAGCTGTTCGTGGGCGAGGGCGGGATGCAGAACAGCATCCACATCGAGAACCACCTGCTCGACCCGGTGGAGCTCCAGCTGACGCTGGAGTTCGAGTTCGACTTCCTCGACCTGTTCGAGGTGAAGGCCCGCGAGTACCGCGAGGAGGATCTCGTCTTCACCGACCGAACCCAGCCGCGGCTGGGGGTCGAGGCGCTCCGCGACGAGCGCGAGAACTCGTGGTCGTTCACACTGCATGACGGCGAGTTCCGGGCGCAGGCGCTGGTCTGGGTGGCGCACCGCGGCGAGACCGAGCAGACCTCGGTCACGCACACCATCCTGCTCCAGCCGGGCGACACCTGGCAGACGCGGGCGCATGTGGTGCTGCTGCACGGCGGCGATCAGCGCCGCCAGCGCTACACGAGCTTCTACTTCGGCCAGGAGCGGGTGCGGGTGGAGGAGTCGCTGCGGGCGTGGCGGCTGCACGCCCCGGAGCTGGTCACCGACTGGGAGGACCTGCGCAACACCTACCACCGCTCGCTGGCCGACCTGGCGGCGCTGCGGATGCGGCCCCGCAACCAGGGCATCCCGCTGCGCGACCTGCCGGCCGCCGGATTGCCCTGGTTCATGACCGTGTTCGGCCGCGACACGCTGATCACCAGCTTCCAGACGATGCTGCTGGGGTCGTCGCTGGCGGCCGGGACGCTGGAGGCGCTGGCCGCGCTCCAGTCCACCGAGCGCGACGACCAGCGAGACGCCGAGCCGGGCAAGATCGTGCACGAGCTGCGGGTCGGCCGGGTGGCCGTGGAGGGCGGCGCGTTCCCGTACTACGGCAGCGTCGACTCGACCATCCTGTTCCTGATCCTGCTCTCCGAGCTATACCGCTGGACCGGCGATCTGGATGCTGTGGCGGCGCTGCGCGAGCCGGCGATGAACGCCCTGCGCTGGATCCGGGAGCAGGGCGACCTGGACGGCGATGGCTACATCGAGTACCACCGCCGCTCCCAGAACGGCCTCGAGTCGCAGTCCTGGAAGGACTCCTGGGACTCGATGCGGTTTCGCGACGGCCTGGTCGCGCGCACGCCGATCGCGACCGCCGAGGTGCAGGGCTACGCCTACGACGCCCGCGTGCGCACGGCCGAGCTGCTGCGGCGGGTGTGGGGCGACGAGCCGCTGGCGGCCGAGCTGGAGGCCGAGGCGGAGACGCTCAAGGAGCGGTTCAACGACGACTTCTTCCTCGACGGCGAGGGCGGCGCGTTCCCGTACTACGGCAGCGTCGACTCGACCATCCTGTTCCTGATCCTGCTGTCCGAGCTGTACCGGTGGACCGGCGATCTGGACGCTGTCACGGCGCTGCGCGAGCCGGCGATGAACGCCCTGCGCTGGATCCGTCAACCCGATCGGCTACCACACCGGCACCGTCTGGCCGCACGACAACAGCCTGGTGATGGCGGGCCTCTGTCGCTACGGCTACCGGCAGTACGCGAACCGGATCGCCTCGACGATGATGGAGGCCGCTCGCCACTTCCACTACCGCATGCCGGAGGTGTTTGCCGGCTACACGCGGGAGCGGACGCCGTTTCCGGTCGCCTATCCGACCGCCTGCTCGCCGCAGGCCTGGGCGGCCGGCGCCCCGGTGCTGTTTCTGCGCAGCATGCTGGGTCTGCGCCCCGACCCTGAGACCGGGAAGCTGCATGCAGACGCGGTGCTGCCGGAGTCCTGCACGCTGCTGGAGCTGAGCGGCGTCGAGGCGCTGGGACGGCAGTTCGACATCACCGTGCGAGGCGGCCATGCCGAGGTTCGCGAGAGCGCGTAGCGGTAGGCGCCACTCCCCCGATCCGGGTAGGGCCAACCACCGGACGCGTGAGGGACGCAGCCGCCGGGCGAGACGATGATCAACCTGCGGGCCGTCCACCTGCCGCCGGTGCCGGCCCGCACTTATCCTCTCCACCGCCGCGCGCTACACGGCGAGGCCGGCGAGCGCGGCGTCCACCTCGTCGGGATCGGGCGATACGTCGATCGTCCGCACCGCCGGCTCCACGGCGTCGATCGTCTTGAGCCCGTCGCCGGTGATGTAGAGGACGACCGTCTCGCCGGAGGCGATCGCGCCCCGCTCCGCCAGCTTGCGCAGCACCGCCGTCGTGACGCCGCCGGCGGTCTCCGTGAAGATGCCGGTCGTCCGCGCCAGCAGCCGGATGCCCTCGACGATCTCCTCGTCGCTGACGGCCTCGATCGAGCCGCCCGTGTCGCGAGCGACGCCCAGCGCGTACACGCCGTCGGCCGGACTGCCGATGGCAAGCGACTTGGCGATGCCGGTCGGCCGCACCGGCACCACATCATCTGCGCCGGCCGCGAAGGCCGCGGCCAATCGGCTCCGGGCCGTCGGCCAGCAACCCAGCCGCGCGGCCCTCCTGGAATCCCTGAAGGATCTTGGTGTAGAGCGAACCGGAGGCGATCGGCGCCACCAGCCGGTCGGGCACCCTCCACCCCAGCTGCTCGCCCGTCTCGAGCGCGATCGTCTTCGACCCCTCGGCGTAGTAGGGGCGCATGTTGACGTTCACGAACGCCCACGGGTGGTCGTAGCTGAGCTCGGAGCAGAGCCGGTTGACGTCGTCGTAGGTGCCGTCGACGGCGAAAACCGTGGCGCCGTA
>VBJV01000053.1 GCA_005879785.1 Chloroflexota bacterium
CCACTGGAGACCGAAGTACGACGGCAGGCAGACGTTGCGCGAGCTCGTGCGCGCCCACCGACTGCAGCGGACAGCTGGAGCGTAGAATCCCGTCGCAATCGGGGACTCTCAGCAGAGTTACGAGAAGGGGTTCGCGCCGGGCTCGTCCTGAAACCGCCGCAAAGGAGGCGTCCGTCATGAAGGAGATCAAGGGAGCCACGGCTCTCGTCACCGGTGCCTCGCGGGGGATCGGGGTCCACATCGCAAAAGCGCTGGCGCAACGCGGCGTCAACGTCGCGCTCGCCGCCCGCTCCGAAACTGAGCTCGAGGCGACCCGAGATGCGGTTGCGGCGCTGGGTGTCCGGGCTGCCGCGATTCCCGCCGACGTGGCGATCGCGGCGGAGCGCAATGCGCTGATCGAGCGAGTCGAATCCGAGATCGGCCCGGTGGACATCCTGGTCAACAACGCCGGCATCGAGTCGAGCATGGCGTACACGAATTTCAGCGAGCAGGCCGTCGAGCAGATGATCGCGGTCAACTTCACCGCCGCGCTGCTGTTGACGCGCGCGGTGCTCCCGGGCATGCTCGCGCGCCGCCGCGGTCACGTCGTCAACATCGCGTCCGGACTGGGAAAGATGGCGCTGCCCTATCTCTCGGTCTACTCGGCGACGAAGTTCGGCCTGGTCGGCGCGACGCAGGCGCTCCGCGCCGAATATCGGGGAACGTCGGTGGGGTTTTCGGTGGTCTGCCCCGGCTTCGTGCGCAACGACGGGCTGTACGCGAGACACGAGGCCGAAGGTGCGGCTGCACCGCGCATCGCGGGGCGGGCCACACCCGAGCGAGTGGCCAAAGCTGTGATCAGGGCTATCGAGCACGACCGCCCGGAGATCATCGTGAACAGCCAGCCCATGCGTCCGCTGCTGCTGATGCTGACCGCCTTCCCGAGCTTGCACGCACCACTGCTCAGGACCGTCGGGCTCACGCGCTGGGGAGAGCGCGCTGCGGCTGCATCGGCCGACGCCCACCAAGGCGAAGCAATGCTGCAGGGCAGCGCCAGTCAGCCCAGCATCAAGGTCTGACCAGCTCCGTTGCGGCAGCGCGGGCACCAGAGTAGCCTGGTGATGACGGATTCCACGGAGGCATCACAGATGTCCAGGTATCTCATCGTCGCCCACCAGACCGCCGAGAGCGAGGACCTGCTCAACGAAGCCCGCACCCTTGCGCGCAGGCACGACAAGGCAGAGTTCACGCTGCTGGTACCGGCTACGCCCGTGCAGACACTGCTCGTATGGGAGGAGGGCACGACCACAGACATCGCCGAACGCACAGCCGAGTCGGCGCGACGGCGGCTTAGTCGCGCGGGCGTCAACGTTGTCGAGGCGCGCGTCGGCGACGCCGACCCGTACCTCGCGATCGACGATGAGCTTCGGCGCGTTCCTGATTACAGCGGCATCCTGGTGGGCACGCTGCCCGCCGGCGTCTCGCGCTGGTTGCGGATGGATCTCATCAGCCGTGTCCAACGCCGTTGCACGGACATGGAGGTCACCCACGTCGTCGCCACCGAGCAGGAGCACGCGGCCACCCGCCACTGACGGATGGGCGTGGTGTCAGCTCGTGACACGCGGCGGGCGCAGCATGAGCCGCAGCGGGGGGCTGCCGCCGAGGCGCAACTCGTCGATGAGGACGAAACCGAGCCGCTCGTAGAGCGCCGCCGAACGTTCGGTCGAGGCCTCGAGGTACGCGGGCAGGCGCGCCTGATCGCAGCGATGCAGCGTGGGCTGCATCAGCGCGCGGCCGATGCCCTGCCCCTGGCGCGTCGGCGCGACGCCGATGTAGGCGAAGTAGTGATGCGGCCGGCGCACGTGTCGCCACTCCATCAGTTGCAGCAGCGCCGCCCCCTTCGGCAGGCGAGCGCTGAACACGCGAGCAAATCCGGGAGCGTGGGCGAGCAGCACCGGCCAGGGCAGCTTCCAGCGCCCCGGCGGGGTGGAGATCGAGGCGCCGGCCAGGTCGTCGCGGGTCCACACGCTCCCCTGCGCCAGCCCGACGGCGTGCAGCTCGATGCCGAAGAATCGCTCGAGAGCGGCGCCGCGCCGGCTGTCGTCGGGTATCAACCACGTGAACACCGGGTCGTCCTGAAAGGCTGCGGCCATCACCCGGGCGAGCGCCCGCACATCGCCGGCTCGCGCCTGTCGCAGTCGAGCTGCGATGCCGGGACGCTGCTGCTGCACCTCACGCACTCCGAGCATGGCGGTGGCGAGCATAGCCGCTTCATCGTAGGCTGCGCGGCCTGAATCGTTCTCCGTGGCCGGACGCCTCAGAGCTACGCATCGGTCTCGGCTGCATGCGCCTGTCGACCGACGAGCGCCGCGACGAGGCACGTGCCCTCGACACGATCATCGCCGCCGTCGCAGCGGGCATGACGGTGTTCGACACGGCGCACGCGTATGGGCGCAACGAGGTCGAGCTCGGTCACAACGAGCGCATGCTCGCCGGCGCATTACGTACGTGCGGTGCGCAGGACCGCGCTCGGATCGTCACCAAGGGCGGCATGACGAGAACCGGCGGCGCGTGGGTCCCCGATGGCCGCGCCAAGACGATCATCGCCGACTGCGAAGCGAGCCTCGCTGCGCTGGATGGTCTGGCCATCGACCTCTACGTCTTGCACGCGCCGGATCCGCGAACGCCGTGGCGGACATCGGTGCGGACGCTGGCACGGCTTCTCGACGAGGGCATGGTGCGAAGCATCGGCGTCTCCAACGTCAATCGCAGTCAAATCGACGAAGCGGTCGAGGTCGCCGGCATCAGCGCCGTTGAGAACGCGCTGAGTGTCCGCGACGACCGCGCGATCCGGGGCGGAGTCGTCGATCGTTGCGCCGAGCTGGGCATCGCCTTCATCGCACACTCTCCACTCGGCGGAGCGCGTCGCGCCGCCGACCTCGCGCGACATGAGGTGCTGTCTCGCATCGCAGCCGCGCATGACGTGACGGCGGGGGCGGTCGCGCTTGCGTGGCTGCTCGCGCTCGCCCCGCATGTGATCGCCGTCGCCGGCGCGCGGCACCCGGGAACAGCGCGTTCGGCGGCCGCGGCGGCGGCACTTCGCCTCACCGTCGCCGATCACGCCGCGCTGGGCCGTGCGTTCGGCAAACCGCGGCCCGCGCGACCGGCACGACGACCGGCGCTCCAGCAGGGCAGCGACGTCGTGCTGATCATGGGCATTCCGGGTGCCGGCAAGAGCCGCCACGCCGAGGAGTACGTCGCCCGAGGCTACGTCCGCCTCAACCGTGACGAGCGCGGCGGCTCGCTGCGCGAAATCGCGCGCGCCCTCGACGAGCAACTGGCTGCCGGCGTACGCCGCATCGTGCTTGACAACACGTACCTGACGCGCGCGGCGCGGAGCCACGTCGTCGACACGGCAGACCGCCGCGCGGTGCCGGTGCAGTGCACCTGGCTCGACACACCGCTCGCGCAAGCGCAGGTCAACCTCGTGGAGCGGATGCTCGAGCGCGTTGGGTCGCTCCCCGGCCCCGACGAACTGCGCGCACTGGTGCGGCGCGAGCCAGGGCTGCTGACCCCGACCGCCCAGATGCGTACGCTGCGCGAGCTCGAACCCCCCGCCACCGACGAGGGATTCACAGCGCTGCAGCATGTTCGGTTCGAGCGCACGCTGTCGTCGCGTTTGACCAAGGCTGGGGTCTTCGTTGCTGCGTCCGCGCTCAACCGGCCCGACTTGGGCCGCGCCCTGGCAGCGAGCGATCCGACCGTTCCCCACCTCATTTTCGACTGGCGGCCCGGTGGCGCCGCCGGCGATCTTGCGGATGCCGCAGCGCATCTTGGGACTGTCGTCTCTGGCGCCATTGCCTGCGCGGTGTGCCCGCATGGCGGCGGCCCGCCGCGCTGCTGGTGCCGGCCTCCGCTGCCCGGGCTGCCGCTCGAGTTCTCGCGCGGGCACGGCATCGATATCGCGCGCTCGACACTGATCGGCGCGACGCCGGCACACCGCACGCTGGCCGGCGCGCTCGGCGCCGTCTACGTCGGCGTATAGAGAGGACTACCGCCCTTTGGGATGACCCTCGGCGCTGTGCTCCTTGAGCACCGTGCGCGCCGCAACCTCCTTCTCGCGGCCCTTGTACCGTCCCGATTTCTTTGCGGACTTCAGGATGTGCTCATACTGGCGCTGCTCCTTGGCGCCCACGCCGCGGACGTGTCGTTTGGCGGGCATGTCAACGCTCCTCCGGATTGTTCATGAAACGCGCGATCGGCAATTCCAAGTCGCTCCGTTCGCAGATGGGATCGAGGGGGGTGAGGGTGGCGTATCCGGCTGCAACCAGCGCTGCGTCGGTGTGCGGTTCGAGCTCCGCGCTCGGCTCCTCCACGCCAAGCCGCACGTAGCCCTTGCCCACCTCGGTCAGCACGGTCTGCACCGCTCCGAAGCTCGCCAGGCGCGCGCGGCGCATGCCGTGCAGCTCGGACGGCGCCACGTCAGGCACGTTGAGGTTGAGCACGAGCGGCTCATCCGAAGCCACCAGCATCGCGATCGCTCGCGTGGCCGCGTCGGCGGCCGTCGCCCAGTGGGCGGGGTGCGCACTGGCAATCGACACCGCCAGCCCGCGACAACCGTGCGCACGCGCCGTGAGTGTTGCGCCGACGGTCCCCGAGTGCAGGATGGCGCTCCCCGTGTTCGCCCCGCGATTGATCCCCGACAGAACGACATCGGGCACAGCGCCGAAGGCGCCGCGGGCGGCGATGAGCACGATGAATCCTGGGGCCGCGGCAACCGCGAACGCCGGCACGTCGGTGAGGCCGGGGAGCTCGCGTCGCTCCACCAGCACACGGCCATCAGACTGCACCGCCGTCAGCGCAGCGCTGCTTCCACTGGCCTCGTCGCGGGGCGCGGCGATGGTGACGTCGAATCCGGACGCCTGGGCAGCATGCGCGAGATGGCGAAGGCCCTCGAACTCGATGCCGTCGTCGTTGGTCACGAGTGCTCGGCGTGTCACGAGGCGTGCACCCTCGCCGCCAGCTCGTCCGGCGTGGCGGTTTCCCCAGGCTGCTGCCCGTCCACCCCATCGAGCTTCCGGACCGCGACGTGCGCTGCGAGCCGTTCGATCTCGTTGCGTGTGCCGGTGGCCAGCCCGCGACGGGTGGCGTTCAGGGCGCCGGCGGCGGCGCCCATGCGCAGCGCCGCCTCCCAGCCCAGGCCGCGAGCCAGCGCCGTGGCCAGCGCGGCGGTCATCGAGTCACCGGACCCGCGTTCGTCGACGGCTTCGAACCGCGGCGAGACGACCTCGACCAGTTCGTCGCCGATGGCGAGCGCAGGCGCCCACGCGCCTCGCGATACCAGGACGCGCTGCGCTCCGGCACCCCGCAGCGTCCGCATCACCGCGACCAGATCCTCGGTGCGGTGACTGGCTGCTCGGCCCTCCTCGAGCAATGCCTCGTGGCTCACCTTGAGAACGCCGACACCACCCTCGACCGCCGCGTCCAGCAGCTCACCGGACAGATCGGCGACGACGAGCTTGCCGGCCTCGGAGAGGTCTCGGGCCAGCCGCCGGTACATGTCGGCGGGCACCACGCGCTCGGAATCAGGGCCGCCGAGTATGCACACGTCGGCTTCGAGGGCCTCGACCACCGTGGTGCCGTACAGCTCGTCGACCTCGTGCCGGCTGAGAGGGGTCGACTCCATCTCAGCCAGCGGCTCGCGCGCACCGTTGCGGCGGTCGTGCACGTAGGCGACGTTCTCCGACGTCGTCGGGACCGCGCACACGGTCACGTCCTCGCGCTCGATGAGCATCCGCACCACGTCGCCCGTCTCGCCGCCGAACGACGCACAGATGGTCACCGGCACGCCCAGCGCCCTGATCATGCGGGCCAGCCAGAAGCCCTGACCGCCGGCGTGCAGGTGGACGTCCGGGCCGCCGCCACGGAGCTCGATGGTCACCGTCAGCAGCGGGGCGGGTGCGAGAACCACGGCGCGAGGCTCTCGCGGATCCGCCTGCGCCTTGTGGGCACCGTTTGAGCGCGTGCTCTTGGCTACACGATGGGTACCATTCAAAGTGATAGCTAATCTATCATATTAATCTCATGGCACGGCACGCGGGCACGCGCTCGCTCATCACGGACCCGATCCGCAAGCTGCTTCCCACGGTCAGCGCGCGAGACCCGTCGCGGAGCGCGCTCCGCAAGGATGCTGCCGTGCCGTCGCGGCCCCCCAGCGCTGATCGGTCCCGTTCCCACCCCCTGCTGGGCACGTTCGGCCCCGGTCTGATCACGGGAGCCAGCGACGACGATCCCTCCGGGATCGGCACGTGCGCGCAAGTAGGGAGCCAGTTCGGCTATGGATTCCTGTGGACGCCGCTGTTCACGCTGCCGCTGATGACCGCCACGCAGGAGATCTGTGCGCGCATCGCGCTGCAGACCGGCGAGGGGCTGGGCAGCAGCCTGCGCCGCCGCTTTCCCGCATGGCTGGTGGCCGCCGGCGTGGCCCTGCTGGTGGTCGCCAACACCATCAACGCCGGCGCAGACCTCGGTGCGATGGCAGCAGCGGGGCGGCTGCTCGTCGGGGGCGCGCCCGCCATCGTTCTCGTGTTCGTGGCTGCGCTGCTGATCCTTGGATTCCAACTCTTCTCCACGTACCAGCGCCTCGTGTCGCTGTTCAAGTGGCTGACAGTGGCGGTCTTCGCATACGTGGTGACTCTGTTCGCGGTGCACCCCGACGTTCGCCACCTGCTCACCGGCGCCGTGCTTCCGAGTGTGCAGATGAGCACGCCGTGGCTCGCAGCCGTCGTTGCCATCCTGGGCACCACCATCTCGCCGTATCTCTTCTTCTGGCAGGCGACGACGGAGGTCGGTGGCCAAGGCCCGCGCCGGCGGCGCCGCCCCCCCGACGCCCGCGCTCTGCGTGCCGCGCGCGCCGATGTCGTGATCGGCATGGCGCTCAGCCAGGTCGTGATGTTCTGCATCATCGCCACCAGCGCTGCAGCGCTGCACGCCCATGGCGTCACGCAGGTGCGGTCAGCCGCGCAGGCGGCGAACGCGCTGCAACCGCTCGCCGGCCGGTTCGCCTCAACCGTGTTCGCCCTGGGCATCATCGGCACCGGGCTTCTCGCGGTTCCCATCCTCACCGGCTCCGCGGCATATGCCGTGCGCGAGGTTGGGCGGTTCCGCGGCGGTCTCGAGGAGCGGCTCCGCTACCGCCCGACCTTCTACTCAGTGATCGTGGTGGCCACCCTCATCGGCGTGCTGCTGAACCTGATCGGTTTCAATCCCATGCGAGCGCTCTTCGTCGCCGCCATGATCAACGGGCTCATCGCTCCACCGCTGCTGGTGCTCATCAATGTCGTCGCCTGCGATCGTCGCATCATGGGAGCGCGTGTCAGCGGGCGTTGGAGCAGGGTGCTGGGATGGTCCACCACTGGTTTGATGTCGATCGCCGCGCTTGGGTTGCTGGCAACCACGGTGGCCCGATGAGCCGGGGGCCTGACATGCTGTCCGTCCCGTGGCGGCAACTCATCGTGCTGGCGGCGAGTGCCTGCGCCGCCTGCGGCGAGACCGCAGTTTCGCCGCAGGCAACGCCCGCACCACCAGCGCCGCTGATCGTGCAGGTCGAGAACTCCGACGCAGCTCGACCCCAGTCGGGTCTTCAGGGCGCGTCGATCGTGTACGAGTACGTCGCGGAGGGCGGCGTGAGCCGCTTCTCTGCGATCTATCCGTCGCCCCCTTCGACGAAGGTCGGGCCGGTGCGCAGCGCGCGCCTGGCCACCATCGCCCTGCTGCATCAATTTCGCGGCGTCCTCGTGTACTCGGGCGCGAGCCGGTACATCCAGTCCCTGCTCGACTCGTCTGGTTCGCCCCACTACAACGAGACCACAGCGGCCGGCGATCTCTTCCGCAGCAGCGGCCGCGCTGCTCCGCACAACCTCTACACGGACGGCGCGCATCTGGCGGACCTGCTCACGCACGCCTCCGCGCCCTCGATTGACTACTCGTTCTTCAGCCGGCGCTCGGCAAAGGCGCCCGGCCGCAGCGTGGCCAGCTTCACGGTCGCCATCTCGCCAGCCGAGGCGCCGGTATGGACCTGGGACGCCGCGCGCGGTGGGTGGACGCGCAGCGAGCCGGACACCGGCCCGCTGCTCGACGCAGCGGACGGCCGGCCGGTGGTGTCGACCACGGTGATCGTCCAGCAGGTGGCCGTCACCGAGGCCCCGCAGGTCGTCGACGCCAACGGGGCGCACGGCGTGGACCACCAGCTCGCCGGGAGCGGGGCCGCTCAGGTGTTCGTCGGGGGCAAGGAATTCGCCCTCTCGAACTGGGATCCGTGTGGATCGAACTCGTGGCCACCGGCCACTCGGCCATGTTCTGAGGTAACCGGTCTGCCATAAAACATGATAGTAGAGTTGACATATAAGGTCACCCACCGGCAGTATGGAAAGGACAACGTCAACCACGGCCGGACCGCCGGTTGGGCGGCCCGGCCCTTTACAGCGGGGTATGCAGATGGTCGCTCTGATGCTGTTCCTGCTCCTGGTGGCGATCCTCTTCGGAGTGGGCAGCGCGGTGCACGCGCTGTTCTGGGTCGCGCTCATCGCTCTGGCCCTCTGGCTGGTCGGTTTCGTGGCTCATCCGGGTGGTAGCCGCTGGTACTACTGGTAAGGAGGTACACACATGGGCCTCGGTGTCGGAATTTTCCTGATCGCGGTGGGCGCAGTTCTCGCGTTCGCCATTCACTACAGCACGGCGGGCGGTGTCGATCTGCACACCGTGGGGTGGATCCTCATGGCTGTCGGCGGCCTGGGGACCCTTCTTCGTGGGGCGGCCCGGGCTACTTCAGCCGCCGCGAGCCGGGTGGCGTGAGCCGAACCACCACGATCGACCAGATGTAGCCGGGACGGCGCCGCGTCCCCACAAAGGGAGACAAGCGATGAGCATTCAGGCAGCTACGGCCGAGCTCGAACGGGCTCGGGCACTCAGCTGGACGACGAGGCACGCGCGTGAGCGCGCGCGCTCCGAGGTGAGCGACCTCGAGGCCGCGGTCGACGCCGTCGAGAGACACAACCTCGACTCGACCGAGGGCATTCCGGCTCAGGTCCGGGCACTGGTCGGCCGGCTCGCCACGCGGCTGTCTGTGTCTGCTCCCCCATCGGTCATGCGGGCGCGCACGCTCGCGCGCCTGCATGACGCCCTCCTGGATTGGGAGGGGCGGCTGCTCGACTGCACGACCCCGCAGCGCTGCGCCTTCGGTGACCGGTACGATTGAGGTCGTCATCCTGGGGGGCGGATCAGCTGGAGAGGCGATATGGGAGGCCTGCGATGGCCCCCTGTCGATCACGGTGGTCGAGGAGCGTCGCGTCGGCGGCGAGTGCCCCTATGTGGCATGCATGCCCAGCAAGGCGATGCTGCACGCCGCCGCTGAGGCGCGTGGTTCGAATGACCGCCGCGCCGCGTACCGTGCCGCCACAGAGCGCCGCGACCGCATCGCCGAACAGCGCGATGACACGCACGCTGCTCGACATCTGACCCGCAGTGGCGCAACGCTGGTGCGCGGCCGGGGCGTCATCGTCGAGCCGGGCGCCGTCGCCGTGGGCGATCACGCCATCGGCTACGAGCATCTGGTCATCGCCACGGGGTCGACAGCTGTCGCGCCGCATATTCCCGGCCTCGACGACGTCTCCTTCTGGACCAGCGAGGACGCGCTGAGTTGCGACGCGCTGCCCGCATCGCTGCTGATCGTCGGTGGCGGCGCGGTCGGTTGCGAGCTGGCGCAGATGTTCGGACGCTTCGGTTGTCAGGTCACGCTGGTCGAGGTGTCCGAGCGGCTCATGGCGCACGAGGAGCCCTTCATCGGGGAGCTGCTCGCGGGTGTCCTGCAATCGGAGGGAGTCGAGGTGCGATGCGGCGTCCCCATAGCAGCTGCGCATTCGAGCGGCGGTGGCGCGATGCTCGAGCTGCAGGACGGCGCCGCCTTGAGCGCTGAACGGATCCTGGTGGCGACCGGACGTGCTGCTTGCGTGCGCGACATCGGGTTGGAGACGCTTGGCATCGAACCCGACCCCGACGGTATCGCGCTGGACGACCGATGCCGCGTGGTGGGACAGAGCAACGTCTGGGCCGCGGGCGATGTCACCGGCGTTGCGCCCTTCACGCACACCGCCACCTACCAGGGGCGCGTCGTCGCCGCCAACCTCGCCGGGAACCACGCCCGCGCCGACTACCGCGCCATCCCTCGCTGCGTGTTCACGGATCCCGTCGTGGCGGCGGTGGGCATGACGCAGGCGGATGCGCGCACTCGTGGGCTGTCAGTGGCGACGGCGTCCATGGACGTGGACGGGACGGCCCGCGCCCTCACCGATGACATGCACGTGGGACGGCTCGAGCTCGTGATGGATCGCGATCGTCACGTCCTCGTCGGCGCCGCGGCGATCGGACCGCACGCTGAGGAGTGGCTGGCTGAGGCGACGCTCGCGATCCGCGCTGAGGTGCCCGTCTCGGTGCTCGCTGATGTGGTGCACCCGTTTCCGAGTTTCAGCGAGATGTACGAACCGCCGATGCGTGACCTGCGTCAACTCACCTTGCGGTAGCTGCGCACGGCCAGTGGCACGAACACGATGATCACGCCGGCGAGCCACGCCAGGCTCTGCCACAAGGCGGGGTTCAGCGGATACGGCTTGCCCTCCGCCAGCGATCGCATGGCGTTGACCACCAGCGTCATCGGCTGCTCGTTGGCGAAACCCTGCAGCCAGGTCGGCATCGTGAGGGTCGGCACGAAGGCGGAGCTGACGAACGTCAGGGGGAAGATCCAAATCAGCCCGAAGGCCTGCACCGACTCCTCGTCGCGGATGGCCAGACCGACGAAGGCGGAGATGCAGGCGATCGCAATGCCGAAGAGCTCGGCCACCAGCACCATGCCCACGGCACCCGCCACGCCGTTGTGGAAGCGGAACCCCACCGCGTACCCGATGACGACGATCACCAGGATGACGATGAGCATGCGCAGCGAATCGGCGAGCAGTCTGCCGGCCAGCACCGCCGAGCGTGCCATCGGCATGGCCCGCAGGCGGTCGATCACGCCCTTTGTCGACTCCTGGGCCAGCGCGATCGCGGTGGCGAAGGTGGCGAACGCGGCGGTCTGCGCGAGGATGCCAGGCATCAGGTAATCGACGTAGCTGCCGCCTCCGGGGACGCGGATCGCCCCGCCGAAGACGTAGCGGAAGAGCAGGACGAAGATCACCGGCTGCACCACGGTGAACACGATGTACGCGGGCACGCGCATCCAGACGAGCAGGTTCCGGCGCGTCATCACCAGCGTGTCGCTGACCGCCCAGCGAGCGAGCTGCGCCGTGCTCGGTTCGGCCCTGGTACGCAGTGCTGCCTCTGCCACGTTCAGCCCTCCCTCGTGCGTGAACGGCGTGCATGACGTCCGTCGCCGGCGGGCTCCGCCTCGGCTGCGTGGCCGGTGACGGCGAGGAACACGTCGTCGAGCGACGGCCGGCGCAGCGCGAGGCCAACCGTCTCGACGCCGGCCGCATCGAGCCGGCGCACCGCGTCGACGAGGGCTTGAGACCCCTTGCTGCCCACACTCAGCGTGACGTGGCGCGTGTCCGGGTCGACCTGTGGCGCCGCATCCGACATCCCGGCGATCGCACGGACAGCTGTGTCGACCATCTGCCGGTCGGGCACGGTGAACTCGAGGACGTCACCACCGACGCGGTCCTTCAGCTCGTCGGATGTGCCTGACGCGATGACCCGGCCGTGGTCGACC
>VBJV01000251.1 GCA_005879785.1 Chloroflexota bacterium
TGGAAGGACTGCGGCTTGAGTGCCAGGGCTCGGTCGTAGTAGTAGGTGGACGCTACGAACTGGCGGAGTTCTGAGTAGCGATTCGCCATGACGAGCGCCAGCAGGACGTTGCGAGGATCCAGCGCCGCAGCTTCACGTCCGTAGGCCAGCGCTGCGCTCCAGCGTCCCTGCGCCATGTAGATGTCCCCGATCACTCCCGCGACGTACGGCTCGCTTGGGCGAAGGCGCCTGACCAGAGTGTATTCCTCCAGGGCCCGACGTAGGTCGCCGACGACGTGGAAGTAGTAAAAGCCCAGCGCGCCGTGCGATTCGGGCAGGTCCGGATCCAGGCGCAGCGCGCGATCGAGCGCGGCTTTGGCACGCGTGAGCTGCTCCGGTGTCCTATTCGCGTTGCTCCCGTGCATCCAGACGTACGCGACCGAGAGCCAGGCGTAGGCGAGCGCGAAGTTCGAGTCCAGGGCAACCGCCCGCTCGTACAGGCCGATGGCTGTCTGAACATTGGCCAGATCAAATTCCCGGTCCACCAGCTCGCGTCCGCGCAGGTAGGCGTCATAAGCCTGGAGGTCGGCCGTCGGTCTCGCTTCGAGGATGCGACGCTCGGCGTCCACGACGGCGACGTCGAGCGCCCCCGCAACGCGGGTGGCGAGATTGGTCTGCACCGCGAACACGCTGGTCAGTGTCGTATCGTACTGGTCCGCCCAGACCTGGGCGCCGTCGGACACTCGGATCAGCGCCGGGCTCACGCGGATCCGGCTGGCGGGGGAGACCTTCTCCCAACGGACCGAGCCTTCCAGGATGTATTGGACGCCCAACTCCTGACCGATCTCTTGGGGGCTCTTCTTCGTTCCCTTGTACTGACTGGCGCTCTGCCAGGCGATGATGCCGAGGCTCCGAACGCTGCCGAGCCGGGTGGCGACTGCCTCGGTGAGGCCGTCGGCGAAGTACTCGTTGTCGGCGGAGCCGAGGTTCTGGAAGGGCAGTACGGCGAGCATCTTGCGGTTCGCGACGGCCACCGGTTCGGGCCCGCTCCCGGTCGCATGCCTTCCCGCAACGCCGTACCAGACGGCGCCGACGGCGAGCACGATCGCAGCGACGGCCGCGGCGGTGCTGAGCCTCGTCGCTCGGCGTAGCTCCAGCCGCAGCGCTGGCGGCAGCGCCGCTAACAGGAAATCCGTCGTGGATTGACGCCCCTTGTGTTGCTGCGCCGCGGCGCCCGGCGCCGAGGCGCGGGGCTCCGCCTCCTCACACAACTGCTTCACCAGCGTCAAGACGGCGGCGTCCGGCGCGGTTCCCATCTCTTGCTGGAGAAACGCTTCGTGCGCTCGAGCGTGCTTGATGGCTTCGGCCGACTCGCCCGCGGCCACGAGCGCCCTCATGAGGCCGAGCGCGCCATGGGAGCTGAGGGGATCGAGCGCCGTCAGCCGGCGCCACCAGTCGGCTGCCGCTCGGTGGTCGCCGCGCGCGGTCGCGTCGGTCGCGAGGCACTCGACCGCCTTGGAGACAGATTTCGTCAGGCGAGCCCGCTCGTCGTCGACCCAACGTTCGAAGTCGCCGGTTCCGTTGAGGTAGAAGCCGTCGAGGAACGGGCCGGTATAGAGCGCCGCGGCCCGCGCCCAGTCACCATGCTCCAGGGCATCATCGAATCCCGCGACGTCACTCCAGATGACTGCCGGATTGAGCCGTAGCTCGGTCGAGCTGAGGAACAGCTGGGGCTCGTGGAGATCGCGACGCAGCGCGTAGCACGCCTGTTTCAGAAGGTCACGGCTGTGCGCCGTGTCGCTCTCTGGCCAGAGGTGAGCCACGAGCTTGTCCCGGCTCATCCCCTTCTTGCCGGCGGCTGCGAGCAGCGCGAGGAGGGCTAGCGTCTTGCGGCGCGACGCGGCGCCGCCGCACGGGGCGCCGTCCCGCTCCACTGAAAGCCCACCAAAGGTCTTGACCTGCAGCATCGGGCCCCATTTCACCCGTTTTTCACCGGGCCGCACACCCAGCGGCTCTAAGTTAGCCCCGGTGCGCCGATGTCGCGAATCGGGACGGATGGAGAGCGGTACGTGACCAGCGGAGCTGGGCGAAGTCACGCCATGGAAAGAAGATGCGAGTTCTCCAATCGGGCACCGCGGCGCCACGCTGAGGCGAACGCCGATCGAGCCATGGTCTCGTTGCTCCGGCGACCTGAGAGGTCCCTGAAGCCGGCTCGCTATGGTGCCGCCGGAGCACACGGATCGTTGAGCAGAACTCATACCTCACGGAGGGAATTATGCGCGCGCTCGTTCTTCTTCGAACCCTGATCACCACGAAGCTCGGCGCCTGTGCGTTCTGTATCCGGGTGTCGCTGCTGTCGAGTCTCTCGAGCTGGGCTGTGTTCGCCGCCCTCTCCTTCCTCGTCCCGGGCTCACCCGCGGCAAGGCTCGCGCTGCTTCCGGCACTCGGCTTTACCACTCTGTTCGCGAGCCATCTGGTTGCCTATGCGGTGCGCGTGGTCCTCGCATACCGCAAGGTGCGGGTCGTCCCCCCTGGCGAAGCCACGGCAGCGACGGCCAACCGCCGCCGTTTCCTCGTCCTCTCAGCCCGGGCGATCGGGCTCGCGCTTGTGCCCACCGTGCTCGCGTCGGCACTGGGTGGCTCGGTCAGCGATGGCTGGGACTGCAAGCGGCCGCCGGGTTGCCCCTGCTGCTGCAATCATTGCAAGACCAGACTCAAGCCATGCGACCCGTTGCATGCCTCCTGCGCTGACTATTGCGCACTCTTCTGCCTAGATGTGGCCTGACGCCGTAGCAGAGCACCGTGGGAGTAGGTGCGTTGGGACTCGCCGCGCTCAGGACGTACGACGCCGCATCGCTCTGATGCCGTCACCTCTTGTGGAGCGAACAATGAACACGATTCGCACAGCTCGTACTCTAACGCTCGGAGCAGCCCTGCTCGGAAGTTGCACTGAGCGCAGCATTCCCACGGCGTCGCGGGCGGTGGCATCCGAAACGGCAGCGCCACTGACCAGCGTCGCCACCGATTCCCTCGGAGACGTGAAGAACAAGTATCCGGCCTACGTGGATGTCACGCGGGCCTCGGTCA
>VBJV01000250.1:0-319 GCA_005879785.1 Chloroflexota bacterium
TCGCGAAGAAATAGTGACTGTAGAAGTAGACGAGGCCGAGGCCGAGGAAGCCGGGCGCCCACGGCACGCCGGAGAACAGCGAGCCCACCCATCCGCTGTACCACGAGATGAGGCCGAGCGTTCCGAGCGTGCCGGCCATCATCACCAGCGTCGCGAACCAGATGAACGTGTTCCACGCCTCCTTCTCGCCGGTCAGGTCGTTCCAGTCCAGAATGCCGAAGGCCAGCAGCACGGCGATCGCGGCGAGCGCCGCCGACGTCGTGTCGAGGCCGATGCGAGGGCCGAAAATCCAGGCCACGAGCAGCGCGACCGACACGGC
>VBJV01000250.1:378-3122 GCA_005879785.1 Chloroflexota bacterium
AGGCTGACGAGTCCCGGCACCAACGCCGCCTGCGCCCACCCGACCCATGTGATGACGATGCCCTGTGCGGCCGCGAGCTGCACGACGAGCGGATTGGCCACCATCGCGGTGAGGAACATCGCGCTCGTAATCACCGTGCCCTGATATGCGACAAGTGTCAGGAACGCAGCGGTTTTTCGTCCGGGACCCGGATCGTCCTTGATCGTGCTCTCCGCGATTGCCTTCAGGACCGGAAACATCACGCCGGCGGCACGCGCGGTGTTGCTCGCGATGGCTGGCGCCAGGATCAGATCGCTCGCGACGAGGCTGTAACCAAGGCCGATCGTCCGGCGGCCGAAGAGAGCCACGAGTCCGTAGGCAATCCGCGGTCCGAGGCCGGTTCGGGTGAAACCGGCCGCAAGGAAGAACGCGGCCACGACGAGCCAGACGGTGCTGTTCGAGAATCCGCTCAACGCTTCCGCGACCGTCAGCGTGCGAGTCACGAGCGCCACGGCAATCGCGATCAGCGTCATCGCGCCAAGGGGCATGGCGATGAAGACGGCGAGCAGGTGCCAGGCGCGTGGGTCGACGCCTGCCGGGTGCGGCGCAACCCAGATGGCAATCCCGATGACCGCGACGAGTGCGAGGCGCGCGGGTTGCACGCCTGCAGCCGCGAGTCCTGGCACGTCGCCTGAACCGTGGGCGGACCTGCGAGCGGGAGGTATGGTTGTCTGGGTCACCGCCGCCCGCCGCGCGCGTGACTCGTGCCGGGTTCCATTGCTAGCCGAGAAGCAGCCGTTCGGCTTGCACCAGCGCCTGCCGCGCTTTGTCCGCCAGCTCCTCGTCCTTCGCGCTGCTGATCGGATGACCGACGATGGCGAAACCATAGCCGGGCAGCCCGCAGACCCGCGCCATCAGCGCCGCGGCGTCCTCGAACGCCGACGTCATCACAGCCACCGTGGGCACACCCGCCTTTTCCAACGAGACCGCGTCGTGCATACTGCACGACGAGCAGCTCCCTCAGTCACCCACTCCCGTGAAGATCAGATGACAGCGTGCGAGCGCACGGATGAGATCCGGCTCCGCGGGTGCGCTGTAGTTGCCTTTCGTCAGACGCAGGACTTCGCGGGCCTTCCACTCCTGCCGGAGCAGCGACTCGAGGTGATCGAAGAGAGGTGCGACGGACGCTTTGCCGTTCGACAGGAGGCCGATGCTTCGGTGGTGCAGCGAGTCGAGACGCGGCGCGCGGCTGACGGGCGTCGGGTTGGCCTCGGCGGTAGGATCCAGGACATGCATGATGTGACTGCTAGCAAGCGAAGCAGACGCCGACTCCGGTCGTGACCGCCCGGGACTTGTGGCCGAACCAGGGTGGAATAATCGCACCAAAGCCGCCGGCCGGGCCACCGGCGGCGATGACGAGCAAATCCGCCGGCGACAGGAGTGCGGCATGCTCCTCGTCTCTGTTCGTGACGGTCACCAGCGCTCGCTTTCCAACCCGCGCCCAATCACCCTTTCTCACGCGAGCCCGCTCGAAGAGGAACTGCTGGACGTGCTGCTTGGTCCAACCGGCATCGTGGAGACGATCCCGCAACTGTTTCGGGACGACGATCGCGTAGTTGCCACCCCAAATCGAATAATGCAGCATGTTGGCCCGCATCTCCGCCGCGAACGTTTCGAGAATCTCCTCGGGCACCCTCGTCCACTCGTTCATGATCTGCCGGGGCGCTCCGGCCGCCAGCACCGTAACGGCAGAAACGCCGTCAGGGGCCCCGCGCAGTTGGGCGAGGGGAGTCCAGTCGCTGCCTTCCTCGTCCTCCGCGATGCAGTAGCCAGACTTGCCGGGATGGCCAAGCGCCGACCGGTCCAGCTCTCCTGGTCGCAGGTCCAACACGTTCCTGAGCACCAGGCGGACCGCTCGCCCGATCACCGCCGAGGCTCGATCGCTGTTGCCGAGAACGTTGAAGGTCGGCTCCATGCCCAGCGTGAGACGCACCGGGCCGTTGACGACGACGAAGACCGCACAGCCGCCAGTGCTGGCGGTCGCTCCGTGCAACAGGAACTCCGGGCGGCACATCGCTTCAAGGATGGCGGCGACAACGGGAAAGTGCGACGGCTGGCAGCCCGCGAGGACTGCATTGACCGCGGCCTTCTCGGCCGTGATCGGCCGCGCGCGAACGGGCTCGATGCCTATCACCTGATCCGGTGCGAGACCCGCTTCGTCGAGACACGACAGGACTCGCTCCGGGGTGGGGGCTACGACCGGAAGGCCGTCGGTCCACCCTTTCTCGTGGAAAAAATCCTGGGCGGCCCGTTCGTCTTCTATCTCATATCTCGTCGACAGGAGTGTTGGGCTCAAGACCACGCGTGGACCTCAGTCTTCGAGGCCTATGATATCGAATGTCTGAAGCACCAGTTGGAGCTCGAAGAACGAGCGCGCATACGGACGCCCTCGCTGTAGCGGTGGTGACGGGCGCGAGAGTGTCTCGGCGCACGCGACGAGCCAGCGCGAAACGCGCGCAACGACGTTCGCGCTCCCGTCGTACAATCGCGCCCGGTCGACGACGATTCGGAAGCAGTGCGCCGTGTCGTCCTACCATTCCCGGACGTCGGCGATTCCGCTGAACAGCATCGGAAAACTGAAGCCGATCCCGCCCTCGTAGAATCGCTGTGCGCCAGAACGCAGCCTCAACCCACCGGCCTCGTCGATCGACAGGTCGATATCAACGGCCAGATGGGCTGCCAAACAGAGCTTCACGAACCAGCTC
>VBJV01000252.1 GCA_005879785.1 Chloroflexota bacterium
GCCTGCGCTCGACGACGGTGCGCAACCTCGACGGCGTATTCGAGCTGATGGCCCAGGCGACCAAGGGGACGCGCGACGCCGCCGCTGAAGAGGGCGCGCACGTGCTCGCCGAGATGTCGCCGAAGCTGGGTAGCGCCGTCGAGCGCCAGATCGGCCGACTGGAAGCTGACGTAGAGCATCTGCTCGACGAGGTCTTCGACGCGCAAATCTTCGAGGGGGTCGCGGCGCTCAAAAGCCACGACAACTACACCTTCGAGCACTCGGTGGACGTCGCTTTTTACGGCGTCATGCTCGGGCGCAAACTGGCCCTGGGTAACGAGTACCTGAAGGACCTCGCCCTGGGTTGTTTGCTGCACGACATCGGCAAGATGTACGTAGACGAGCGCGTCCTCAACAAGCCAGGCAAGTTGACTGCCAGCGAGTTCAGGCAAGTCATGCGCCACACGGTGCTCGGATTCCAGCTCGTGCGGCAGATGCCGATCAACAGCCCCCGGCCGGCCCACGTCGCGCTGCAGCACCACGAGCAGCAGGGCGGCGGCGGCTATCCCAATCACCTGACGGGGACAAATCTGCTCGCACGTACGCCGCGCGAGCGCTTCGACACCTCCCGGATGATGCTGCTCTCTGAACTGACGGCCGTTGCTGATGTGTGCTCGGCGCTGTCTTCCGACCGACCTCATCGCGCGGCGCTGCCCGCCACGGAGGTGTTGACGGTCCTACGCCAGATGGCCGGCGGCCACCTCAATCGGCAGGCGGTCGAGGCGTTCGTGTCGATGGTCGAAGTGTTCCCGGTCGGCGTTCACGTGCGCTTCAACGGCGGCAAATACGCGGGGTCGTACGGGGTGGTGGTGAAGTGCACGCCAGGCGCGGCAAACCGGCCAGTGGTGCGGTTGTTGTTCGACGCGCAAGGCGCGCCAGTGCCCGAGGGCGTCGAAATCGATCTGCGCAAGCTGCCGGACGACGGCGAGCTCACCGCGGTCCCCGAAGAGGGCGTCTCGGTGGAAGAGTACGCGCACCGGCTGGCCATCGCCCGCCATTAAGAGGTCCGCCTCGGATTGAGGCGTCTCGTGATGTACTAGCGGTCGGCCATCGTCTATCTTGCGTGGACATGCGAGCGTTGCGCGAGCGACAGGAGTGGAAGTTCTTCAGCGTTCTGCCGAAGGCTGACCCCATTCTGGCCGCGCTGTGGTGGCTGGTGCTCGTGCTGCGTGGCGCCTTGCCAGCCGTTTTCGGCATCGCCATGGGCGTCCTGGTCGGCGCGGTGCAGCACGGGAGCGACCTGGTCGGCCCGCTTACCTTCGCGGGGATCGTGTTCGTATTGCTGCAGGTTCTGGCGCCGATCCACCAGGCGCTCGGCGCGAATCTGGGCGACCGCACCGCGGCCTGGCTGTACGACCGGCTAACCGAGGCCTGCGCGCGGGCGCCGGGCATGGGCCACCTCGAGGATCCCAAGCTGACCAGTGATCTGACCGTTGCGCGCGACTTCGACCTGGGCATGACCGGGCCGCCACTGTCGGTGGCCATGGATTTCACCGCCACGGGGCTGGTGGAACTGGTCGGCGGCTTTGCTTCGACTATGGTCCTGGCGCGTTATGGATGGCGCTGGTCCTCGGCGGCGCCTGGCTGTCGACGCACTGGCTGCTGCGCGAAAGCGGCGTCTGGCGCGACCGCAACACGCCTGAGGTTCGCGCCGCACAGCGCGACGCCGACTATGCCTACCGTCTGGCAGTCGATCCACCAGCGGCCAAAGAGCTGCGCCTGTTTGGCCTGGTCAGTTGGACGATCGACCGCTTCGTCAACCGCCGGACGCGCATGCACGAGCTGCAGTACGCGGCGACGCGCCTGCGCGAGAAGCCGGTGGTGTGGAGCATGCTGCTGGTTGGCGGCGCCAATATCCTGGTGTTCTGGTTGCTGGCGAATGCGGCCGTCGATGGCGGGCTGGACCTCGGCGGGTTGGTCACGTTTGCCCAAAGTGCGATCGGCACGTCGATGATCGCTTTCGGCGGGCTCAACTGGGCCCTCGACAGCTCCGCGGCGCCAGTGGCGGCCGTGCTGCGGCTCGAACCGCACATGGCCGAGGGCGGGGCATTGTCGTCGGGCAGTCAACGCGCGGGCGGACTGCCTGAGCGCGAGATCCGCTTTCGCAATATCACCTTTGCCTATCCGGCCAGTAGCGGCACGCCGGTTTTGGAGGGCTTCGACGTGACGATTCCGGCCGGGTCGTCGCTGGCAATCGTCGGTCAGAATGGCGCCGGCAAGACGACCCTGGCCAAGCTGCTGTGCCGCCTCTATGACCCGCAGTCTGGATCGATCGAGGTGGACGGGGTCGACCTGCGCGATTTCGATCTGGCCGATTGGCGCGCCCAGGTGGCGGCGGTGTTTCAGGATTTCATCCACTTCGAACGACCAATGCGTGACAACGTGGCGCCGCGTGGCGCGCCGGACGAGGTGGTGCTGCGGGCCCTGGAGGCGGCCGGCGCAGCGCAGCTGGCGGACCTGGACACGGTGCTGGCGCGCGGCTACGACGGCGGCACCGAGCTATCCGGCGGGCAGTGGCAGCGCGTCGCCCTCGCCCGGGCACTGTGCGCGGTCGAGCTGGGTGCCGGGGTGGTCCTGCTCGACGAGCCCACCGCCCAACTCGACGTGCGCGGTGAAGCGGAGATCTTCGACCGCATCCTGTTGGCTACGCGGCAGTGCACGACGATCCTCATCTCACACCGTTTTTCGACGGTGCGTCACGCGGACCGGATCTGTGTGCTGGAGCATGGCAAAGTCGTCGAGCTGGGTAGCCACGAAGAGCTGATGGCGCTCGGTGGACGCTACCGGACCATGTTCGAGCTGCAGGCGGAGCGCTTCGGCGCCGGCGAGGAGGAGGAAGGCGTGGTGTATGACGTCCTCGTCTGAGCCAAACGGCCGCGTCAAGAAGGTAGCGCGCAGCGTGGACGATCTGCCGCCGGCGTTGCCCTCGATGTGGCGGTTGCTCAAGCTCGGCTTCCGCTTCGAACCGAGCCTGATGTTCGTGGCGCTGACCCTCTCGCTGCTGTCGGCGCTGCCGGACTCGTTGCTCGCGCTGTGGCTCAAGCTGCTCAGCGATGGCGTACTCCAGCACGACGCGGGGCTCATCCGCGTTGCCGCGATTGCCCTGGGTGTATCGACCGCCGGAACATGGTTCCTGCGCACGATCGGCACGCGCGTTCAGCGACGGTTTCGCGACCGGGTCACCATCGCCCTGGAATCACACGTCGCGCGATTGCAGGCGTCCGTAGCGACCATCGCCCACCAGGAGCGGCCAGAATACCTGGATCGCCTGTCGCTGCTGCGCGACCAGGTCTTCGTGCTCGATCACATGTACATGTCGGTGTTTTCCACGCTCGGCTGGATCCTCCGACTGGCCGTCACGATTGCGCTGCTCGTGTCAATTCATCCG
>VBJV01000254.1:0-1740 GCA_005879785.1 Chloroflexota bacterium
CGATCCCAAGAAAGGGTTGCTCGAGTGCGAGCGACCAACGCGCGGCCAGCGTGTGCACCAGGTCCGGCAGCGCGCGCAGCCAGGTCGGGTCCGCTTTATTGTGGCGGATGAATCCCCGCACTGAGCGCATCGGGCGGGGTGCGGTCAAGTGTAGGCGTCGATGTGCGCCTGTTGCGCGGCATCGCGCACGGTGAGCGAGCCGAGCAGGACCATGCCCGTGATGCGAATCACCGGGGCCCCGGCGGGCGGGGCCGCGCCCATGCGCATGTCGCGCGAGCCCAGCAGCGCATGCACTTCGAGGTCCACCTCGACGCCAACGGGGACGATGACGTCGATGCTGCCCAGCACCGCTGCCACCTCCAGCGTCGTCACGGCCGCGGAGATGCGCGCGGAACGCAGGTCGATCTTGCAGCTGCCGAGCACGGCGACGACGCGCGACTCCTCGGCCAGCCGCCAGAAGCCCGAGCGCTGCGCCGACCCGAGCACGGCCAACGTGTTCGAGACGCGGCCGCCGCGGCCGCCCTCTCCGGCGGCCGGGCTCATCCACCCGCCCGGTCTGCTCGCCGACGCCATCTCCTCAGCAGTACCTGTCTCGGCTGGTAAATCGACCAGCAGCGTTTCGAGCTGGGCCCGCGTCCGCGCTGCCAGCGCGGCTTCGACGCGCTGCCCGTACTCGTCGAGATTGAGCCGCCCTTCGACGCACGCCGCCTGCAACGTCGCGACTACGCGCCGGCGCTCGACGTCCGAAGCGCGCATGTCGCCCGGCTCGAGCCGCGTCAGCTCCATCTCGCCGCTCACTCGTAGACGACCTCATCGGTCTGGTGCGCGCGCAGCCAATCCCAATCGATCGGGACGCCCAGGCCTGGGCCGTCGGGCACCTTGACGTGGCCGCGCTGGTCGATGGCGTCGAGCTCGTCGGAGTAGTCGCAGGCATAGACGGGCGGTTTGGTGCGGTCAAGCCGCGGGTGGACCAGGCCGAGCTCGTAGTAGTTGGTGTTGCGGATGGCAGCCATGCAGTGGCGGTGCGCCGGCCCGGGGGCGTGAATCTCGACGTCCAGGCCGAACCCTTCGGCGGAATGGGCGATCTTCATCAAACCGGTGATGCCACAGTCGTAATCCGCGTCGGCGCGCACGAAATCGGTCCCGTCGCCGACGATGTTGTCGACGTGCAGCTCGTGTCCGCGAATGTGCTCGCCGATCAGGATCGGCGTCTTGATAATCTGGCGCAGTTTGCGATGGCCGAAGGCCGACGTGCCGCCGTCCTTATACGGATCCTCGAGCCACAAGTACCTGGCCTCATCACACGCCCAGCCGACCTTGAGCGTGTCCGACCAGGTGTTGTATTCACAGGCCGGGTCGAGCATCAGGTCCATGCCGGCGCCGACAGCGCGTCGGGTCGCCAACACCGTGGCGACCTCGCGCTGGATGGGGCCATTGCCCCACCCGTGGATCTTGAATGCCGGATAACCCATGTCGCGGCAACGCACGGCGAACTCGGCAAACGCTTCAGGCGTGCTGAGCCCATCATTGTCGTCGCCGTGGTAGGTGCTGGCGTACGCGGGCAGGGTGCGCCGGAAACCGCCAAGTAGCTGTGAGATGGGCGCGTCGTACAGCTTGCCGGCGATGTCCCACAGGGCGATGTCGACCGGGCCAAGACCCATGCGGTCGTGCTTGCGCAGCGCGCGCTTGAGGTCGTTGTAGATCAGCTCGCGCTCGAGCGGGTTCTTGCCGAGCAGGTAC
>VBJV01000254.1:1787-3526 GCA_005879785.1 Chloroflexota bacterium
ATCGCCAGGACGTACCCGCTGTGTGGCAGACAACTGCCGGCCTGGTAGACCTGATTAAAACCGTTGTAGTCGACGCCAAGGTTGGCCACCTCCCAGCCGAAGCGATGGACGGCGACCCGGGTAATACGAAGCGCGCGTGGCATCTGCCGAGCGTACTCCTTCCCAGGTACGCTGGTGGTCGTGGCCCTGGCCAGAGAATTCGATGTGATCGTCATCGGCGCTGGATCAGCGGGCGCGGTCATCGCGGCGCGACTGTCCGAAACCACCAGCCGTCGCGTGCTGCTGCTCGAAGCTGGGCCGGACTATCCCGGTCTGGCGAGCCTGCCTGACAAGCTCAAACGCGGATACGTCACCGCCGCCGACATCTTGCCCAGCGACCACGACTGGAAGTTCACTGGCCGAGCCACGCCCGAGGCAGAGCCCATGCTTGTACCGCGCGGCAAAGTCACCGGCGGATCGAGCGCCATCAACGGCGAGATCTTTCTGCGCGGCGTGGCCGAGGACTTCGATGCCTGGGCATCCGCGGGCAATGAGCGGTGGACTGCGTCCGAGGTGCTTCCGTTCTACTGCCGCCTGGAACACGACCTCGATTTTGGTGGCGCGTACCACGGCCAGGACGGACCGATCCCGGTGCGCCGCTGGCGCCGCGACGAATGGTTGTCGCCGCAGACGGCCTTCGTCGAAGCCTGCCAGGCATTGGGTTTTCCAGAGAGCCCCGATCACAACGCACCCGCTGCGTCTGGGGTCGGCGCGATTCCGCTGAACACCGTCGACGGGATTCGCTGGAGCACCGCCCTGGGCTATCTCGCGCCGGCCCGCGACCGGACGAACCTGACCATCCTGCCCGATACCACGGTTCGTCAAGTCCTGCTGGAAGGTCGGCGTGCCATAGGGGTGCTGGCAAGCAGGAATGGCGAGTCAGTGCAAGTGGATGCTTCTGAGGAAATCATCCTGAGCGCGGGCGCGATCGGCTCGCCCCACTTGCTGATGCTGTCTGGCATCGGCCCGGCCGACCAGCTACGAACGGTAGGTGTGGAAGCGCGCCACGATTTACCCGGCGTGGGCCAGAATCTGCGCGACCATCCGCACGTCTACGCCACCTGGCAGCCACAGCCGGACCAGGTGATGGACCCGGCTTTGCCACGCTACCAGGTGGCGTTGCGCTACACCGCGCCCGGTTCGCCATCGCGCAACGATATGCAGATCCTGATGGTCTCGTTCGCCACGGCGCGCGTCGACCGAGGTGGTGATGGGTTGACGCCGGTCGGCATTACGCTCCAGCCGGTGCTCAACCTGGCCAGGTCCCAGGGTGAGCTACGCCTCCAATCGCCCGACCCCGCCATCCAGCCATCGATCGATTTCGGTTTTCTGCGTGATGCCTCCGACTGCCGTCGCCTGCGTGACTCGTTGCGGCTGTGCGTCGAGCTCGCCGGTCAGCCTGCATTCAGCTCGATTCTGGGTGGGCGCATTGCGCCGAGCGATGACGTGCTCCACTCGGATGCAGCCCTCGACCGGTGGATGGCCCGTGAGGTGTCGACCACCAATCACATCTCGGGGACATGCAAGATGGGTCCACCGGCCGATCCGTTGGCTGTCGTCGGTCAAGCCGGTCGGGTCCACGGCCTGGACGGGCTACGCGTGGCCGATGCGTCGATCATGCCCGATTGTGTCCGCGCCAACACCAATGCCACGACGATGATGATCGGTGAACGGATGGCCGACCTGATCCAATGCAACCA
>VBJV01000253.1:0-865 GCA_005879785.1 Chloroflexota bacterium
CCACACCGAATCCGACCAGTCAGCTGGCCGTGGTCAAGGCCAAGGTGTGGGTGGACGGTGCGGCTGAGCCGAGCACATGGATGGTCAGCGGCGTCGGGCTGGCGGGGCTGCTCGGCTCAGGGGTGAGCGGAGCCGGTGGGTCATGGGATGTTGCCGGCTCGGGCGAGTCCATCAACTACACGTGCTTCACGTACGCCACCGGCGGGGCGGCTGCGGCATGCGGCCAGGGTTCGGGCGTGAACACGCTTGAAGACACGTTCCAGAGGGCCAATCAGAGCGGCTGGGGCTCCAGCGTCAACGCCGACGGTGTGCCCAACTTCGCCTGGACCATGGACGCCGACGGCTCGATGTCGAACGTCAGCATCGCGAGCAACACCGGCAAGTACAGCTATCCGGGCAGCACCAACCAGATCGGGATCGCCGCGGCGGGCGGCGCGACGTACAACGCGGGCGACTCACTCGTCGAGTTCTCGGTCAGCGCGACCGGGCACGCGACGCCGTACGTCGTGCAGAACGCCTGCGGCGACAAGTCCTGCTACTACGGCGCGCGCCTGCACACCTCAACAGGCCGGCTGGAGGTCGCGGAGCGTGCAGGCGGCAGCACCGGGATACTGGCCGCGGTGCCGTTCACAGCATCCGCGGGCACGCACTACTGGATGCGGCTCGATGTCTCGTTCGTGCCGGGCTCAGCCAGCGAGCGCACCATCACCGGCGGCAAGGGTGACCCGTGGGGAACGGCGATCGACGGAGCCGGCAACGTCTGGTTCGCCGAGCCGGGTTGCGACTTCGGCAACAACTGCACATCGTCGACGCCGCCCGGGCAGATCGGCGAGCTGGTGGCCGCCAGCGGGGCCTTCAACCTCTA
>VBJV01000253.1:889-2884 GCA_005879785.1 Chloroflexota bacterium
ACGTCTGGTTCACGACGCCCAACAACAGCATGATCGGAGAGTTCAACCCGTCGACGCATGCCTTCGTCGGGCAATGGAGCGTCACGTCGGGCAGCGGACCGTGGGACCTCGCCTTCAACAACGGGCAGATCTGGTACACGGAGCACTACGTCAGCGCGGTCGGCCAGTTCAATCCAACCTCGCACGCGCACGTCGACTTGCAGACGCCCACCGCGAACAGCAACCCGTACGGCATCGTCGGCAACGATCCCGCCAACGGCAACCTCGTGTGGTTCACCGAGAACAACGGCAGTGTGGCGCGCATCGGGGTCGTCGACACCGGTAACGGCAACGCCGTCTCCGAATACCTGATCCGGGCGCAGCTGCCCTCCGGAGCCGCTCTGACCCCGCACCTCATCACGCTGGATGCGCAGGGACATCCGTGGTGGACCGAGGGGTGGATCCATGACATCGGCACGCTCGACCCGGCGCAGGCGAGCCCCGGATCATGCGGCGCCAGCAGTGGGGACTGCCGCGGTGTCGTCGAGTACGCGCCACCGCTCGGCGGCTGCGGCAACTCGCACGTGTCCGGCATAGCTATCACGAGCTCCGGCCAGATCTGGGTCGACGACTCGATCTCCGGCCAGGTCTTCAGCTTTGACCGGCCTGCGCTGCAGTTCGTGAGCTACGCAACGACCTGCGGCCCGCACCCGCATGACGGGCTCAACGTCGACGCGTCGAGCGACGTCTGGTGGGATGAGGAGTTCAACAACAGCCTCGGCATGCTCATCCCCTGAGCCGCCGGCTTGAGGGCTCGGATTCTCGTCGAGCTTCGATACGCTCGCGTGGCGCTCGGTTTCCTGGTCTGTCTTGCCGTGCTCGAGCTGGTGGTCGGGGTGCCGGCGCCGCGGTCGCCGCTGATAACTCGCGGTTGCGCCCCGGACGCGTGTCGCACTGCTGACATCGGCGCCGGCGCAGTGCCATCGTCGGTCTCGCCACCGATCGCCACACGCACCCCTGGTCCAGCCCCAACCCAGGCGCCGGCATCCGCGCCCCCGGTCACACCTGCGAGCGCGCTCCTGATCCGGAGCGTCAACGACAGCCTGTTCGACAGCTACGACCAGCTCATGAACGATCCGGGCACGCAGGCGATGCTGCGCAAGCACGGCACACCGATCGTGCGCATCCCCATACGCGATGCGCTCTCCGACGCCGAAGCGCTGCGCGCGTTCACGGCGGTGCGCAACAGCGGCGCCGCGCCGCTGGCGATCGTGCACGGAGCGTGCGTGCCCGACACGTACACGGTGGACAGCCACTGGCTCGGCCTCCTCGCGCGCGTGTTCACATCGGGACCCGTGTATGTCGAGTACGGCAACGAGGAGGATCTCAGCTGCGCCGGCGGGATACGCGGTGCGCACGTCTACACGGCCTCGTGGAATGCGGTCGTTCCCCGGCTCAAGGCACGCTTCCCCAACGACAGGTTCATCGGGCCGGTGAACTTCGAGAGCAACCCCGCCTACGTGGCCACGTTCGTGCGGGACGCGCGACCGCAGCCGGACTTCATCTCGTGGCACGAGTACGTGTGCCACCGGTCGCAGCCCGACAGCTATTGCCTGGAACACATCGCTCGCTGGACCAACCACGTCGACGACACCAACGCGGCGGTGCGAGCCGCCGTGGGCCACACGGTGCCGATCATGATCACGGAGTGGAACCTGGGCGGCACCGATCCGCGCTACGGTGACGCCGCCTTCATCCAGGCATGGACGCGAGCGGCTCTGAGCCAGTGGGCATCACTGGTCGGCTCCGGCGTGTACGCGGCGTTCCTGTACAGCTGCGAGAGCCATCCCGACTTCGAGCTCATCACCAGCCGTAACACGCTCACAGCGCAGGGCGAGTCGTTCTTCCTCTGACCCTCAGGGAGCGCGCTGAACTCCTGATCGGCGTCGTGTAACGGTCCGCCGGCTTAACGCGTCGCGTTTCGGCGACCACGCTGTTGCTTCCCGGCGGAGGCGC
>VBJV01000012.1 GCA_005879785.1 Chloroflexota bacterium
TTCACCGGGATGCCGTTGATCGCGTGAAAGGCGCCGGCGCCGATGGTCTGATGGTCCACACCAGCCGGGATTTGGCATGTCTGCGACGGCGTCCAGCTGCCGCCGTCGTTATCCGAAAAGGTACCCGCGCTGCACGCCCCCAGCAGCTGGCTGGCGAACGTGCGCCCGGTGTTGCGGTCGACGTCGAGAATTGCGTCCTCGCTGACAGTGTCCGACACCGGGAAGCTCACGTCCGTGAAGGTAGGCGTGGCCGGTGCTGTCGCGTCGTTGAAGGTGGCGCGAATCGTGTAGAGGCCGGCCTGATACATCACCTGGTCGTGCCCGACTCGGGGATCGACGCCGATGCTCGGCTCGCCGAAGGCTCGGCCGCCGAGTACGGTGGTCTCCTCCGGCCGTGCAGGCATCAGGCTCAGTGGGATGTGGTAGTTGCTGAAGCCCGGTCCGCTCGTCGGGTTGGGTGGCTGTGCCTGGTTTGCGAGGTCGATGAGCTGCAGGTTCGCGACCGCGTGCGCGGGGATGGCTGCGTGACTGCAGCAGACTGCATTGCTCGCCGTGAGGGTATACGTCTGGTTGGTCGGGTCCTGCAGCTGGAAGGTGTTGATGTTGCTACCGTCATTGGTCGTGGCCAGCGTGTCGTCGCCGACGCTGCTGCCGCTGGCATTGGTCGCGCCCAGGAACAGCGTCTGGTCGGCTGAGCTGTCGGTCCAGGTCATCGTGACCTGCAGCAAAGCGGCGTGCGTGCTGCCCTGCCGGACGTCTGGGGCGTAGAAGTTCGCAGCCGTGTCCGGCAGCTGCACGGTGAGGGCGAATGCGTCGCTGTCGCCCGCTGGACCCCCGACCGGCGCGAAGTCCCAGGAGATCGTCGGCGTCGCCGCGCTCACGGTGCCGCTCGTCGGCGTGGCCGCCCGCGCCGATCTCGGTCCGGCAGGCCCTGCCTGCAACGCGACGGTGAGTAGCAGCGCTGGGACCAGAACGCGCGCGAGCCGGGCGGTCCCGGTTGTGAAACGGGCCCTTCCCATGGACGTCCCTCCCTGGGTGCCCGGTTCTCCCGTTCCCCTCTAGCGCCGCCGGAGGACCCAGGTGATCCGGCGGGGCGAGCGGTGCGACGGTAGCACGGCCGGAGGACCTGGCGCGACGTGCGCTGACTGGGTGCCGCGTGTCCGGCGCGCGCCAGGTCCAGTTCACATCACATCACGATCTTCTGCAGGAGGTCGGGCGCTGACTGATAGCCCCGGCGGGCATACAGGGAGCGGCTGCGCGGAGTTGTCCCCACGATGAGGATCTTCTCGACGTCACTGCGTTGCGCGAAGGCCTCGAGCTGCTGCATCAACGCAGCGCCGACGCCGCGGTCGCGCAGGTCAGGCTCGACGAAGAAGCTCGTCAGATACGCGAGGTGCTCCGGTTCGCGTGGATCGGGGTTGGGCATCTTGTCGATCATTTGCAGGAAGAGGTGGCCGCAGATCCTGCCGCCGCACTCGGCGATCCAGGCGTGCCACCGGCCGGCGCGCAGGAAGCCGTCTATGAGGGGCGCGGCGCGCTCGACGAACGCAGCCTCCGTCTCGAAGGCTGCATCCTGCGGCGCAGGCCGTGGCGAGTCGAACGTCGTGCGGAACTGGTGACGACTCGCGGCGAGCGCGCGAGCGTCGTCCGCTGTGGCGCGGCGTATGGTCACGTCCTCCAACGTCACCGGCGGATGATAGAGCCGCGCGCCACGCGACCCTGGATCACGCAGCGAGCGCGCGAAATACCGCGAAGCGGTCCTTGCCCTCGCTCTTGGCGGCGTAAAGGGCGATGTCCGCGCGACGCAGAAGCTCTTCGGTGCCGGCGACCGCGGCGTCGCCCACCGCGATGCCGATGGTGCCGCGAATCTCCAGGGGCAGGCCGTCCACGGATGCGGGCTCGCGCAGCGCCTCGAGCAGGCGCGCGGCGATGACGCTCAAGTCGCTCTCGCTGCGCGGGCTGGTGACCAGAACGGCGAACTCGTCGCCGCCGAGGCGGGCCGCGATGTCGGTGGGCCGAAGTCCCAAGCGCAGACGGTCGCCCACCTGGGTGAGCACGCTGTCGCCGATGGCGTGGCCGAAGGTGTCGTTGATCTTCTTGAAGTCGTCGAGGTCGATGAAGAGCACCGCGCACCGTGCGTCGCTGCTCGATTCACGGGCCAGCGTCCGCGCCACGATGTCGCGAAAGTACAAGCGGTTGGGGAGTCCGGTGAGTGGGTCGTGATGTGCCTGGTATTCCATCTCACGTTCGCGGGCTGCCAGGCTGCCGAGCAGCGCCACGTTCGCTCCCAGGGCCAGGTGCTGACGCACGAGCACCAGAGCGACCACGGCAAGGAGCGTCCAGAAGGCAAATGCTGAGACGCTTCCACTGCCGAGTCTCTCGCCGATGATCACACCGAGCGCGATTGCCACGGGTGGATAGGGAAGGAACTGCAGCCACCGTGGGCTGAGCGTCTTGGGGGGCGCTTCGCGGACCGGCCATGCCAACGCGCGCAGCGCGCCCAGCGCGATGAGCAGGTACCCCGCCACCCAGCCCGCGTCGGCGACGTTTCCGTTGCCATACGTGCCCTTGGCGGTAAAGAAGGCGAAGCTGCTGTCGGCGATGGCGTTGGCCGCCAGGCCTGCTGCCATGAGGAGCAGCGGCAGGCGGACCGCTCGGGGCACACGACCTACGCGGATGAGAATCATGGTGATGATCGCCACGTCGGTCAGCGGGTAGGCCACGCTGAGCACCATGGCGAGGGGGCCGTCGGCGCCGGCCTGGTAGACAGCGCCGAGCACCGTTTCCCAGCTGACGATCAGCAGCGAGGCGGCGATGACCAGCCCGTCGAGCAGGCTGTTGACCACCGAGCTGGCGCGTTCGAACGCAACCGGGAACATGAGCACGGCGGCGATCGCGAGGGGCACCGCTCCCAGGTAGCCGGCGTCGGCGAGCGACGGAAACGGCACCTGGACACCGGCGGCGAGCTGGTACCAGTCCCAGGCGGCCTGGCCGAGTCCCCAGCAAAGAGCCGACGCCCCCATCAGTGCCCAGCCGGTGCGCAGCCGTCCACGGTGTCGCGACGCCGCCATGGCGGCAGCAGCGGCAGCGATCAGCGCGGCCGCCGTCTCGGCGAGATCGTCCAGCCAATTGGTGACGACGGTGCCGCCCACACCGGTGAGCACGCAGGCGACGAACCCGGCGACGAGCAGCGCGGTGGCGCAGGCGGCGAGGCCCCACCAGCGCCGGGAGAGGGCGGTCGCCGTCGAGAGGACGGCCATCTGCCGATTGTCACGTCGGCATGTGACGTCCCAGGATCGAACCGACCACGTGAGTGCGACGGGCCGGCGCTGCCCCCCTGCGGCTCAGGTCCGAGTAGTAAGCAGCGCCGCCTCATCGTCGGCTGACAGACCCGCTCGCAGGGGCGGCTCGCCGCGGCCCAGGTCCCATCCCCGGATGTCGCGCACGGACCCGGCCAGCGCCCGCAGCGACAGCCCGTGGGCGCGGGCCGCGGCACCGCTGACCTGCAGGGAGCCGTCGTCATCGTCGCCGATGCAGAGCGGAAAGCTCGCCGCTGCGCTGGAACCGCTGCCGGCCGGCTGCGGCGCGATCGTCACCCCCAGCGCACCCTGCACGGCGGCGATCATCGCGGCGATGGTGAGCGGCTGCTCCGGTCCCACCGTGTTGAACGTGCCCAGAATGCGCTGCTCGATGACCCGCATCGCGAAGGCGGCAAGGTCGCGGACGTCGATCAACTGCAGGTGCTGATCGAGACGGCGCGGTACGGCCATCCGGCCGCCGCGAGCGATCCGCCGCACCCACCACGTGAACCGATCGGTGTAGTCATGCGGGCCGATGACGAAGGTCGGCCGAAGAACGGTCAGCCGGTCGGCAAGCGCCGATCGCAGCAGCGCTTCGCAGAGCGCCTTGAGGCCACCGTACGCTCGCGGATCACCGGCCGGGATGGACTCGTCCACCTCCAGCAGCGGTGCGTCTTCGAGGGCACCCGGCACCATCGGCTCCGCGTAGACCGACACCGTCGACACGTACACGTAGTGCTTGCCGGCGCCGCCGGCCGCATCGATGACGGGTCGCACCTGGTCGGGCCGGTAACCGCTGATGTCGAGGATGCAATCCCAGGTGCGCTCGGCGAGCTGCGACACCGCATCACGGTCACCGCGGTCCCCGCTGATGCGCCGCACCGATGGAAAGAGCCCCGGGTCGGTGTGGCCGCGGTTGAACAGCGTCAGCGTGTGCTCGCGTGACAGTGCGATGTCGACGAATGTCCTGCCGATGAAGCGCGTTCCGCCCAGGACGAGGATGTCCACCGGCGGTGACTATGCCACGATGGCGAGCGATGACGCGTCCCGACGGAGGGTTCAGCGCTCTGTTCACGGACCTCTACGAGCTGACCATGGCGGACAGCTATCTGCGCCGGGGCATGCGCGAATCGGCGACGTTCAGCCTCTACGTACGCGAACTGCCGATGCACCGCGGTTTCCTTGTGGCAGCCGGAGTCGAGGACTGCCTGGACGCGCTGCAAAACCTCGCATTTCACACTGACGACCTCGAGTACGTCGGGTCGCAGCTCGGCCCGGACGCAGCCCATCGACTCGCCGGGCTGCGGTTCACGGGTGACGTGATCGCTGTGCCGGAGGGCAGCGTCGTGCTCGCCGACGAGCCGATCCTCGAGGTCACCGCACCGCTGCCCGAGGCGCAGCTTGTCGAGACGATGCTGCTCAACCTGGTCACATACCAGACTGCGATTGCGACCAAGGCGGCGCGCTGCCGGATCGCCGCGCCCGACATCGAGCTCGTCGACTTCTCGGCGCGCCGAACGCAGGGCGTGGAAGCGGCTTGTGCGGTGGCACGAGTCACGGCCATGGTGGGTTTCGTGGCGACCAGCAATGTCGCAGCCGCGCGTCGTTACGGCCTCCACGTCACCGGCACCATGGCCCACTCGTACATCGAAGCCTTCGATTCGGAAGCGCAGTCGTTCCGTGCATTCGCCGAGGACTTCCCCGACCGGGCCACGTTCCTCGTCGACACGTATGACGTGCGCGACGGAGTGCGCAACGCGATTCGCGTCATCCAGGGTACCGGCGTGCAGGAGCCGGTTGCTGTGCGCATCGACAGCGGCGACCTCGTGCAGGGATCGCGTGCGGCGCGCGCCCTGCTCGACGATGCCGGATTGGCCGGCGTGAAGATCGTCGTCAGTGGCGGGCTCGACGAGTACGGTCTCGAGGAGCTGGTCAGAGCCGGTGCTCCGGTCGACATCGCGGGGGTCGGCACGCGTGTGGGCGTCTCGGCGGACGCACCGGCCCTCGACAGCGTCTACAAGCTCGTCGCCTATGCGGGCCGTCCGGTGCTCAAGGTGTCCGAGGGCAAGGCGACGCTGCCCGCGTCCAAGCAGGTGTTCCGCAGCGGGGCGATGGACGCGGATGTCATCGCCCTTCGGGACGAGCCTGCGCCCGCCGGCGCCCGGCCACTGCTGCTCGACATGATGCACGCCGGTGCACGCGTGCACGAGCGACCGCCGATCGAGGCTTCGCGCGCCGTCTTCGACAGCGACGTCGCGCTGATCCCGGCGCCGGCGCGGGAGCTGCGCTGCACCGTGCCGCCGCGCGCCCGGCTGTCTGCGCCGCTCGCCGCCCTGACCGACGAGCTCGCTACCAGGGCACTCCCAGTGCGGCGGCGAGAAAGCGATTGAAGGGGCTCGCGGTCCGGCACGCATCGACGTAGGCGGCCATGAACCCGGCCCCGCACACCTCGCGCTCCGAGAAGGTCGTGTGCCACACGTAACTCTTCCGCTTGAGGTCTTCCACGAAGGGGTGGGCGGGGTCGTATCCCTGGGGCGCCCGTTTCAACGCCTCGCCCATGTTGCTGACCATCGGCGCGAACCTGGGCGCGCTGACCACCCGTTTCCAGGCTGCGGTGTCGCCGACGATGGCGTCGCGGATCCGGTTGAGGGTGCGCGTCTCGGGCATGTGCACGCCGCCGCCGGCGAACGAGTCGCCCGGCGCAAGCTGCAGGTAGAGACCCGGCGCACCGCCGTGTCCGCCGCCGGCGTCGTGACCGAAGGACATACCCACAGCCGTCTTGTACGGGGACTTGTCCGCGGAGAAACGGATGTCACGGTTGATCCTGAACAGCGAACCGCCCACCGGCCGGGGGTCGGCGACCAGATGCGTGCTGAGCTTCCTGAGCTTGGGCCCGACATCGTCGATGAACCTCAGCGCCGGCTCGCGCACATCGCGCTGGTACCGTGACTTGTTCTTCTGAAACCAGTCGCGGTTGTTGTGCGCCTTCAACTCGCGCAGAAAGTCGAAAACCGCGGGGCTGAAGTAGCGCGCAGAGGCTGCCACGTGGCGGATGATAGCCGCCCGAATGGGCGAGGACGTGCGCGTGCCGATGCCGGGTGGCGGCACGCTGCCCGCTGCTCTGGCGATCCCCGACGGCCCGGGTCCGCACCCCGGGGTGCTAGTGATCCACGAGGTCTTCGGCCTCAACGACGACATGCGCATAGTCACCGATCGCCTCGCCGGCGCGGGCTACGCGGCGATCGCTCCAGACCTGCTGTCCGCCGGCAATCGGGTCACCTGCGTGGCCCGTCTCCTGGCTGAGGTGGCGCGCAGCGGCCGGGGTCGCGCGGTGGCGCAGCTCGGCGCTGCGCATCGCTGGCTCGGGGCACACGAACGGGTCGCCGCACGTCGCCTTGCGGTCATCGGCTTCTGCCCACCACCCGCACCGATCCGTCGCGGTTGCAGGCGCACCTCGACGCGCTGGGTGTCCCTGGCGACGTCAGGGTGTATCCGGCGTCAGGTCATGCCTTCATGAGCCCGGGGAGCGAGTCGAAGCTGGTCTCGCGAATGATGGTGCCGATGCGAATCGGCTACCGGCACGCGGACGCGGAGGACTCGTGGCGGCGCATCCTGTCGTTCTTCGACACGCACATTCGTGAGGGCCGGGCGTGACTCCAGGCTTCGGCTTCGGTGTGCCGGTGCTCTTCGGCGGACTCGTGGTCATCGAGGCCGGCGTGCCGTTGCCGATCCCGGGCGATGTGCTGATGCTGCTCGTCGGCGAGCGCGCGGCAGCGCACGCACTGCCGCTCTGGCTGGCGGTGACAGGTCTCGAAGTCGTCGTCGTCGCCGGCGCCGCAGCGCTGTTCTTCGCGGTGCGAGGACCGGCTCGCAGCGTCGTCGCGCGGTTCGGGCCGCGATTCGGAATCACCGGCGAGCGGCTGGCGCGCGTGTCGGGTGCGTTCGAGCACCGGGGCCAGGCGATGATTGCCATCGGCCGCGCAACGCCAGGGCTGCGCACGATCACGGTGCTCGCCACCGCGCTGTCCGGCGTGCCGGCGCGTCGAGCCGTCCCGCTGCTGGTGCTGGGCGGCTCGGTGTTCATCCAGCTGCACCTCGTGCTCGGCTTCTTTCTGGGCCCGCTCGCGGAGTCGGCCTTCAAGCACGCCGAGGCGCCCGCACTGGCCGTGATCGCAGCGCTGGTGGTCGCCGGCGTGACGTTCTGGCTGATCCGTCGCGGACGGCGGGCCGGCGCACACGCGTGGACCGAGGCGACCTGCCCGGCATGCCTCCTGCTGCACCTCGTCCCCACGGGTGCTGAGCGCGCCCAATCCGAATGACGCGCGTCTAGCTGCGGTCCTCGCACTCCCAGGCGTGGTCGAGGACATGCCAGGCAATCCGCCGGGTGGCGTAGCGCGGCGGCCATCCTCCGCCGGCGAGCGGTGCGCCGGCGCGCGCGGAGCGCAATACAGCCGCGATGGTGTTGCGCTCCTCGGCCACAGCCGCGTCGTCCTCATAGGTGGGTGGTGCGATGCGCACACCGAGCTTGCGCGCGTACATGGCTTCCGCCTCGAGCACGTGCTCGATCATCGTGTCGCGGTCGCGTCCACCGCCCCGCGGTCCCTTGTGCAGCGACGCCGGGGCGGCTCGCATGATCGTGTCGAACACGGACCATGACGCCTCCAGCAGCCGGACGGCGCGCGCTGCGGCGGCCGGAGTCAGCCGCGCCGTGTCCGCCTTGGAGACCGCGCCCGGGGCGCCGAAATCAGTGGTGGCTGAACCACGCACGCGTTCGACCACCTTGAGGCTGCCGGCGACACTCGGCGCAAACCGGACCCCCGCGTGCACAGCAACCGGCATGTATCGCGGCGCGTAATCGGTCAGGTGCTCGAGAGCGTCCTCAGCGGTCTTGCCGGCGCGGCACCAGCCCGGCCAGTCGAGTGCGCAGGCGAAGACCCGTTTCGACCCGACCTCCAGGTACACGTCGGTCACATGGTCGAGGATAGCTCTGCGGGACGGAACATCCGTACGGTTTGATACCGTTGCGAAGGTGAACGGGGTGGTGCACCCGGCAGTGCGCGCGTGGTTCGAGCGGCGGTTTCCCGAAGGGCCGACCCCTGCGCAGACCGGTGGGTGGCCGCACATCGCCGCCGGCGAGCACACGCTCATCGCCGCTCCGACCGGGTCCGGCAAGACGCTGGCTGGGTTTCTCACCTGCATCGACGCGCTGTACCAGGCGGCGCAGCGCGGCGACGACGTGGAGGGCAAGACCCAGGTCGTCTACGTCTCGCCGCTGAAGGCGCTGGCCGTTGACATCCAGCAGAACCTGGAAGCGCCGCTGCGCGAGATCGAACGCGCGGCCCTCGACCTGGGCATCGTCCCGCCGCCGCTGCGCGTGGAGGTCCGTACCGGAGACACCACGCCGGCAGCACGCGCGGCGATGGTGCGACGGCCCCCGAACTTCCTGGTGACGACGCCTGAATCGCTCTACCTGCTGGTCACCGCCGAGCGCACGCGCGCGATGCTCGCCAACGTTCGCACGGTGATCGTCGACGAGATCCATGCGGTGGCGCGCGACAAGCGCGGATCACACCTCGCGCTCACCCTCGAGCGGCTCGAGCACCTGTGCTCGGCGCCGCCGGTGCGCATCGGGTTGTCGGCGACGCAGCGACCCATCGCCACCATCGCCCGCCTGCTCGTCGGTGCCGGACCGGACCGCGACGACGCGAGCGGCGCGCCCCGCTGCGCCATCGTCGACGTCGGCCACCAGCGCGACCTCGACCTGGCGATCGAGCTGCCCGAGCAGGAGCTCGGCGCGGTGTCGTCGCGCGAGCAGCTCGAGGACGTGATCAACCGCATCGCCGGACACGTCCGCGCGCATCGAACCACCATCGTCTTCGTGAACACGCGGCGCATGTCGGAACGCGTGGCGCACATGCTGGCCGAGCTGCTCGGCGGCGACGTCGTCGCCGCGCATCACGGCAGCCTGTCGAAGGACCGGCGCTTGCGGGTCGAGACGCGGCTGCGGGCGGGCGAGCTGAAAGCGCTCGTCGCCACCGCGTCGCTCGAGCTCGGCATCGACATCGGGCCGGTCGAGCTTGTCTGTCAGATCGCGTCGCCACGCAGCCTGGCCACCTTCCTGCAGCGCGTCGGCCGCTCGGGGCACAGCCGCGGCGGCACGCCCAAGGGCCGGCTCTTTCCCATGACCCGCGACGAGCTGGTGGAATGCTGCGCGTTGCTCGCCGGCGTGCGTGCCGGGCGCCTCGACGCCATCGAACCGCCGCGCGTCCCGCTCGACATCCTGGCGCAGCAGATCGTCGCCGAGAGCGCGGCCGAGTCATGGCACGAGGACGCGCTGTTCGATCTGTACCGGAGGGCAGCGCCGTTCGCGGAGCTCCGGCGCGAGGACTTCGACACCATCGTCGAACTGCTGTCCGACGGCATCCTCACCGGACGCGGCAAGGTGGCGGCGTACCTGCACCGCGACCGCGTCAACCACGAGATTCGCGGCCGCCGCGGCGCGCGGCTCGCGGCCCTGACATCGGGCGGCGCCATTCCCGAAACCGGCGACTACCGAGTGCTGGCCGAGCCCGACGAGACGTTCATCGGCACTGTCAACGAGGACTGGGCGATCGAGTCGATGGCGGGGGACATCTTCTTGCTGGGCAGCACCTCGTGGCGGATCACGCGTGTGACCAGCGGTACGGTGCGTGTGGTGGACGCATTGGGCGCGCCGCCGTCGGTGCCCTTCTGGCTCGGTGAGGCGCCGGCACGGACGCGCGAGCTCTCCGAGGAGGTGTCGGCGCTGCGCAGCGGCGTCGACGCGCTGCTGCAGCAGGGCAACGCCGACGAGGCGGTCACGTACGTCGAGCAGCGCTGCGGCGTCGACAACGAGGTGGCTGCGCTGGTCGTGCAGTACCTCGCGGCCGGCCGGGCCAGTCTCGGTGCGCTGCCGACGCTGGACCGCATCATCCTGGAGCGGTTCTTCGACGATTCCGGCGGCATGCAGCTCGTGGTGCACGCGCCCTTCGGGGCTCGCCTCAACCGGGCCCTCGGTCTGTCCCTGCGCAAGCGCTTCTGCGCGACGTTCGACTTCGAGCTGCAGGCTGCGGCGAGCGACGACGCGGTGCTGCTGTCGCTCGGCCCGCAGCACAGCTTCCCGTTGGAGGATGTGCCCAAGTTCCTCTCCTCGCGCACCGTCGAAGACGTCCTGCGGCGCGCTGCGCTGCTGGCGCCAATGTTCCCGGTGCGCTGGCGCTGGAACCTGAACCGCGCCCTGACGGTGCTGCGTTTCAAGGGCGGCCGCAAGAACCCGGCGCCGCTGCAGCGTCTCGAGTCCGACGACGTCATGGCCGCCGTGTTTCCGGCGCTGGTGGCGTGTCAGGAGAACGCAAACGGCCCGATCGATGTGCCCGATCACCCGCTGGTCGAGCAGACGATGTACGACTGCCTGCATGAGGTGATGGACGTCGACGCGCTGCGTCAGCTGCTGACCCGCATCGAAGCGGGCGAGGTGACCGTGTCGTGTCGCGACACCACCGAGCCGTCGGTGCTCGCGCACGAGATCATCAACGGCAGGCCGTACACGTTCCTGGATGACGCGCCCCTCGAGGAGCGTCGCAGCCGCGCACTGACGCTGCGCCGTGGACTCCCCGTGGACCCGCACGACCTCAGCGCGCTCGACCCGGACGCCATCGCCCGGGTGCGCGACGAAGCGGCTCCTGAGCCGCGCGATCCGGACGAGCTGCACGAGTTGCTGCTGTCACTGGTGCTGATGCGCCCCCGCGAGGAGTGGCGCGAGTGGCATGCGGAGCTGGTGGAGCGCCGGCGCGCCATGACCGCTGAGCTTTCAGGCGTGCAGCTGTGGTGTGCGGTGGAATCTCGTGAAGGCGTCGAGGCGATGTATCCGGAGGCGCGCTTCGACCGGCCCTACCGCATCGACACCGATGCCCGCCGGGCGGGCGCGGATCGCGACCAGGTTGCCGCCGCCACGCTGCGGGGACACCTGGAGGTGCTCGGGCCGGTGACGGTTGCCGACCTTGCGCACCAGGTGGCCATGCCGGCTGGACTCGCGACGGTGGCGCTGGCGCGCCTCGAGGGGGAGGGATTCGCGCTGCGCGGCACCTTCGATCCTGCGCTCGATGGAGAGCAGTGGTGCGCGCGCCGGTTGCTGCTGCGCATTCACATCTACACGCAGCAGCGCCTGCGCCGCGAGATCGAGCCGGTGACGGCTCAGGATTTCATGCGGTTTCTGCTGCGCTGGCACCATGTGGCCCCGGGAACGCAGCGCGAAGGCCGCGCCGGACTGGCCGCGACCATCGCGCAGCTGCAGGGCTTCGAGGTGCCGGCCGGCACGTGGGAATCCGACGTGCTGCCGGCGCGCGTCGCGGGGTACCACGCAGCGTGGCTCGATCAGCTGTGCCTGTCCGGCGAGGTGGTGTGGGGACGCTTGAAGGTGCGTGAGAGTGCCGACGAGGAGGCCGCGGCGCGGAGCAGTGCCTTCCCCTCGCGGGCGACACCGGTGACGCTGGTCATGCGCGAGGACCTCGGCTGGCTCCTGCAGGCCGTGCGCGGCGCTGCCCGTCCGATCGAGCCGGCGTCCGGAGCGACGCATGACGTGCTGCGTGCCCTGCGGGAGCACGGAGCACTGTTCACCAGCGACATCGCGACGCTGGCTCGGCGGCTGCCATCCGAGGTCGAGTCGGCGCTGTGGGACGGCGTGGCGCGCGGACTGGTCACCGCCGACGGGTTTGCCGCCGTGCGTGGCCTGCTCATCGGGCGGCGCTGGGCGCGCGCCGGGTTGGCGCCGCGCGGCTTGCGCCGCGGCGTCAGCGGTCTCTCCTCGGGCGAGGGCCGCTGGTCGATGGTCCACACCCCTGCTCCCAGCGATGATCGCGACGCGCTCAGCGAAGCGCTTGCCGAGCAGTTGCTGGTGCGCTGGGGCATCGTCTTCCACGACCTGCTGGTTCGCGAAACGCTCGCCATTCCCTGGCGCGACATCCTCTGGGCGCTGCGTCGTATGGAGGCGCGTGGCACGGCGCGCGGCGGTCGTTTCGTCAACGGTTTCGCCGGCGAGCAATACGCCCTGCCGGAGGCCGTCGATACCCTGCGCGCGGTGCGGCGCGCCGGTCGCGACGGTGTGCTGGTGAGGGTGTGCGCCGTCGATCCGCTGAACCTCGCCGGCATCATCATCCCGGGTCAGCGCGTGCCGGCGGTGCGAACCAACTTCGTGGTGTACCGCGACGGCGTCCTCGCGGATGTCGCTCAGGATGCGTCGAGCGTGCCGGCGGGAAGCGAAGCGATCCCGGCAGGGGTCATGCGTCCAGCCGCGTACAGCTGACGCGCGCGCGCCAGGTTTCCCTCCGTCCAGTTGCCGCGCGGCCGGCGTGGCGACCAGCGGGCCACGTAATGCGTTGCGTCGACACCCTTGATCATGCCGTCGATCCAGCCGAAGCAGATCGCCTCGTTGAGCGTGGAGTCGTAGTCGAGCGAGCGCCCGCCTGATCCCTTCTTGAAGGTGATCAGCCAGATCTCGCGCTTGGCCCGGTGATGGCGCTCGAGCCATGTGCGCCACGCCTCCGGCGACTCCACGAGCAGGGTCTCGCCAACCTCCATGGCCGGCATGATGCCGCCACCCGGCGGTCAGCTGTGCAGCGCCACCTCGGTGAACCGGAAGGTGTCGTCCTCGTGCACCACGGTCTCCGCGCCGGCGGCCAGCGGCCACACCAGCGTGAAGCGGCTTCCCTTGCCGGGCTCGCTCTCCGCGCTCACCGTGGCGCCGTGCGCCTCACAGAGCCGGCGAGCCAGCGCGAGACCCATGCCCATGCCGCCGTAGCGGCGGGTCCGGCTGTTGTCCTCCTGGAAGAAGCGGTCGAAGACGCGCGGCAGCGAGTCCTTGCCGATGCCGATGCCGGTATCCACGACATCGATACGGCACGTTCCGGCGGCGGGATCGGGCTCCGCGTGCACCGACACCCTGCCACCCTCCGGCGTGAACTTCACGGCGTTGTCGAGGAGAGCTCGCACCACCTGACGGAACCGCTGCGCGTCGGCGCGGACCACCGCATTCGCCGGCACTGCCACCTCGAGATCGACCGGCAGGCCATCCTTGAAGTGACCCCGCACCTCGGCGCCGGCGGTGGCAACGGTTTTGCCGACATCCACTGCGACAACGCGCAGGTCGAGTGTGTCCGCGTTGAGCAGCGAGAAGTCGACGATGGTCTCGATCAGTTCGCCGAGCAGCTTGGTGGAGATCTCGATGTCACGGACCACGTCCATCTTGGCCGCGTCGTCCCACTTGTTCCAGGCGAGTGTGAGGAGCTCGATCTGTCCCTGGATCGCGAGCACCGGCGTGCGCAGCTCATGCTGCGCCGTGCTGAGCAGGTCGGACTTGATCTGGTTCAGCTCGCTCAGGCGGGCCACCGCGTCCTTCTCCTGCTCGAACATGCGCGTGTTCTCGAGGGCGATGGCAGCGTTGTTGGCCAGGGCGATCAGGGCGCGCTCGTCGCTGTCCGCCACGTCGTGCGCGGTGTGCACCACCAGCGCGCTGTTGACGACGCCCTGGTAGAACATCGGCACGGCGAGTACGAGATGGCCGCCGCTCTCGTCGCGCACGGTGCGTCTGCCCAGCAGAGCCGCAGCGGTGGGCGCGGCGAGCGCCGGCGGTCCCGTCTTGCCGTGCTCTCCGGCGGCGACGAAGCTCGCTTCGCGACGCATGTACAGCATCGCCGTCGCACCCTCGCCCGCCATCGCGGACGCAGCTCGCAGCACTGCGTCCTGGAGGCTGTCCATGCCACCGGTGGTGGTGGTCAAAGCGCTGGACACGTCCTGCAGGCGTTCGATCGATGCGTCGATGTGGCGGATATATCCCGCGATCTGTTCGCGCATGCTGTTGACGCTGGTGGCCAGGCGACCCAGCTCGTCACGCGAGGCGACCGGAATGTCGGTTGCATAGTCGCCCGCGGCGATGCGCGCAACGCCGCGCTCGAGACGGGCCACCGGCCGGCGCACGAAACGATCGACGAAGAACAGCACCAGCAGGCACACCACCACGATGGCGGTGAACGCGATCTGAATGATGGCGCGCTCGTCCTGCGCCGTCCCGTTTGCAAAGAGCTCGAGCGGGACCTCGACCCCCAGGAACCCGGCGATTGCGGTGCCGCCCGGTGCGGGGAGGGGCACGTAACTGCCGGCGACCTCACCTTCGCGCGGGGTTGTGTAGATCGCGTGTGCGACGAACGCGTCCGCGTGTGAGGTCGCCGTGTGCGCTCGAGTGCGGGCCAGGATCGTGGTCGGCGCGGTTGCCGCGGTGGGGCGATAGTCGTCGCCGGCGTACCGGATGACAGAGGCGGCACCGCTGGTCGACAGGAACACCGGCGTGTACCCGATGACCGGGCCGAAGCGGCTGAACAGGGTGCGCAGCGGCGCGCTGTAGACGACGACGCCGAGCGGAGTGTAGATGCCGCTCTCAGCGTTGAGGACAGGAACGGCAACATCGAACGACGGTACGGAGGCGCCGAGCTCTTCGACCCCCTCGACACCCGCGGGACACTGCGCACGCAGGGTGCTGCTCGCGGCGATGGTTGCGGCCGCCGCGTGGCACGCGGGTTTCGCCGCGATGGTGAGGGCGCCGCGGACCGATGCCAGCGTGGGGTCGACGTGGGGAGCCTTGCCGGTCTCGCATTCGGCGGTCGCCGGGTGGTGGGTGACGCTCGTGCCCGTCGACGTGTCGCACTCGGTCGTGTAGAGGACGCTGCCGTGCGCGTCGAGCACGACGACGTCGAGGCCGGGGACGGCGATGACGCGCTTGGACGTGAACTCTTCCGCAACTGCGCTCGCCGGCGCGGACGCGGCCAAGGCCCGCTGCATCGAGGCCAGGTTGGCCAGGTCGGTCGCGGCGTACTGCGCCTGTGGCTGGGTGATCCGCGACAGCAGTTGCGAGGCGACGCCGGCCCGGTTGTCTGCATTCGACAGCGCGGCCGTGTTGGTCTGCTGGCTGCGGCTGACCAGGAGGAACCCGCTCACGCCGGCGATCACGAGTACGGTGAAGACCAGGCAGCCGAGCAACAGCTTGCTGGCCAGGCTCGTGTGCACGCGGAGGCGTGGCAGCCTGAGGCTCGGGCGCTTGAACGCCGGCGCTCGCATGGGATCGAGCCTAGGCGAGCCATGGTGCGCCGATCTGACCAATGGCTACGCAGTCCGGCAACGGCTCGGTCACGAACGGCTCGACAGTCCTGGTGTCACGGCGACGCCGGGGCTCGTACGCTTACGGCATGGTGTTGCGGCGCCGGGGAGCAGCAGCGGACGGGGTGCGGAGCCGTGCGGCCTGGGGCGCTCTGGCCCGGCGCCGGATCATCCCGATCATCGGCGCGGTCACGCCCGTGGGGCTGATCGTCGTCAACATCGCGGCGTTCATCGTCAAGCACCTGGTTGAGTTCCGCTGGACGATCGCCATCCTGGCCTTCGTCAGCGCGTTGATGCTCAACTCCTGGGCGGGACTGAACATCTACCGCGCGCTGCAGCGCCGCCGGCCGGATCATGCGCTCGTGCACGAGCGCAATCAGGAGGTGGTGCTGGTGGGCGGGATGGCGGTGATCATCATCGTCGCCTTCCTGACCGCGCTGTTCTGCTACCTCGGGCTCTCCAATCCCAATGACCTGCCCAACGGCCTGACGTTCATCACCGGTGTGCTCGCCATCCTGGTGCCGATCCTGCTGCAAGCGGCATTCCGCGGCGCCTACCGTCGCCAGCCACCAACGCGCCTCGACCCCGGCGTCTCCAGCTACGCTCCGCCCACGGCCACACCACCCTCCCCCCCAACGCACGAGGCAATTCACCGCACCTGAAACGCCTTCGGTTATTGCGAACTGCGACGCAAAGCAAGGCGGGAGGCGTGGCGCGGGGGCGACGCGGCCATCACGGAGACGGGCCGTAACGAGGTCGGAGCGCAGGGCCCGTCGAGTGCGAGCGGCGAGGCCCAGCGGGCCTCGACCGCGTGCCGCGGCGCTCCCGCGCCGCGCCTCCCGCCCGTGCGGAGCCGGCCCTTGTGAGGCTCAGACTTCTTTGAACTCAGCGTCGACGACGTCGTCGCCCGCGCCGCTGCCGTCACCAGGCTTCGACTCGCCGTTGCCGGCGCTGCCGTCGCCTGGTTCACCGGCGCCCGCCGGCGATTGCGCGTACACGGCCTCGCCGATCTTCTGGATCGACGCGGCCAAGTCGTCGTGCGCGCGCTTGATGGCGTCGTTGTCCGTGCCCGCGATGGCGTCACGCACCGCTTTCACCTTGGCCTCGATGTCGGTGCGCAGCTCTGCTGGAACCTTGTCGCCGGCGTCGGTGAGGGCCTTCTCCGCCTGATACGCGAGATGCTCGGCGCGGTTGCGCATCTCCACTGTCTCGGCGCGCTGGCGGTCCTCCTCGGCGTGCGCTTCCGCCTCCTTGACCATGCGTTCCACCTCTTCCTTCTGGAGCGTGGTGGAACCGGTGATCGTGACGCGGTTCTCGCGACTGGTGCCGCGGTCCTTGGCGTGCACGTTGAGGATGCCGTTGGCGTCGATGTCGAACGTGACTTCGATCTGTGGCATGCCGCGCGGCGCCGGCGGGATGCCGTCGAGGGTGAAGGTGCCCAGGATGCGATTGTCGCGCGCCATCGGCCGCTCGCCCTGCAGTACCACGATCTCCACCGACGGTTGGCTGTCGGACGCTGTCGAGAACACCTGCGACTTGGCGGTGGGAATAGTTGTGTTGCGCTCGATGAGCTTGGTGTTCACCTCGCCCTCGGTCATGATCCCCAGCGACAGCGGGGTCACGTCGAGGAGCAGGACGTCCTTGACCTCGCCCTTGAGCACACCTGCCTGAATTGCGGCGCCCACGGCAACCACCTCATCGGGGTTGACACCGCGATGCGGATCCTTGCCGGTCAATTCCTTGACGAGCGCCTGGATCACGGGCATGCGGGTCGCGCCGCCGACGAGGATGACTTCGTCGAGGTCGCCGGTCGACATGCCGGCGTCCTTGAGCGCGGCCTGGAACGGCCCGCGGCAGCGCGCGGTGAGGTCCTCGGTGAGTTGCTCGAACTTGCTGCGGGACAGTGTGATGGCGAGGTGCTTCGGCCCCGATGCGTCGGCTGTGATGAACGGCAGGTTCACCTCCGTCTCCTGACGCTGTGACAGCTCCACCTTGGCTTTCTCCGCCGCCTCGGTGAGGCGTTGCAGCGCCTGCCGGTCAGAGCGCAGGTCGATGCCCTGGTCGCGCTTGAACTCGTCGGCCAGCCAGTCGACCACACGGCGGTCATAGTCGTCGCCGCCGAGGTGGGTGTCGCCGTTGGTGGATTTCACCTCGAAGACCCCTTCGCCGACCTCGAGGATCGACACGTCGAACGTGCCACCGCCGAGGTCGAAGACGAGGATCTTCTCGTTCTCCTTCTTCTCGAGTCCGTAGGCCAGCGCCGCGGCAGTCGGCTCGTTGATGATGCGCAGCACGTTGAGCCCGGCGATCTGACCCGCGTTCTTGGTGGCCTGACGCTGCGCGTCGTTGAAGTACGCCGGCACCGTGATGACCGCGTCGGTCACCTTCTCGCCCAGGTACGCCTCAGCGTCTGTCTTGAGCTTCTGCAGGGTCATCGCGGAGATCTGCTCGGGCGTGTAGCGCTGGCTCTGGACTTCAACCTCGACGCGGCCGTCCTTGCCCGCCACCACCTTGTAGGGCACCTGCTTGGCCTCGGTGCTCACCTCGCCGAGCTGGCGGCCCATGAAGCGTTTGATGGAATAGACGGTGTTCTCCGGGTTGACCGCGGCCTGACGGCGGGCCAGCTGCCCGACCAGGCGCTCTCCGGTGCGCGTGAAAGCCACCACCGACGGCGTCGTGCGACCCCCTTCGGCGTTGGCGATGACGACGGGCTCGCCACCTTCCATCACTGCCACGACGCTGTTGGTGGTGCCGAGGTCGATGCCGACGGTTTTGGACATGGGTTGGTTTCCTCCAGGAATCAATCTCAGGATCGGCAGGCGCTTGGCCTGCACGCTATCGGAATACCGTGGCCCACCCTCATGCTAAACGTCGGGCACACGAGCGCAGACCGGGGCAGCCCGGGTAGGCTCCGAGCATGAGCGGCCCTGCCGGCGGCGACTCACTCGAACTGCTGCGCGGGCTGCGCGAGCGGGCGGATGAGGACTTCCTGCAGCCCTCTGCCGAGCCTGGCACCGGGCGTCATCAGGTCGATGTCCCCGAGCTCGGTGTGCGCGTCAGCGTCACGCGTGCGCGCTACCCCAATCGCGCCGACGGTCGCGACCAGTACGCGGTGACCATCTCCCGACCCACCCTCGACAAGCCGCCGGCGGAGGCTGAGGTGCTGTCGGTGCTGTCGATGGCATTCGAAGACCTCGCCGGTGCGGCGGTGGAGCGCTCGGCGCGTGGCTCATTGGTCCGCATGTTCCGCGTCCCCGCCGCCGTACGCGTCAGCGCCGACGAGAGGAACGAAACGACACGGACCGAGTGACTCGGTCAGCCACCGGCCGTCGACAGTGCGCAGCCGGATGAGCTCCTCACCGCGATCGTCAGCCGTGATGGGAACCACGAGCCGGCCGCCGTCGCGCAGCTGACGAGCCAGCGCGAGGGGTAGTCGCGGCGCAGCGGCGCCCACCGCGATCGCGTCATACGGGGCGCGTGCCGGCACCCCCAGCGTGCCGTCGCCGGCCACGACCTCGACGTCGTAGCCGAGCAACGCCAGCCGGCTGGCCGCGTTCGCGGCAAGTTGTTCGATGCGTTCGACACTGACGACGTGCGCGCCGCAGGCCGCAATCACCGCGGCCTGGTAGCCCGACCCCGTTCCGACGTCGAGCACCAGGTCGCCCTCCGCGATCTCCAGGGCTTCGACGATCACCGCGACCATGAGCGGCTGGGAGATCGTCTGGCCGTGGCCGATCGCAAGCGCTCGGTCCGCGTACGCCTGGTCGCGCCCGGCGGGTGGCACAAATTCCTCGCGCGGAACCGACGCCATGGCCGCGAGCAAGCGGGGATTGATCACGCCACCCTCGCGGAGGCGGGCCAGCATCATGTCTCGAGAGCGAGCGAGATTCATACGCCCAACCGGTCTACCACCTTGGCGCGCCTAGCGCGAGGGGGAGAGGTCGAGGTCGGGCGGTGGTTGATCCGGCAGCTTCCAGACGATCCAGGGCTTCTTCCAGCGCCGATGGAACTCGTTGGCCGCTTCGACCGCCTGACGGTAGAGACGCTCGAAGCGCACGAGGTCCTGCCGATCGAGGGCAGCGAGCAGCGGCTCGACGTCCTCGCGGATGAACTCCTCGAGGTCATCGGTGTACTTGGGACGCGTGACGGCGCCCAGCCGCATCAATTTGCGCATCTCACGCAGCTGCCATGCGGCAAGCGGCCAGTTCTCTGCGCGCGCCGCGTAGTGGGCCTTCCAGAAGCGGGCGCCCACCTCTGGCATCAGCCGGGCCAGGCCAGGTTGGAGCGCCGTCAGCTCCTCGAGCTCGAGTCGCTCGGGGTTCTTGGGCTGCGCATCGGTCTCGGACACCGGCTCGGGCAGTGTACGGGAACCGATCGTGCGATCCTGGCGTCTCAAATGATGCGATGGGCGTGATGTCGACACAGCTGCGACCGCTGCTCGCCCTGGTCGCGGTTGCGGCGGCGGGTGGCGCACTGGGCGGTTACTTCGGCCTGCGCGCGGCGGGTTTCGGGGCGGGAAGCGGCTCGACGGCAGCTCCCTCAGCGCGGATGGGGGCTGCCATGGCGTACGACGCGGCGAGGGAGACGGTCGTGCTGTTCGGCGGCGAAGGCAGCCGTGGTGCGCTTGCCGACACGTGGACATGGGACGGATCCGGCTGGACCCTGCATCATCCGGCGACCTCTCCGCCGGCTCGTGCCGGTGCCCTCATGGCGTACGACCCGGCGAGCCGCGACCTGGTCCTGGTCGGCGGCGCGAATTACCCGAACAGCGTCGCCGGCATCGCGTGCGCTGAACCCGGCATCGCCCTGCCGCAGCCCGCGCCGGTGCTGGGACCAGGCTCGACGCCAGCTCTGTCACCGCCGACGACGATCGCCCCTGTGCCTTCGCGACCGACCAAACCCGCCGCCCCCGTTCCCCCGAGTCGCTGTCCCAAGCCCACGCCGCAGGCCGGCGTCGGCCCGCTGCAGGACACCTGGCGCTGGGACGGCGGCAACTGGCACCACGCCGGCGCCGCGCCCACGACGGTAGCGAGGGGCCTGGCGCAACTGGTGACGGAGCCAGCCCGCAGCACGGTCCTCCTGGTCACGGCTTCCTTCGTGCGGCCCGAGCTCGGCCGCGCCTGCCCGCTCGTGGCATCAGCGGATACGGCGATCGCCTGCCCTCCCATCGCCGTTCAGCCGGCATACGCCGCATACACGCTGGGCGCCTCGGGATGGAAGCGGGTCGCGGCGCCACCGGCACTCGCAGGGGAAGGCTTCGGCCTCGCCGGCGCGGCGCTGGCCGTCGACCCGGTCCGCCATCGCGCGGTCCTCTTCCAGGGCCAGCCGCAGGTCATCTCGATCTGTGGCCAGGTTCCGAGCGTGCCCGAGACGCTGCTGCCGCAGCCCACCGCTGGAGGCGCAGTGACCGGCAAGGCCGGCGTCGCACCCGGGGCGCTGCCCTGCCGGCTGCCCGAGGGTGGCGCCGATTTGAAGCAGGCAGAGTGCTGCACCGGCCGGGTCCTCGTCTGGACGGGAGCGAAGTGGGAAGGCGCCGGCCAGTTCCGCAGCGGTCCCGCGATCGCGCCTGCCGCGGCTCTGGTCGGTGACGAGGCGACGCACGCCATCGTTTACGTGGAGGAGCAGGCCGGCGTCACCTGGGCCTGGACGGGGAAGTGGACAAGGCTGCACCCGGTGCGGCATCCCGATGCCGGCGGCGCCGCCGTCGTCTACGACGCGAAGCGAGCCCAGGTGGTGCTCTTTGGAGGCACGGGCCAGACCTGGACCTGGGATGGCACGGAGTGGACCCGGCGGGCGGGCGGAAGCACGGCCGCACCGTCGCCGTCTGCGGAGCCGACGGCGGTCCCGCTCCCGGCGGCCCCATCGGTGGTCACCTCACCTCCGGCGCAGCCACAATCCAGCGGATGGCAGCCGGAGCCGTACGAATCGTCGAGCTGACGGATGAGGCCGATGCCCAGGTGCACGAGATGCTGGTCGACCTCGCCCTCGAGGACCAGCGCCACTACGCGACACACCCGCAGGAGACGCGCGAGCAGCTTGCCGCCCGCCTCCGTCCTGCCAGCCGGTTCACCGGCGAGAACCACGTCCTCGTAGCGCGTGACGCGGCCGGCGCTGCGCTCGGCATCTGCTGGGTGGTGCTCTTCGACCCTGGCACCGGCCTGGAGGCGGAGCTCGCCGAGCTCTACGTGCGCGGTGGGCGGCGCGGTCAGGGCCTCGCCACCCGGCTCGTGCGAGCTGCGATGGACCTGGTTCGCGAGCGCGACGTCACATTTGCCAGCGTCTGGACCCGTACCGGGAACGCAGCAGCGCTGGCCGCCTATCGAGCCGCGGGCTTCCGCGAGACCGAGCAGACGGTGCTCACCTGGCTGCCGCTCCCGTAACAGCGCGTCACCGCAGCCCTTTGGCACTGCCGTCGCACCTGCGTTGCAGTCGTGTAGGACGCTACGTATCGGGGCGCGATGCAGAGTGACACCGTCCGACACGCCCGCCATCAGGGATTTACGCAGTACCCCACCCGGCGAGGGCCAGGCTTCCGGTCCTCGCCGGCGCAAGCACATGGGGTCACGGATAATGGCAGTCCTGCCATGACACTCTCCCGAGCTGATGTCGAACACGTCGCCATGCTGGCGCGCATCGGTCTCGACGAGGCCGAGACCGCGCGCATTGGAGTCGAGCTCGAGAAGATCCTCGACCACATCTCCAGGCTGCAGCAGGTGGACACGTCCGCGCTGACCGAGACCGCGCAGGTCGGAGAGCTGGTGAACGTGATGCGCGACGACGTGCCCGAGCCGCCCCGCGGCGCCGCCGCCGCCCTGCGCAATGCGCCCCGCAGCGACGGTCATCATTTCGTGGTGGGCGCGATCCAGGCGAATGAGCTCGACGCGTAGTTCGATCACGGAGCTCGCTGCGCGGCTTCGCGCGGGAAAGACGACCCCGCAGCAGCTGCTCGCCGGCGCGATGGCACATCAGAAGCGCGTGGAACCGCAACTGCACGCATACCTGACGTCGACAACGGAGCTCGCCGAGCAGCAGGCCGAGGCAGCCGCGCTGACGCTGGCGGAGCATCCCGACAGCGCGTCACCACTCTGCGGCATTCCCATGGCCCTCAAGGATGTGCTCTGCGTGCAGGGAGTCGAGACCACGGCGTCGTCGAAAGTCCTTACAGGCTTCCGTCCGCCGTACACCGCGACGGCGGTGCAGCGGCTGTTCGACGCCGGCGCCGTCTGCGTCGGCAAGACCAACTGCGACGAGTTCGCCATGGGCTCGTCGAACGAGAACTCCGCGTTCGGCGCCGCCGGCAATCCCTGGGACGTGGAGCGCGTACCGGGCGGCAGCAGCGGCGGCAGCGCCGCAACGGTGGGCGCCGGCGTGGTGCCATACGCGCTCGGCACCGACACCGGTGGATCGATCCGGCAGCCGGCGTCGCTGTGCGGCGTGGTGGGTTTCAAGCCCACATACGGGCGCGTGTCTCGGTACGGTCTGATTGCCTTTGCGTCGTCGCTCGACCAGATCGGTCCGCTGGCGCTGAGTGTCGAGGACTGCGCGCTCGTATTCGCCGTAATCGCCGGTCACGATCCGCGCGACAGCACGTCGGATCCGTCGCCCGTGGAGGACCCGCAGCCGGCGCTCGGGCGCGGGGTCGACGGACTGCGCCTCGGTGTGCCGCGCGAGTATTTCGGGGCCGGCATCGACGCCGGTGTGCGTGGGTGCGTCGAGGACGCGCTGCATGTGCTCGAAGCGCAGGGCGCGCGCCTCCGGGAAGTCTCGCTGCCCAGCACCGAGGTGGCGCTCAGCACCTATTACATCATCGCTCCCGCGGAGTGCTCGTCCAACCTTGCCAGGTACGACGGCGTGCGCTTCGGCCTGCGCGAGGAGCAGCCGTCGCTGACCGACATGTACCTGCGCACGCGCGCTGCCGGCTTCGGAGACGAGGTGAAACGCCGCGTCATGCTGGGCACGTACGCACTTTCCAGCGGGTACTACGACGCGTACTACCGGCAGGCGCAGAAGGTGAGGACGCTCATCGCCGCCGAGTTCGCTTCGGTCTTCGAATCCGTGGATGCGCTGGTCAGTCCCACGTCGCCCACGGTGGCTTTCACCATGGGCGAACGCGATGATCCGCTGTCGATGTACATGTGCGACGTCGTGACGCTGCCGGCGAACCTGGCGGGTCTGCCGGGTATCTCCGTTCCCTGCGGCTTCATCGATTCGCTGCCGGTGGGGCTGCAGGTGCTCGCCCCGCGGTTCCAGGACGCCAGGGTCTTCCAGGTCGCCAACGCATACCAGCGTGCGACGGACTGGCACGCGACGCGGTCGCCGCTCGCGGACGCCGCGGCATGACGCAGACGGCAGAAGCCGCGAGCTCCGCCGTGCTCGCTCGCTACGAACCGGTCATCGGACTCGAGGTGCACGCCCAACTGCTGACACGCAGCAAGATGTTCTGCGGGTGCAGTGCCGACTACACGGCCGCGGCGCCCAATGACAACACGTGCCCCGTGTGCCTCGGGCTTCCCGGCGTGCTGCCTGTGATCAACCGGCAGGCGATCGAGTACGCGGTGAGGACGGCGCTCGCGCTGGAGTGCGAGATCCCCAGCTTCACGAAGTTCGACCGCAAGAACTACTTCTACCCCGACCTGCCCAAGGGTTATCAGATCTCGCAATACGACCTGCCGCTGTCGCTCAACGGCCGGCTGCGCTTCGAGGTCGAGGGTGAGCCCGCGAGCTGCGGCATCACCCGGGTCCACCTCGAGGAGGACACCGGCACGCTGCATCATGCCGGCGACGTGCTGCAGAGCGCCACGTCGTCGCTGGTCGATCTCAACCGGTGCGGGGTGCCGCTGATGGAGATCGTCGGCGAGCCCGACCTGCGCTCCGCCGCCGCGGCGCACGAATATCTGGTGCGGCTGCGCCAGCTGCTGGTGTACATCGGGGTCAACGACGGCAACCTCGAGAAGGGCTCGTTTCGTTGCGACGCCAACATCTCGATGCGGCCGCGCGGAGCCAGCGAATACGGCGTCAAGGTCGAGATCAAGAACATGAACTCGTTTCGCGCGGTCCGGCTCGCCCTCGAGTACGAGCTCGAGCGGCAGGTCGCCGTGCTGGACGGCGGTGGCGCCCTGACGCAGGAGACGCGCGGCTGGGTCGAAGCGCGCCGTCAGACGGTGTCCCAGCGCAGCAAGGAATACGCGCACGACTACCGCTACTTTCCGGAACCCGATCTCCCCCCGCTGCGCCTGGACGCGGAGTTCGTCGACCGGGTCCGGGCCACGCTTCCCGAGCTGCCCGCGGCACGCGCCATGCGCTTCGCAGACGCCTTCGAGGGCCTCGTCGACGCAGGAGTTGCTGCCAAGACTGCCGCCAACTGGCTGATGGGCGACGTCGCTGCGCTCGCCAACGAGCACAAGGTGCCCCTGCACGCGAGCGGGCTGGGCGTCGAGGGGCTGCGCCGGCTGCTGGCGCTCGTGGAGACGGGAACGATCAACGCACCCACGGCGAAGGAGCTGCTCGGTGAGCTCTACGTCTCCGGAGGCGACGCTGAGGCATTGGTTCGCGACCGCGGGCTGGCCCAGGTGAGCGACGAGGCGCAGCTCGCCGAAGCGATCGATGCGGCCATCGCGGCGAACCCCGACGCGGCCGCGGACTTCCGCGCCGGCCTGGAGAAGGCGCTGGGGCGGATGGTCGGGCATGTGATGAAAGCCACCGGCAACAAGGCGCAGCCTCAACTGGTCAACCGGATGCTCCGGGAGCGACTGGCGCGCTGATGCACCTGGGGCCCATGGTCCACGGTGGGCTGTGCCTGGCTCGCGACGAGGCTGGTGCCCCGGTCATGGTGGAAGGGGGCATCCCGGGTGAGGACGTGGAGGTTGCGCTGCGCTTTCGCAAGGGCAAGGTGCAGTTCGCGGAAATGGTGCGCGCCCTGGCCCCGTCGCCGCACCGGGTGGAGCCACCGTGCCCGTACGTTCCTGACTGCGGCGGTTGCCAGCTGCAGCACGTCGAGTACGCGCACCAGCTCACGCTTAAGCGCGAAGTGGTCCTCGATGCACTTCGCCGGCAGCGCGTTCCCGTGCCTGGGCGCGTCGACGTGATCGGCATGGCCAACCCTTGGCGATACCGGCGACGCGGCGAGTTCCACGTCATTGCCGCAAAAGGTGACCAGCGGCAGCCTGGCCTCGGGTTCAACAGAGCCCGCAGCTGGCGGCCGATCGCGGTCGACGACTGCCTGATCCACGACTCGACGATCACCGGCGCGCTTCCGACCCTGCGCCGGCTGGCGGCGCGGGGAACATCGGAGCTGGCGACGGTTCACGTGACGGCGGGCGAAGCCGGCCGCGAACTGCTCGTGGGTGCCAAGCCGCGCCGCGCCCTGCCCGCCCAGGCCATCGACGACGTGGCGAGAGATGCCGGCGGAATCCGGCTCAGCACTGATTCGACGTCACTGAACTGGCGCGGTCACACGTACCGGGTCAGCCCCGACACATTCATCCAGGTGAACTGGGAGCAGATGGACGCCCTGTACACTCGGGTGCTGCACGGGCTCGGTGCGTATCGCGGTCTGCGCGTGGTGGACGCATACGCGGGCGTCGGCGTGCTCGCGGTGCACGTTGCCGAGGAAGCGCGCGAGGTGGTCTGCATCGAATCCAATCGCGCCACCGCGCGCTATGGCGTCCTGAATGCTCGCGTGAACGACGTTGCCGGCCGCGTGCGCTACGCGCTCGGAGCGGTGGAGGAGAGGCTTCCCGCCATCGCGGCGGAGGGGCACGTCGACCGGCTGATCCTCGACCCGCCACGCGCGGGGTGCGGCGGGCGGGTCACGGCCTGGATGGCACTGGCCGGACCCGAGCGGGTCGTCTACGTCTCATGCGACCCGGCAACGCTGGCTCGCGACCTGCACGTGCTCGTCGCCTCCGGTCCGTACGCCGTCGAGGAACTCGCGCTCGTCGATATGTTTCCGCAGACGTACCACGTCGAATGCGTGGTGACGCTGCGGCGAACCGCGTGACAGCGCCCGGGTGGTAGCGTACGCATGTTCGAAATTAGCAGCCAGCCTAGGGGACCGTGCAGTGGCTGAGATGGAGTCGGATCCCAGCGCCTTCGTGCACCTGCACACGCACACGGAGTACTCGTTGCTCGACGGCGCGGCACGTATCGGTGAGCTGGTCGACCAGGTGCGCGCCATGGGACAGACGGCGGTGAGCATCACCGACCACGGCGTGCTGTACGGCGTCATCGATTTCTACGCCAGGGCGAAGGCGGCGCACATCACGCCGATCATCGGGTGCGAGATGTACATGGCGCAGCGGTCCCGGCACGACCGCGAGGTGCGCGCCGACCGGGATCCCTATCACCTGGTGCTGCTGGCCCGCAACGAGACCGGCTATCGGAACCTGATCAAGCTGGTGACGACGGCGCACCTCGAGGGCCACTACTACCGGCCGCGCATCGACAAGCAGCTGCTCGCCGAGCACGCCGAGGGGTTGATCTGCCTGTCCGCATGCCTGGGTGGAGAACTGCAACAGGCCATCCTGCGCGGCGATGCGAACGGCGCTGAAGCCGTGGCGCGCCAGCACCTGGAGATATTCGGCCGCGACAACTATTTCCTCGAGCTCCAGGACCATGGGGTCGCCGAGGAGGAGACCGCCCGCGCCGGCATCGTGGATATCGCCCGGCGCCTCGATCTGCCGCTCGTCGCCACCAACGATTCCCACTACGTGCGGCCCGAGGATGCCGAGGCGCACGACATCCTGCTCTGCCTGCAGACCGGCGCGCGCATCGCCGACGAGAAGCGCTTCAAGTTCTCCGGGCCGAACTTCTACCTTGCCCCGACGCACGAGATGCGCACGCGCTTCAGCGGCTATGCGGAAGCCGTGGCCAACACGGCAGCCATCGCCGCGCGCTGCAGCGTCGACATCGAGCTGGGTCGCAACCTGCTGCCTCGGTACGAGCCGATTCCCGAAGGCCACGACGCGGACACGTACCTGCGCGAGCTGTGCGAGGTGGGGGTGCGCCAGCGCTACGGCGATGCGGCGAACGCCCAGGTGCGCGAGCGTCTGGACATGGAGCTCGACGTCATCAGCCAGACGGGCTTCGCCGCCTACTTCCTGATCGTCTGGGACCTGATCAGGGCCGCGCGCGGCCACGGCGTGCGGGTCGGGCCGGGCCGGGGCAGCGCCGCCGGCTCGCTGGTCTCGTACGTGCTGCGCATAACCGATATCGAGCCCCTCCGGTACGGGCTCATCTTCGAGCGATTCCTCAACCTCGAGCGCGTGCAGATGCCGGACATCGACATCGACTTCGATGACCGCCGCCGTGAGCGCGTGCTCCAGTACCTGCAGGAGAAGTACGGCCACGACCGCGTCGCCCAGATCATCACCTTCGGCACCATGGCAGCCCGGGCGGCGATCCGCGACGTCGGCCGTGTGCTCAACGTCCCCCTGCCCGACGTCGACCGCCTGGCCAAGCTGGTGCCGGCCACCATCGGCATCACCCTGGAGCGCGCGCTGGCCGAGAGCCGCGAGCTGCGCGAGGTGTACGAGCACGAGGACTGGGCGCGCAAGGTGGTCGACAACGCGCAGCGCCTCGAGGGGATCTGCCGCAACGCGTCGACGCACGCTGCCGGTGTGGTCATCGGCGCCGAGCCGCTGGCCAACATCGTGCCGCTGCAGCGTTCCACCAGCGGCGATGGATCCGCAGCCATAACGCAGTTCGACATGGTCGGCGTCTCACAGATCGGACTGCTGAAGATCGACCTGCTGGGACTGGCCAACCTCACCGTGATCGAGGAATCGTGCGAGCACATCAAGCAGCACCGCGGAATCGAGGTCGACATCGACCACATCGCCCTCGATGACGCCAGGGCGTACGAGCTGCTCGGTCGTGCGGATACGCACGGAGTGTTTCAGCTTGAAGCGATATTCGCCAAGCGGATCCTGCTTGACATTCAACCGCAGTCGATCGAGGACCTCGGAGTCGCAGTCGCGCTCAACCGCCCGGGGCCGATCGAGGGTGGAGTTGTCGACATCTACATGCGGCGCAAGCGAGGCGAGGAGCCGGTGACCTACGTGCTCCCGGAGCTGGAGCCGATTCTCGCCAGCACGTACGGCACGATCATCTACCAGGACCAGGTGATGAAGATCGCGTCGGCGGTGGCCGGCTTCACGCTCGGCGAAGCAGATGTTCTTCGGGCCGCGCCACGGGGCGGCTGAACGCGGCGTCCCGGAGGAGACCGCCGTCCAGCTCTTCGAGCTCATCGCGTTCTTCGCCGGGTACGGCTTCGGCGCCGCACACGCGCACGCCTACGCTCTCATCGCCTACCAGACCGCGTTTCTGAAAGCCAACTACCCGCTGGAGTTCATGTGTGCGCTCTTGAACAGCCGGGCGGGCAACTTCGACAAGCTGAAGCAGAGCATCCTCGACGCCCACGCGCATGGCCTCGTGGTGCGTCCGCCGGACGTCAATCGCAGCGGCGTGGCGTTCAGCATCGGCGACCCAGGGCAGGGCGAGATCCTCTACGGCCTGCAGCACATCAAGAACGCCGGCGAGCGCGTGGCCGAGATGATCGTGGCGGAACGCCGCGAGCGCGGCCCGTATACGTCGCTGCTTGATCTCTGCCTGCGCATCGGCACCCGCGAGCTCAACCGTCGCATCCTCGAGGCCCTGATCAAGGCCGGCGCGTGCGACCCGCTCGGAGATCGCGGTGCGCTGCTGAGCGTGCTCGACATGGTGAGCGACCGCGCGGCGCAGATCCGCCGCGAGCGGGAGTCGGGGCAGACCGCGCTCTTCGGGGAGACCATCGAGCAATTCAACGGACATGAGAGCGCCGCCGATAGCGCTGCGGAGCTCGATGCGAGTGGCTCTGCAACCGTCGCTGCCGACGAGAAGCTGCGCTGGGAGCGCGAGTTTCTCGGCATGTACCTGAGCGACCACCCGTTGCGGCGCGTCGCCGCTGAACTGCAGCAGCGTGTCGACACGGCCATCAACGAGCTCGGGTCACATCTCGACGGCCTGTTGGTGCAGGTGGGCGGCGTGGTGCGCGACGTCAGGGCCTTCGTCCCCAAACGCAGCACGACCGGCCAGCGCATGGCCTTTCTGCAGATCGAGGACCTCACCGGGGCGTGCGAGGTGGTGGTGTTTGCGCGCACCTTCGAGGAATGCGCACCGTTGCTGCACCCCGATGCGGTGGTGGTGGTGCGGGGCAAGGTCGAGGTGGGGCGGAGCGGTGGGCCGGTGGTCCCGGACGACGAGGATCGCAGCGAAACCGAGCCCGCCAAGATCCTCGCCGAATCCGTGTACGCGCATGACGACGCGCGGCTCGCGGCGTGGCGTCGAGACAGCACGGTGCACGTGCGCGTCGGCCCGGGGTTGAGCGCGATGCTGGCTCCGCTGCGCCATGCATTCGAACAGCATCGCGGCGACTGTCCAGTGGTGATCCACGTCGATTCCGGGACGAGCATCGAGGAGATCGCGCTCTCCAGCGAGTTCGGCGTCGATCCCGGGCCCGCCCTGGAGCGAGCCGTCGAGGGCCTCGTCGGAGAGGGCTCATACCGGGTCGAGATCCGCCGTGCTCGTGCACCGGAGCGGACGCCGAGAAAGCCGGCGGTGGGCTCGGCAGCGTCCTAGCGGACCAGGCCAGGGATGAC
>VBJV01000255.1 GCA_005879785.1 Chloroflexota bacterium
CGGGATGATCGAGTCGTCCCAGACCGGCAAGGAGGTCGAGCTCACCCACCAGAGTCGGATGCATCCGGACTACGACAAAGACCTGACGGTCGAGGTGGTAGCTTCCACCAAGTAGCGCCAATTGCAACTGACGCTTATTTAGAGACTTGGAGAGGCCGATGGGATGGGCGGCCCTCGAGCAGTGGGGCGACGACGTCGCTCGCATCGAACCGCTCGCTGGCGGAGTCGCCAACGACGTATGGAGCGTGCGCCTCAACGGGCACCTCGCGGTCGGCCGTCTCGGCGCGAGGAGCGATGCCGATCTCGCGTGGGAGACCGGGCTCCTCCAACACCTCGACCGTGAAGGCCTGATCGTGCCGCTCCCGATCCTGACCAGGGACGGCCGTCTGTTCGCCGAGGGTCTGGTGGTGATGACCTACGTGGAGGGCGGACCGCCCGAGACGGATGGCGACTGGCGCCGCGTGGCGGACACGCTCCGCCAGCTGCATCGGTTGACGCGCGGCTGGCCGCAGCGCCCCGGTTGGCGTTCGTCGACCGAGCTCCTGCACGCGGAGACCGGGACGAAGATCGACCTCGGCGCGATGCCACCCGAGGGCGTTGCTCGGTGCCGAGCAGCGTGGACGCGGCTCGTCGGACGACGGACATGCGTAGTCCACGGAAACCCGCACAACCCCGGCAACGTCCGGATGACCGCGGATCGGGTTGCACTGATCGACTGGGACGAGTCGCACGTCGACGTCCCCGACCTCGACCTGGTCCTGCCTCACAACGCCGCCGGTCTCGACCACCCCGCGTACGACATCGCCGCGCAAGCGTCGGCTGCATGGGACGCCGCCGTCTGCTGGGACGACGAGCACGCAGTCAAGCGGCTCGCCGAAGTTCGGCCGGTCTAAGCACCAGTCGCGGCGCGACTCATTCAGTGCGCACCGTTATGCCAATAAGGAGCGACGACCTGGCAAAGGGGGATGCTTCCTGGCTGGCGCTGGACGCTCATTCTCTTCGCAGCTCCGGAGCGGCTCGGAGCTGCGCTTCGAGGAGTGACATCGAGCGGGCCACCGTTTCGCGACTCGTGGTAACGTCCACGCCAAGCTCCTCGGCCAGCGGCCAGAGCCATGAAGCAAAGCCGCCGATGGCCGACCGCGGATTCGTCGCCGACTGGGTGCCCTCCAGCTCGACGCCGTCCCGGGCCCAGAGATCGGTCCAGCGATCGGCCACCGAACCTTTGGCCGTCATCACCTCGAAGAAGCGGTCGACATCTACCCCAGCCGCGACCGCGAGCTGGACCATCTCGTTCGTCGTGTGGTGATAGATCCCAAACAGAACGTCCTGGATCGCCTTGCACACCCCGGCGGCACCCAGGGGGCCGAGGAACATCCGGTGTTTGGCAATGAGACGCAACCGTGGCCAGCATTCCTCGTACAGGCCTGGGTCCCCGCCGCACATGAGCGTCAGGTTGCCTGTAGCGGCGCCGGCGACACCGCCAGTCATTGCCACTTCGAGAACCCGGCCCCCGTGCGCCTCGATCTCCATGGCAAGACGCCGGGTGACCGCCGGGGGCGTGCTGGTATGGAGCGCCACAATGCTGCCGGCCTTCAGGCCGGCAAGCAGACCGTCCGCCCCCGAGCAGGCGGCGTCGAGGTCATCGCTGCGAACCACGATAGAGATGAACGGGCAATGCCGCGCGAGGTCCACCGGGGATTCCGCGAGCGCAGCATCCTGCTGCGCCATGTCACGCATACGTTGGTCGTCGACATCGTACACGCCGGTCGGCAGTCCGGCCCGCAGAAAGGTCGCCGCGATGCCTCGACCCATGCGACCCACGCCAAGGATTCCGACCTCGCAGTTCTGCATAATCCCCCCAAACGAACCGACGCAAGCGAACAGTGGCGACCGGCCGCAAACGGCGGCAACATCAGTCGGTTCAAGTGGTCGCCCGTTCCTATCGGGCCGTGTCGCGAACTCTCGACCGTCTCGAAACTATGACTCGTAGGTTATGTCATTGCGAGGTCGAGCTAGCCTGTCCTATGCTAGGGGACATGTCGATCCAGCGGATAGACAACATCGCTATCGTTGTCGACGACCTCAAGGCTGCTACCGAGTTCTTTGTCGAACTCGGTCTGGAGCTGGAGGGTGAGACGACGGTCGAGGGACGGTGGGTGGACCGTATCGTCGGGCTCGACGGTGTCCGAAGCGACATCGCAATGCTGCGGACGCCGGACGGCAACGGCGGGCTTGAGCTGACCAAGTTCCACACGCCGCCGGCTCGCAACCCTGACCCCAACGCACCGGTGAACACCCTCGGGATCCGTCGCATCATGTTCGCCGTCGACGACATCGAGGATGTCCTTGCCCGCCTGCAGGCCCACGGCGCCGAACT
>VBJV01000256.1 GCA_005879785.1 Chloroflexota bacterium
GTCTACACCGGCGACACGCTGTCGGACGCAACGCGGCGGCGTCGAGGGATCGCCATCGAACCGATGACATGCGCACCCGACGCGTTCAACTCAGGGCTGGGCCTGCGCGTGCTCCAACCGGACGAGCGCTTGGCCACCGTCTGGGGCATCAGTCCGACAGCGCCGAGCGCATGACGCGCGCGACCTCAACCTCTCATGGTTGACACCGTATAGTCTGCCCCGTATAGTCGTTGGCGAATAGTCGTCAACGGACACCCTGTAACCGAAGGAGCTTGCCGGCTCTCATGCCCCGACCCAAGCGCTCCAACCCCCTGGCGCTAGCGGTGCTCTCCACGCTGCTGACCGGTCCAGCCCACCCGTACGAGCTGGCCACCACCATGCGCGAGCGGGGCAAGCACGAGAGCATCAGGCTCAACTACGGCTCGCTCTACTCGGTCGTGGAGCAGCTGGAGCGGGCCGGCCTGATCCGGCCGGTCGAGACCGTTCGCGAGGGCAAGCGCCCTGAGCGGACCGTCTACGAGCTCACCGTTGCGGGCCGCGCCGAGCACGACCACTGGCTGGCCGAGCTCCTGTCGACTCCCGTGAAGGAATACCCCGCGTTCGAGGCGGCACTCTCGCTCATGCCCGGGCTGCCGCCCGAAGAGGTGGTCCGGCTGCTCCGCGTGCGCGGGCTCCAGCTGGAGATCGCCATCCGGCAGCTCAAGAGCGCGCGAGATGTCGCAGCCGAGCACGAGATCCCGCGCCTCTTCCTGATCGAGGACGAGTACCGCGTCGCCCTGCTCGAGTCGGAGGCCAGATTTGTCGCCTCGCTTGTCGACGAGATCGAATCCGGTCGCCTCGGTGAGGTCGAGTTGTGGCGCGCATTCATCGACGCGTTCAGAGGAGGTGCAGAGCCCGAAAAGAACAGCTCGTGACTGAAGAGCCCCGGTCGGGTGGCTCAACACCCGGGCCGGAGCTCCGTTTCTCAGGACCCCCGCAATGCTTGGACACCTGGAGGTCAATCCGATCATGACACCTAGATCAGCGCCCGCGGCCATCGAGGCGCAGGGCCTGGAGAAAACATACGGCGCGTCCGTGCGCGCGCTGGACGGCGTGAGCTTCACGGTGCCGCGCGGCACCATCTTCGGATTGCTCGGCCCCAACGGCGCCGGCAAGTCGACCACGGTGAAGATCCTCACCACGCTGAGCCGGCCCGACGCCGGCAGTGCCAGCGTGGCCGGGGTGAACGTGCTCAAGCATCCCAGCGAGGTGCGCCGCGTCATCGGCTGCGTCGCGCAGAAGAACGGCGTCGACCTGGAGGCGTCGGCGCGCGAGAACCTGGCCCTGCAGGGACGGCTGTACGGCATGCACGGCACGGATACGCGTCGCCGCGTTGACGAGCTGCTCGCGCGCTTCGAGCTCAGCCGGGACGCCGATCGTCCAGCTCGTACTTTTTCGGGCGGAATGCTGCGCAAGCTGGGGGTGGCGCTGGGGCTCGTGCATCGCCCGGCGGTGCTGTTCCTCGACGAGCCGACGACGGGCCTCGACCCCGTGGCTCGCAGTGACGTGTGGGCCGAGATCCGCCGTCTCGCTCGAGAGGATGGCGTTTCGGTGCTGCTGACCACGCACTACCTCGACGAAGCCGACCACTTCGTCGACCGCCTCGCGATCATCGACGCGGGTCGAGTGGTCACCGAGGGCACGCCCGATCACCTGAAGAGCGAGCTGCGCGGCGATGCCATCCACGTCGCGCTCGACGCGGAGTCATCACTGGACGCGGGCAGGCAAGCTCTCAGCCGGCTCAACGGACGTCTTCGCGATCTGAGCATCGAGGGAACCACCCTGCATGCGCGCGTCGACGATGGGCCCAGCGCGGTGCCCAATGTCCTTGCGCTGCTGGATGGCGCAGGAGCGCGCGTGCGAACGGTCACCGTGTCGCGCCCATCGCTAGACGACGTTTATCTGAAACACACCGGCCGCACGTTCGGTGCCGCAGCACGCTCGTCATGCAACCCGCGTACGTCTCCGCGCGCTATTTGCGAGCGCTGTGGCGCCAGCCGCTGTACGTGGTGATGCAGCTGACCCAACCGTTGATCTGGCTGCTGCTCTTCGGGCAGCTCTTCAAGAACGTCGCGCAGCTTCCGGGCTTCGGCGGCGCCTCGTACATCGATTACCTGGCGCCGGGAGTGCTGGTGATGAACACGCTGTTCTCCAACGGCTGGAGCGGCACGGCGTACATCGTCGACATGGAACGGGGCGTGCTCGACCGCTTCCTGGTCGCGCCGGCGCGGCGCAGCTCGTTTCTCATCGGTCAGCTCGCTTACTGGGCGGTGCTCACCATCATCCAGTCGATCATCCTCATCGGCATCGCGCTGCTCGTCGGCGCCCGGTTCGCCGGCGGAGCGGTCAGCCTGCTCGCTCTCATCGCCGGCGCCGTCCTGCTTGGTCTGAGCATGGCAAGTTTTTCCAACGCGCTGGCACTGCGCCTGCGCCAGCAGGAGACAGTGATCGCTGCCAACGTCATGCTCGTGCTGCCGCTGTGCTTTCTCTCGTCAACGTTTCTGCCCACGACGCTGATGCCGGAGTGGATCCAGACGGTGGCGCGCTACAACCCGGTCAACTGGGCTGTGGAAATCGGCCGTCAGACGCTCGACGCTGGTGTCGATTGGGGAATCGTGCTGTCGCGTCTCGGTTGGCTGGCCGCGCTGGCGGCGCTGCTCGGATGGCTCGCGGTGCGCTCCTTCAGGGCCTACCAGCGTTCGGTGTGACCGCCGCGGTGTGAGCAGAACCGGCGGACGTGCGCGTTGAATTCAGACGGACGCTCCATGTTGCTCAGGTGCCCGGCGCGCTCGAGCACGACCATCTCGGAGCCATGGATTGCATCACGGAATTGAGCACCGACGACATCGACCGGGCTGCGCGCGTCGGAGTCTCCCCACACCAGGAGCGTTGGGACACCGATGCGCTGCAACTCGGCGATGGTGTCGGATTCGGCGAGCGACTGCGCCATGAGCCTGAAACCGTGTGGGTGAAACGCGCCGACGATGCTCGACATCTCATCCACGAGCTCGGCGGTCGCATCCGCGGTGAAGAAGTCATTGGGCACCCACAGGCGCACGAACTCCGCTGTGGGCAGGACGGATTCGCGCCGACAGCGCTCCAGGCGTTGCTGCGCGACCGCTTCAGAGAACGAGCCTTTCCAACCGGCATACGTGTCCGCGAGGACGAGACCGCGCACCCGATTCGGCTCGAGACGGTACAGCTCCTGAGCCAGCAAGCCTCCCCAGGAGAGCCCGACGAAGTGCGCGGGACCAACCTCGACGGCGTCCAGAAACCGCGCGAGAACGTGCGCCCAGTCGGTGATGGTGAACGTCTCCGGTGGATCCGATGAGGCGCCGGCACCCGGAGCATCCCAGGCGATCACCGAGAATGCATCCGAGAGGCCCTCCAGCTGCGTTCTCCAGGACCGGGAATCGCAGAGAAAACCGTGCAGAAGGACGACCGGGGGCCGGCACCGGCCTGCCGGTACCCGATGGAGTGCGCTCCGACAGCGATCCGGTTCAACTCAGGCAGCGGCACACAACCAGCGTAGCGTGGCCACGAACGCCAGGTGAACCGGGACTCTAGACTCTGCTGATGGTGGGGAGCGTTATCGGGCGTGACCCGGAGTTGCAGGTGCTACGCCGAGCGGCCGACGCCGGCTTGCA
>VBJV01000257.1 GCA_005879785.1 Chloroflexota bacterium
GATCGCGCCAGCCGCCGCGCCGGCTGACCCCGGGGCCTGCTTCGCTTATCCCGCTCGGCGGCCTACCGCCACGGGCAGCAGTTCCGCCAGGTCGTCCCCGATGAGCGCCGCGCACAGCGTCGGGATGCCGGCGCCGTTGGCTGCCTCGAGCACGACGTCGGCGCGCAGCCGCAGCGGCGGCACGGCGTCGTTCACGGCCACCCCGATCTCGGCGGTCTCGATCATGGAAAGGTCGTTCTCGCCGTCGCCGACCGCGACGGTGGTCGAGAAGGGCTCGCCGAGCTCCCGCAACGCTGAGGCCAGGCCCGTCGCCTTGCTGACGCCGCGGGGCAGCACCATCACCGAATCGCGGTTGAGCTCCGCGGTCACATCGAGTCCGAGCTCACGGATGGCGTCGCGCACCGTGTCCGCATGCTCCGACCAGACCGCGCAGATGACACGCCCGGACACCACCCGCTCGATCCCCTTGCGGTGCAGCAAGGCGACGAGCTCGTGCGAGACCGCGTGGGCGAGCGGCTGCATGTTCCCCGTGACCGGATCGAGCAGCACGGCGCCGTTCTCGATAACGATCGCGTCGAACAGCTCGAGCTCGCTGAACACATCCAGGAGCTCCTCGCGGGTTCTGCCCGTCACCAGCACCAGGTGGCGGCCGGAATCGGCCACGGCCCGCAGCGCCTCGAGCGTCTGCGACGCGACCACCCCTCGGGTCGCCAGCGTGCCGTCGTAGTCGCAGGCGAGCACGCGGAAGCGCATGACCCTATTGTCGCCGGGCTGCCCCTTCCGCCGCCCTGAGCGCCTAAAGATCAAAGGCGACACGCACCTCAGTGCCCTTGCCGATCTGCGATCTGATCTCGAGGCGGCCCTTCTCGAGCTCGGCGCGCTCCCGCATCGAGATGAGCCCGAGATGACGCGTGGAGTCGAGGTGCGCCTCGGTGGCAGCCCGCGCTCACCTGCATCGGCTGAAAGTTGATGACCACCTCCACCACGCTCGCCTGGGCGTGCTTGCGCGTGTTGTTGAGCGCCTCCTGGATGATCCGGAACAGTGTCGGCTCGAGGGCGCCGGCGAGTCGCGCCTCTTCACCGACCACGCGCAGCTCCGCATGCACCCCGGCGCGCTCGCCGAATTCCTTGACGAACTTGCGCAACGTGGGCACCAGGCCCAGGTCGTCGAGCGTCATCGGGCGCAGGTCGAAGATCAGCCTGCGGGTGTCGTCGAGAACGCTGCGCACGCCGTCCTTGAAGTCGGCGAGCTCGCTGACCACCATCTGCGGATCGCGGGCGATGAGACGCTCGAGAATCTCAGCCTGGAGCACGAGGTTCGACATCGACTGCGCCGGTCCGTCGTGCATGTCCCGGGCGATGCGCATACGCTCCTCTTCGATGATCTGAAACACCTGGCGCGACGCGCTGCGAAGGCGGGAGGAGCCGGACGTCGGGTTCGTCGTGGACGCGATGAGGTCATCGAGGCTGCGGTAGACGGAGCGCAGCACCTCCTGCTCGGAGCGGATGCCGTTGAGCCGGCTGCCCAGCTCGCTGGAGCGCTCCTCGGTCGCCGTCAGGTCGGCGCGCGCCGCGGCGACCGTCCGGAATGCCGAGTCGATCTCCTCCGCGCTGCTGGTGGGCAACGTCGACAGCGTCGCCGCCCAGAGCTGCTCGGCGTCGATCAGCCGGCGGCGAGCCTGGTCGCGGTGTGCCGCGGTCTGGAGGATGCCGGCCTCGATGTTGGCCGCCTCGGCGTCCAGATCCTCGATCCGCTGGCTGAGCAGGAAGCGGACGCCGGCCAGCGCCGCCGGGTTGACTGAGGTGACTGTATCCAGCTCGGCCACAGACGCCATGATGTCACCGCACAGTCGCATGGAGCGCGCACGCTGCGCGCAATTCCCGAAGGCCTGTGACAGGCCTGTTGCACCCTGGTCCCGGTAAAGCATCCGGGGTATAACCGATTGCGTCGGTTCCATTTCTTCGGGGTTGCGCATGCCTGCATCGGAGACCTCTCTGGCTCGTGTCCTGATCGCAGAAGACGACGACTCGTTGCGCCGGTTGCTCGAGTTGCGTCTGGAGAGCGAGGGCTATGAAGTGCGCTGCGCCGAAGACGGCATGGAAGCATTGGAGATTGTCATCAAAGGCTGGACGCCCGACGTGGTCGTCTGCGACGTGATGATGCCGCGGCTCAGCGGACTCAGTGTCTGCCGCGAGCTTCGTGATCACGCCAAGACTGCAAAGGTGCCGATCATCCTGCTGACCGCTCGTTGCTTCGACGAGGACATTCAGGACGTGATGCGACTTGGTGGCATCACGTACATGAGCAAGCCCTTCGATTTCATGCGGCTCACCGAGCTGCTGAGCGCACTGCTGCACCCGGGTCAAGCGCAGCAGCCTCGCGTCATCGAGCTGACCGCGGCGAGAACGGAGGCGTAGCACCCGGCCGGCGGGAGAGCCATGCGCATCACGGCGGAGTTGCGCAGCAAGCCGAGCGTCGCGCGGCGGCAGCGTATCGAGGAGCTCGTCTCGCCCAGCGGGCTGTTTCTCGCCGCGGTTCTTGTGCTGGCCATCATGCCGGTCACCAGGACCATCCAGGACCCGGACTTCTGGTGGCACCTTCGCGCCGGTCAGCTCATGCTCGACAAGGCCGCGCTCCTCGGCACCGATCCCTTCACGTACACGGTGGCGAGCCATCAATGGACGATGCACGAGTGGCTGAGCGAGGTGTTCTTCGCGGTCACGCAACGGGCGGGCGGGCTGGGCCTCATCGTGCTGACCTTTTCGGTCGCCACCTGGCTGGGGATCGTGTGCGTGCTCTTGCGGGCGTTCGCACGCACCGGCAATCGCTTCGCCCTCGGCTTGGGCGTGCTCGTGGCCGTGTTCGCCGGCAATCCCATCTGGGGGCCGCGGGCGCAGATGCTGACGT
>VBJV01000009.1 GCA_005879785.1 Chloroflexota bacterium
CTGCTTGACACTGGTCTCCCGGCGGGACGTGCCCAGCGCACCGCGGAAGTACTTGCTCACCACGACGTTTGTGGCCATCTGTGACCAGAACGCCGGGACCTCGCAGTCCTTCTGCTCGAAAACCGTCTCGCCCTTCTCGTTGGCGATGGTGGCGCTGCGCTTCTCCCAGGCCACCTCGTCGAAGGGATGGAACCCCTCCGTGGTGAAGCGCCGCTCGACGCGCAGCCCGCCGTCCTTGAGCTCCACCGCGGCGCTGAGCGCCTCGGCCACCGCCTTGGGCGAGCTGCTCTTGCGAGCACTGCGGCCGGCCGGCTGCCGGCGGGTCGAGGGGTCAGGTCCCTGGGGGGTGGAGACAGACGGGTCCACGATCTTTCCTCGCAATTCGGTTGGGCGCTTGGCGGATGCTATGACGTAGGGAAGATGGCGCCCCCTGCGGGTCGGTGCACCCCGACCACGATCACCTAGAAACCCCCTGATTATCCCACATCTTGGGGTCGGCCCGCCTTGGAGCCCCCATATCTTGAGATAGGACCATCCGCGCGTCAAGGGGTCGGCGGCGGCTCGGCGGCACTCAGGATCGCCCGGTACTCGGCCGGCACGTCCACCCGGATCGGCAGCCTGCGATCGCCGGCGATGAGCAAGAACTCGCCCCTCGTCGCGGTCTCGAGCAGACGCCGCTGCGCCTCGGTGAGGCCGAAGGCTCGCTCCATCAGGGCGGTCTCGGCGGGCCGGTGGCCGCCGAGCAAGACCGTGGCGCAGTTGGTGGCGATCACGGTGCCCTCGCCGCTCGCCAAAAGGTCCTGAGCATTCTGGGTGGCCACGACCAGCGACGCGCTGTATTTGCGGCAGCGTCGCGCCAGCTGCACAAGCAGTGCCCGCATCGCGGGATGCGAGCACAGTGCGCCGACTTCGTCGAACACGATATGCCGCCGCCGCCGATCACGCCTTACCAGCTGCCACAGCCAGCGACCCACCACGAGCGTCGCCGCGGCCACATGCTCGTCCGGCATGCCGCGCATGGATATTGCACACACGCCACCGCCGATGCGAAGCGTCGTGGGGCGGTTGAACAGCACGCCCAGCGCTCCCGCGCAGTAGCGGCGCACGATGGTCGCAACGCGCACGGCGTGCCTCTCGAGGTAGGGGATGCAGTCGCCGAGGACCGCGACGCGCCGCTGCGCGCCGGCGTCTCGCAACGCCTCACGCGCGGCCGCGTCGGTGATCGCCCGCTCGAGGTCGTCGAGCCGGTCTCCGCACAGCACACTGACCAGGGACACGACGCCCGCGACCGCCTCGTCGGCCGCGCTGTCTGTCTGCCCGGGGACATCGAAGACGTTGATGCTCGCCGAGCCGCCTGGCTCGAGCGCCAGGTACGTACCACCCAGCGCGCTGACGACGCGGCGGTACTCACCCTCGGGATCGATGATCACCGCATCAATGCCACGGGTGGCTGCCTCGAGCACGAGGCATCCCAGCGCGAAGCTCTTGCCGTGTCCAGAGGTCGCAAAGACGGCGATGTTCGCGTTGGCGTGCCACGCGGTGTCGAATGGCGCGATGCGCACCGGCAGGCCCGAGTGCACTGCCGCGCCGATGCGGTACCCGTCCCGATCCTGGCAGGTTGCGTGCAGCCACGGGACGCAGGTGGCGGCAGCGCCCGACTCGACGAGCTTGGTCGCAGACAACGCGTCAACGCACAGCGGCAGCGCGGCGAGCGCCGACGAGAAGGCGCGCGCTGCAGTGTCGCTGTCGCGGCGTAGTGCGCCCAGCGTCGCTGCGCGCACCGCCACCGTGAGCGAGCAGTGCAGTGGACGTCCCAGGCTCCCCGCCAGGCGCGCTCGCAATGCGAGCGCCGAGTCGAGGCCGATGTCGACATGCACGTCACCGATCGCTCCGCGCTCGGCTTCGAGCAGCCTGTGAGCCGAGAAGTCGCGCAGGCGGCGGGTCAGCGTGTTGAGCGCGGCATCGAGGGCGGCGGGGCTCAGGTGCAGTGCGATGTCGCACGCCACGGGGACCGTCACCAGGGGGGCCAGCCAGCCGGGCCGGACCGCGTGTCCGGGGAACCTGCGCAGCGCCAGTGAGCGAAGCACGCACGCTCCGGCGCGAACGTGGTGCGGATGCTCGGTGAGAGCAGTGCCATGCGCGAGCGGCAGTCCCGCGGTCAGGGCCTTGTGGAGGGCCGCGCCCTCGAGCCGATGCGCGCTGATACCCATCGCGCGGAGCCACCCGTGCACATGCTCAGCAGCCTCATCCAGCGCCGTCGCTGTTGGCGCCCGTGTCGCCAGCAGGATGGTGCGCGTGAAAACGGCGCGCGCACGAAGTCGTGTCGCCCAGTGCCGCCGCATCGCCGCGTCGAGTCCCGGATGGGCTGCGCGGAGCGAATCCTCCCCAGCCGGCTCGTCCTCGACGCGGCGCACCCGCACCACGATCTGCAGCGGCGACTCGAGGCTGTGGCACATGCGCAGGAAAGCCGCCGACGCGGCGGCACGCCGCGCCGTGTCGAGCGACGACAGGTCGATGGCCGAGCTCACCATGACCGCTGAGCTGCTGCCGTCGGGGTGCACGACCCGGTCGCCGCGCACTCTGTATACCGCGACCGGCTTCACCCCGCTGCGGGGAAGCGCAGCTCACGCCCCAGGCGGCGGGCCAGACGCTGCAGCGCGTCGGCTGCCGGCCCGCTGCTCTCCAGCGCAACGAGGCGATGGTGGTTCTCGGCGACCACGACCGAATCGTCGTCGGGGATCTCGCCGAGGATCTGCCCACGCAGGTCGGCAATGGGCTCGCTCACGTCGGTGTCGGCGCGAGCGCGGTTGATCACGTAACGCAGCGAGTGACGGAGCCCCAATCCGCGCAGGGACTCGGTGGTGCGATAGGCGTCGTGAATGCCGCCGGCGGTCGGCGTGAGCAGCACGAAGACGTCATCGGCACACATGAGCGCGGCCGTCGTCAACGGCGACAGCTCCGCTGAGAGATCCATGATGACGACGTCGAATCCCTCGATGTCGAGCTCGCGCAGCACCTCGCGAAGCAAGGCTGGATTGACCGGCCATTCCGACGAGAGTGGTGCCGCGGGCCCGAGCAGCACGTGCACGCCTGAGCGATGGCGAACCATGTAGTCGAGCAGACGCCGCTTGCCGGGAGGCGCGAGTCCGAAGTCCAGCACAGTGCGGTGGGGCATGCCGAGGCGGACCGACACGCTGGGGCTGCGCAGGTCGAGGTCGAGCAGCGCCACGCGCATGGGCTGCGCGCGCTCGCCGGGTGGCGCCGATCCGCTGGCGAGGAGGCAGGCCAGCTCGGTGGCGAGCGTGCTGCGTCCCGTGCCTCCCTTCAGGGAGAAAAAGGTGAGGCGCCGTGCTCCGCCCTTCCGGCCGGCAGTCTCGGCTGGGTGCGTCTGCGCGTTGCGGGGCGGCCCAGCCGTCTCTCTGAACAGCGGGATGATGGGCACCTCATCGAGAGGAGCTGGCTCAGCCGCGAGCTGGAACGTCGGCCGGTGTGCTCGCAGCGCGAACCGCAGTGCGAACCGCAGTGCGAACACAGCCCAGTCGAACCCCGGCCGCCCGGCGATGCGAAGCCACCCCAGGCTCGCGGCCAGCGCGACGACGAACAGCGCAAGCGGCATCGCCACTGGGGCCGGCACCGGCGAGCGGACCAACGCGTAGGCGGTCAGGATCGCTCCGACCACCGCGAGCAGTGGCCCGGCGGCCAGCCCAAAAGCCAGGCGATCCGGCGCGTCGAACCCCTCTGCGAACTGGAATTCGTCCACCAACACCCCTCTCGGCCCGCGGCCCTTGTGCATCGACAGAATCACACAGGAGTATAGCCAACGCCATGGTCGACGCGACGGACAAACGCTAGAGTTGACGGGAGCGTCAAGTCACCGCCCGGGTTCGCGGCAGCTGCCGCCCTGGAGCGGGGGGCCGCAGGATGACACGGAGGTGCAGCAGTGGCGACGATGGTCAAGCCTGAGGTGGAGGTGGCGACCTACCAGCAGTACATCGACGGTGAGTGGGTCGTGGCCATCGTGCCATCGAGCTCTCGCGAGGACACGCGCCGCGCCGTTGCCGCTGCGCGCCGTTCCTTCGAGGCGGGCGAATGGCGGCACAAGACGCAGCTGCAGCGCACCCAGATCATGTTCGAGATTGCGCGACATCTGCAGACGGTGTCGGGCGACTGGGGCCTGCTCGAGGCGCAGAACGCCGGAGCAGTGATACGCAAGACGTCTGTGGTCGACGTCCCCATCGCACTCGAATGGTTCCGCAGCACTGCAGAACAGGCGTTGTCAGTGCCGTGGTACGAGCCGCTCCCGTGGTTCGATCAGCCTTACGTCTCCTGGAACTTCGTGCAGCGCGAGCCGATCGGCGTCTGCGCCGGCATCATCCCCTGGAATTACCCGCTCATCTTCGCGATGTGGAAGATCGCGCCCGCGCTGGCGATGGGCAACTCGCTGGTGCTCAAGCCTGCGTCCAACACACCGCTGTCGGCGCTGGAGCTCGCCCGCGCCATCGACGACACGGGGTTGCTGCCCAAGGGAGTCCTCAACGTCGTCACCGGCCCGGCGAGTGAGGTCGGCGCCGAGCTGGCCGAGAACATTGACGTCGACAAGCTGGCGTTCACGGGATCGACGGCGACCGGCCGCAAGATCCTCGCGGCCGCCGCTCAGAACATCAAGAAGGTGACACTCGAGCTCGGCGGCAAGTCGGCCAACATCGTCTGCCCCGACGCCGACCTGGACCTGGCGGTTGACGGCACGCTGTTCGGCACGTTCTTCCACCAGGGGCAGATGTGCGAATCGGGTACGCGTCTGTTCGTGCACGAGGACATCTACGACACATTCGTCGACCGGCTTGTCGACGGCGCAGCGAGCCTGCGAGTCGGCGACGCCGCGGACTTCGACTCCCAGGTCGGCCCGGTGATCAGCAAGCAGCAGTACGACATGATCCTGTCGGCAATCGAGCGCGCTCGAGCGGAGGGCGCCACCGTCGCCGTCGGCGGCGGACGGGCGGCTCACGTCGGGGAGCGCGGCTACTTCGTCCAGCCCACAGTCCTCGTCGGCGTCAAGCCGGAGTCACATGCTGCCACCGAGGAGATCTTCGGTCCCGTACTCGCGGTGGCCGGTGGAGTGTGGTCGCGTGACACGCGGGGCGCCATCGACATCGCCAAGAACCTGCGCACGGGGACCGTCTGGATCAACGACTGGCACCTGCTCAACCCACAGGCTCCGTTCGGCGGTTACAAGCAGAGTGGCGTCGGCCGCGAGCACGGCATCTACGGTTTGAAGGAGTACACCGAGATCAAGCACATCCACGTCGATCAGGGCGTGCCACGCCGCGATCGTTACTTCTGGGACGTGCTGCTCGGATAGGACTCGCGGCGGCCGTACCGCGCGACGCCGTACGCCATCAGCGCGCCGCTGACCAGGAGAAACGCGCCGCCGGCCATCGTGCTCGTGTCCGCGCCGGTCGAACCTGGCGGCTGCGGCGGCGTGCCCTTGACCCCGCTGGTCGGCGTTGCCGCGGGCGTGGCCCCGCACGGGTTCGACGCGATGATGATCACCTGGGCTGGTTGACCCGACGCGGAGCCGATGGAGCTCCCGCACATCGAGCCGGCGGTCACGAAAGCCGAGCCGGCACCCCCGCCGCCACCAGCCCCCTCGGTCACCAGTGGCGGAGTTGCGCTCAGCACCGTGGCGCCGCCACCGCCGCCACCACCGCCGTAGCGACCGCCGCCGCCGCCCCCGCCCGAGTTCGCGGAGGTCCCGTTGCCGCCGCCGCCGGCACACGCGATCGACCCCGCCCCGCCGCCCACGCCGTTGGTGGTCCCAGCGCCGGGCGCCCCGCCGGCACCGCCCGCGGAACTCCGGCCGGCGCCCCCTCCCTTGCCGTCCGCGCCACCGCTGCTTCCACCGCTGGCCCCTGAAGATGAGACCTGAGACGACGATCCGCCGTGGCCCCCGTTCTCGCCGTTGCCGATCCCCGCGTTGCCGCCGCCTCCGCCGCCACCGGCCACGAGCAGGCGCGAGCTGAGCGACGCCGCAGACCCAGCGGCGGAACCGCCGGCGCAGGCTCCCGTGCCCATGGCGATGGTGCGGACGTCGGTCGCGCCACCGCCACCTCCGGCGAACAGGTTCGCCACCTCCGATGCGGGCGCCGCAGTGAAACCGCCGGGCGAACCGCCGTTGAACCCGCCCGCACCGGTTCCAGAGCTGCCGGTGCACGAGGAGCTGCCCACCAGGCAGACGCCGCCGGCTCCGCCGGCGCCGCCGACCTCGACGAAGATCACCTCGCCCGGAGTCACGCGCAGGTTGGATGTGATGAGCGCGCCCGCTCCCCCGGCACCGCCGAGAGGCGAACCGGCCGGCGCGCTGGGGGCGCTGCCCCCCGCGGCGCCCACCGCAACTATGTGGAGACTGGACACGCCTGCCGGCACCGCGTAGCACTGCTCGCTGCCCGTGAAGCCGAACGTCGCATTGGCCGACATGCAGGCGGCCGCGAACGCAGGGCTCGAAACCATCACCCCAAGCGCGATCCAGCCGGCGAGGGCGACCGCAGGCAGTCCGGAACAGAGGCGGACGAGAGCGCGGGCCGGCCGCGTGGTGGGCATCGATGCGCTCATACCTTGTTGGATCGCCTCCATCGCGTCGAACGTCCCTTGACTACCAATGTGAACGCTCGGGCAGGGGTCGCTCTTGCGTGGCACGCAGCCAGGCTCCTGCGCCAGGGAAGCCGAAGTCGAGCGGGGCGCAGCCGCGAGCGGCGGCCGCGCGCCCAGCCGGCGGTGTCAGTGCGTGTGCAGGACGTTGGATTGAGACGAGTGCAGTTCGGCGGCGGATTCGGCGCGGCGATGGTACCGCCGCTCGGTAGGCGCTGCGAGAACGGCTCAGTGCGGGACGAGCGTCGTCAGGAAATCGCCGATCGCCGCCGCCACCTCGGCGGGGCGCTGCACCGGGATGTCGTGGACGCCGTCCACCCAGACCACGCGAGCCCGGTCGCCCAGCACTGCCCGCGCGTGGTCCATGGCCCGCACCTTGGGGAGGTCCTCGTGATCGGGATGGCCGGCCGGGATCAACAGCACGGGACAGCCCAGCCTGCTCATGAGCTCGTACCCGTCGAGCTCGAACAGGTGGCGCGCGATCTGCATGTGATGGTCGAGCATCAGGCGGGCACGGAGGCCGCCGTCGCCGTTGCCGTCGTCTTCGAAGTTGCCGAGCATGATCGCGGCGGCGGTCTCGGGATCCGAACCCTCGCTGATCGGTGAGGAATCCATCCAGGTCCGCAGCGTGGCCGCCGTGATGCCGTGGAGCTGCGGCGGTCGCATCATCTGCTCGGCCATCTCCCAGGTCGGGCCGAAATACGCTTTGAGCTCCGTGGCGCCGCCGTCGACGCAGATGACGCCCAGAGTTCCCTGGGGAGCGACGACGCCGTATTCCAAGGCGACGGACGCTCCCCAGCTGTGCCCAGCGGCCACCAGCGGTCCCGGGTGCAGGTGCGCGGCAACCTCCACCAGGTCGTCGGCCACGGTCTCGAAGTCGTAGCCGTCCTCGGGGCGGTCGCTCAGCCCGTGGCCGCGCAGGTCCACGGAGATGACCCGGTGCCGGGGAGCGAGACGTTGGGCGACCAGGTCCCACCAGCGCGCGTTGCTGGCCAGACCGTGCATGGCCAGCACCGCGGGCTCGCCGCCGGCGAAGTCTCGAACCGCCAGCGTGGGACCTGACGTGGCGACGCGGCGTTCGGTGAGTTCAGCTGCCAACACGAGCGATTGTCGGCGAACGCCGGCCATGAGCGGCGTGCTGCCCCGCTAGCATGGACTGAGGCGGGTGGTTCCCCGCCGCCTGCGGAGACGAGCCCTGCCCGCCATCGAGCCATACACGCGGCGCCTGCTGCGACACGTCCAGCCGATCATCGTGGCGAGCCGCGCCCCGCTGGCGCTGTACCCGGCGGACCCCTATCGCGGTACCAGCGAGCGCTTGACCAAGGGCCCCGGAGGCCTGGTGACAGCGCTCAGCTCGCTCGCCGGCGCAACGCACGCCACCTGGGTGGCAATCACTCGCGATGATGCGGACCGCGCCTTGGCGGAGCGCGGCGATCCGGCCCCGCTCATCACCGAGGACGGCACCCGTTACGACGTGGCCTTCGTCGATCCCGGTGCGGAGGCGTACGAGCTCTTCTACAGCGTCATCAGCAATCCGCTGCTGTGGTTCATCCAGCACTACCTGTGGGACCTGGCCCGTGAGCCGATCGTCGACTCGGCGATCCAGCGTGCGTGGAACGACGGTTACGTGCGCGTGAACAGAGACATCGCCGACCGCGTCGTCGTCGAGGCCGAACGATCGCGCAAGCCGGCGCTCGTCTTCGTACAGGACTACCAGATGTACTGCGTCCCGCGCCTCATCCGCGAGCGGCTCCCGGAGGTGCGCATCCAGCACTTCGTGCACATTCCATGGCCGACGCCGCAGTACTGGACCATCCTGCCCAAGAATATTCGCGACGCGGTCGTGCACGGCATGCTCGGCGCCGACATCATCGGCTTTCAGACGCCGCGTGACGTGCGCAACTTCCTCATGACGTGCGAGGAGAACCTGGGCCTCACCGTCGACCTGCGCGAGCGCACGGTCTTCTTCGACGGGCGCGCGATCTGGGTGCGCAACTACCCGATCAGCATCGATCCCCAGTCATTTCTCGCCCATGCCGACCGCCCTGAGGTGCGCGCGGAGGAGGAGCGCATCCTGCAGTGGCGGCCGAAGTACCTGATATTGCGCGTGGACCGGACCGACCTCAGCAAGAACATCGTGCGTGGGTTCCTGGCCTACGAGCGCATGCTGGCCGCCCACCCTGAGCTGTACGGGCAGGTGCTCTTCTGGGCGTTCCTGCAGCCGAGCCGGCAGGACATCGACGACTATCGCGCCTATCTCGGCCATGTGCTCAGCGTGGCAGCGCGTATCAACCGTGGCTACAGCCGCGGCGGCTGGGCGCCCATCCGCGTGGAGATCGAGGACAACATGGAGCGCGCCATTGCGGGCTACCGCTCGTTCGACGTGCTCCTGGTCAACCCGATCTACGACGGCATGAACCTGGTGGCCAAGGAGGGCCCGCTGTGCAACCGGCGCAACGGTGTGCTGGTACTCAGCGAGAACGCGGGCTCACACGAAGAGCTCGGTGAGTTCGTGCTCACCGTGAACCCCTTCGACATCGACGAGACGGCCGATGCGCTCTACCGCGGCCTCATGATGGAGCAGCGCCAGCGCAAGGCGCGAATCACGCGGATTCGCGAGACGGTGCGCACCAACGACGTGACGCGCTGGATCTCGCACCAGCTTCAGGACCTCAGAGAGCTGATCGGCTGAGCGAAGCCGTCAGTGCCCGAGCCCGGCGAAGCCGACGATGAAGAGCCAGCCGACCACGGCGCCGACAGTCACCCAGAGCGCGATCCAGCCTCGGTCGCTGATGCGGCGCCGCTGCCGCAGGTAGCGCCTGCGGACGGCGAGAGCATCGGCCCCGTTGGGCTGCCCGGGGGAGGGGGTGCGTCGTATCTGTACCGAGGAAGACATGAGGTACCAGTGCAACGAGGACCGCCGGGTGCGGTTACGCCCGACCTTCGGGGGAATCCGCCTGAGGCGGGATTATCAGGTAATCCACCATCTTTGTGTCGGGAAAAGCACGTTCGTGCGTGTAAACTAGACTGATGCCACCCCCAGCCCGCGTTTCCGGCCTCGGCGCTTAGATGGCAGTACCGGCGGAGATGGCAACGACGTCGGCTGCCCGCATGATCGATCTCGACAAGCCCCTCTACACGATCAGCGTCGCCGCCGAGATCCTCGAGACGCATCCGCGGACGCTCATGATGTACGAGAGCCTGCATCTTGTGGTGCCTCGGCGCACATCAACCAACCGGCGTCGTTACTCTCAGCGCGACGTGCTCACGCTGCAGGCCATCCAGCGGCTCACCCGCCGCCACGGCCTCAACCTCGCCGGCGCGCGCTACGTCATCCAATGCCTGCGCCTGCTCGCAGAGCACGGCATCCCGCGGCCGCCGGACCTCGCCGACATCGACATCGAGCACGTCAACCTCTGACGCATATACTCGGCTGCCATTGGCGGGGTCCTCAGGCCCCTGGTCGGGTGCAGATTGGGCGACCTGATGCGCGGAGGTGCCGTGGACGTCGACGACGAGGATCTTGCAGCCCTGGGGCGCAAGGTCGTCGACGACACGGTGGCGCTGGTGCGTGCCGAACTCGACCTGGTCAGGGCTGAGCTCGGTGAGGCCCTGCGCCGGATGGCCGTGGCTATCGCGCTCGTCAGCGCCGCGGCCGTTTTCTTTCTGATAGCGTTGATCGAGGCGCTCGGCGCGCTTCCTGCCTGGCTCGGGCCCGCGTTTTTCGGCAACCCGTGGCTGGCCTGGCTGCTCGTCGGCGGCGCGCTGCTGATCATCGCCCTGCTGCTGGGGCTGGTCGGAACCATGCGCGTACGGCGCTCGTTGAGCCAGGGTAAGCACACGTTCGGCACGATCAAGGAGGACGGCCGGTGGCTCAGGGGGTTGATCAGGCGCGGCGACAGCGGGAGCTGACCAAGCAGCAGCTCGAGGCTGACGCGGCGCGCATCGAGGCCCGGATCCGCCACGAGCTGGACTGGCGCGGCCGGCTGCGTCGTGATGGCCCCCGGATCGCAGCCCTGGGCGCTGGTGCGCTGGTCTTGATCGGCGCGATCGTCTTGGTTCGCTCGCGCGCGCGCCGCGATCGCAAGCCGGCGGATCCCGGACCCGCGTCCCTCGATGACGTTGCCAGCGAGCTGCGCGAGATCCGCGACCGCCTCGAACGCCGTGGCGGTGAGTCCGGCCCGGTGTGGCAGAAGGCGCTGCTGCGCGGCGTGACGGCGGCCGGAGCCGCGGCGGGCACGTATGCGGCCAAGCGCATCATGGATCAGCAGACTCATGCAGGAGCGGGAAGGGCCGAGGCGACTGGTGTCAGCTGAGCCGCGCCGCCGCCGCGCCGGGCTGGGGGGCGCGAACGGCCGGCGCTTCCGGATCGGCCGCCGCTGGCGTCGCGTGCTGCTGTGGGCAGGCGCCGGAGCGGGCCTCATCGTGGCCGTGCTCGCCGGCATGGTGGTGTTCGCGGCGATGACCCTGCCGAACATCGACGACATCGGCAAGGCCACCGGAACGATCCGCATCCTCGATCGCCACGGTGCGCTCATCGCCGAGGTTGGCCACGACGCGACCACACGGTCGTCGGTCAGCTTCGATCAGATCGCACCCGTCATGCGCGACGCGACACTCGCCGCGGAGGACCGCAATTTCTACAGCGAGGGTGCGTTCGACCTCAAACGCATCGTCAAGGCGGTCATCGACGACATCGTGCTCCGCTCACCGGCTGAGGGCGCGAGCACGATCACCCAGCAGCTCGCCAAGCAGGCCTTCTTCGGGCAGCAGGCGTCCAAGGATCCGCTGCGCAAGATCCGCGAGGCGCTCCTCGCCAACGAGATCGGGGGACGCTACACGAAGGACCAGACACTCGCGCTGTACCTCAACATCGTGTACTACGGCGAGAACGCCTACGGCATCGAGAACGCCGCCGAGCGCTACTTCGGCAAGCACGCCGCGCAGCTGAACACCGCCGAGGCTGCGTTGCTCGCCGGGCTCCCCGAGGCGCCCTCGTACAACGACCCGTACGAGAACCCCGACGCCGCCTACGCGCGCATGCACTACGTGCTCAGCGGGCTGGTCGCGATGGGCAAGGTGACCGAGACCGACGCGGCAAGCGTCGACCCGCTCGCCGGCGATGCGGCGACGCAGCAGCAGGTGCAGCGGCAGATCAGCGCCGACCTGCAGCACGGCAAACCCAACATCACAGTTGGGCCGGCGCCGCACTTCGCGCAGTACATCGAGGACCAGCTGCACGGCGGCCAGCTTGCGCAGGACCCCAGCTACATCAACGGCGATCTGGTGGTAACGACGACGCTAGACCTGAGTCTGCAGCAGCGCGCGCAGAGCATCGTGGCGGCGGGCGTGAAGCAGCTCGGCCACGGAGCCAACAACGGCGCCTTGCTCATGATCGACGCGCGCACCGGCGAGATCCTGGCCATGGTCGGCTCGGCTGACTACAACAACAACGCCATCGCCGGGAAGTACAACGTCGTGCTGGGCCAGAGGCGACCGGGCTCGTCGTTCAAGCCGTACGTCTACGAGACGGCCTTCCGGGAGGGCGTGCTGAAACCGGACAGCATCCTCGACGACACAGCTAAGGAGTCGCGGGCGCTGGGTGGTGTTCCCGACTGGGACGGCCGGTTCATGGGCCGCATCACCGCTGCGCACGCGCTGCTCGCCTCGCGCAACGTTGCCGCCGAGCAGGCGATGGAGATGGCCGGCATCCACAACGTCATCACCTTCGCGCACGGGCTGGGCATCACGACCCCGATCGCGCCCAACGCCAGTTCGGCGATCGGCTCTTCCGCGCTGCGCATGATCGATCATGCATCGGCGTATGCGGCGTTCGCGAACGGCGGTCATCGAGTCACGGCCCACGGGATCATGCGAGTCGTCGACAAGTCCGGCAACGTGATCGCCGACTACTCGCAACCCGCCGACCAGGGCACGGTGATGACGTCCGCGCAGGCGTGGACGGTCACGTCGATCCTGCGCGGCTATGCGCACTACTGGGGCGTCCCCATCAAGTGGGACACAGCCAGTAAGTCGGGCAGCACCGACAACACCGTGGACGCGTACTACATGGACTACACCCC
>VBJV01000258.1:0-1808 GCA_005879785.1 Chloroflexota bacterium
TCAAGGCTGCCGGGGCTGAGCACGGTGCATCGGTCGCTCTCACGGGCTCGGTAGCACGTGGCGAGGATCGCGACGCCAGTGAGGATCACGAAGCTAGCGACATTGACCTCTGGGTCGAGGACTTTATTGCTGACGACGAGATGGCGCCACAACTGGCCACGCGACTATCTAATGCATTCAAGCAGATACTGAGCCCTTACAGCGTTGACATGCGCGGTGTTACGAAGCAAGAACGACCCATCCCGGGATTCCCTGTTGGACCCGAGCACGAGAAACACATGCGCCGCGACGCAATCAGTATCGATCAGCTGCCGCCGCCGTAAGATTGGTGCGGTCATCAGACCGCACGTAAACCTCACCGCGCACCATGAAGCTGTTGTTTCCCAGTGTCCGCACGAGTCAGACGCGCCGATAGAGACCGGTGAGTAACCAGTGGCTGCGCAGCAGTGGCGTTACCTCATCGGCGTCGGGCCACAAACGCCGCAACAGACCGATGCGAACGGCCCAGCGCATGACCTCTGCGGCCAGCTGCATCCTGGCAGGGTCATCGATCCGCTGGTCAGTTTTCGCACCGAGCACATGCGCCATCGCGTTCCTCGTGTCGCTTACCGCGCGGCTGAAGTTTGGCCATGCCGCAGTGACTGGAGCCAGCAGCGGACCCGCCTCGGCGATCACGGCTGTAATCCGTTCTTCCAGGCTCGGCTCCAGCGAGCGCTTGAGCTTGCTCTTGAGCCATCCCCGATCACGAGCGCCCACAGCCTTCTCTCTGAGTCGGGCCATTACGCGTTCGTAGTGTTCTTCTTCAGCGCCGTTCGCGGGTTGACCAAAGGCATGCCGGTGAAAGCCTTCTATCGCTTGGCATGCCTCGAAGAAGAACCTATCGGCGTAGCTGTAGGCCATGTAGTCGGAGAGGAGCAACATGTTGATGGGAAGATGCAACTCACGATGCAGATCGAGCCATCTCGGGATCAGCACGTCGAATCCGCCCGGATACTCTGCCAGTGTGAACAAGCTGGACACGAGGCGCGGCCAGCTCCCGCTTTCAATTCGCTCTTCTCCCAACGGTCCCGACTCAAGAACCTGCACCCATTGTGGAAACGGGAGGTGGCGAGATGGGGGACGGCTGATCTCCAAGCGGGTGACCGGCGCATGAACGCCCGTAGCGAAGGTAATCAAGTCTTGGAGTGGACGACACGCGCTCTCCCTGAACGAGTCGAGGGTCATTGGCTGTTCGGATGCAACCGAAAAAGCAATCTTCTCCTCCCCTCTCGCGTCTCGGCTACCGACGCGCTGTTCGAGCCACAGCGTGAGCCCGATGGTGATCGAGCCCACCTGAAGATTGGGGCAAAGTCCCAGGGGCATCCTCCAGCCGCGGTGCAGGCCAGCTGGAGCTACGCCAGAGACCAACGCTACGCTGGTCCAGTGGAGAGGAATGCTCGGGGCAGCCAACGCTCTATTGAGGGGTGCGTGCGGGAGTCAGGCCGGCAGCGCTCGCTCGCATCAGGATGCCCAGATCGGCTGCGAGGAACGCCACCTGGTGCCCCGTTAGGTCGCCAACATACTGCGCTCGAGCGACAATCTCTGCATCATTCTCCGGAAGGCGCACGTGCGACGGCTCGTCCACAAAAACTTCGGCAGTTGTACCGACGTGCGCTGTCTGAAATCCGCCGTCCGGGAGCTTCTTGTCCCAAAGCACCCGTACCACGTCGCGCGCAAGCTGCCGCGCTTGTGGTCGACCGTAACGCCTGAGGTCGTCGAGTTCCTCGATTACCAAGATGGGGATGATGAGGCGGACTGGTTCGTTCGCT
>VBJV01000258.1:1816-3441 GCA_005879785.1 Chloroflexota bacterium
GCGTCAAGTTTGCATCGACAAGAGGCGCCGGCACGATCAGAGCTGACGTATCAGCAACGACGATATGGCCCGGTCGCGAAATGAACGGCTTGAGTGCCTTGAGTTCCGTCCCCACATCCGCGAGCCTTGTTCGCCACACGTCGACCAGTCGACCGAGGAGGCGACATGGGTTACCGGCCATGCTGAGGCGTTGCACTTCCAGCTGATCGCGCCACAGATCGTCGGCAAGCGCCTGGTCGATGAAGAGGCTCCTCGGCTGAGCGTCAGTCTGCTCCCACCAAATCAGCCAGGCATCCCCGCGCACCATTCGCGTCCCGACCGCTCGAGGTCGTGTTACCGACAAGCATCGATTGGTGGGCAAGAATGGTGATTGCGCTGTCGAGCTGGTGTGGGTCTTTGAGTCGCATTGTCAGGTCCTTACGGCTTGCCCGCTGAGTTCCCGCCCTCGACGCATCGACATCGCACGAGCGGCCCATCGACGCCGCACAATGTATCGACGAGGGGCGGCCAATCGCCATTCATGACGGCGAGGGCCACACTAGAACGGAGAGGCTTCAGCACGATCGGCTACGCGCGATCGCCGCGTCCCTCGATGACACGCAGCCGCCGCGGGTCGGCGGGGAGCGTCTCCCACACCTCCTCCTCAAGCACCTCCGGCTGCTCGCCCTCACCCAGGTGCCGCATGAACATCGCGAGGGTCTCGCCCATGCCGGACGCCGCCGGCGCGATCAGCGCGTGCATGCCGAGCTGGTGCGCCGCCTGGCCCACCGCTTGGCAGGGGTCGTACGGGCCCCTGAGGGCGTCGCCGCTCAGGCCGACGGCGGCGAGGTTGGCGGCCACCCGCAGGTCGAGCACCTCGGTCACCCGGATGCCGCACGTGTAGACGCGCCGCGGCGACACCATATCGCCGGTCATGCCGGGGAAGGGGTCGACCAACCTCCGGTACGCCTCCACGACCACCGCCTCCCGCGGCCGTCCGAGGTAGAGGACGGGGTAGGTGCCAGGCGGTCCCCAGCGCCCACCGGCGCTGCCGCCCGCGAGGCCTGGCCGAGCGACGCTGGCGTGGCGAAGGAAGACACCGTCGACGACTGCGGCGCCACAGCCGGCGACGGCGTTCGCCAGGCTCCTGTCCACGCGTCAGGCGGCCCCGGAACTGAGCCGCTCAATCGCCTGGAGCACGGGCACGAACTCGCGGGCACGGAGCAGGTCGATGGGCCGCTCCCCCGCGAGCTCCGGGTTGCGCGAGTGCAGCCAGATCTCGACGCCCTCCGGGCGGTAGACCTCGCGCAGCAGCTTGACGACGTAGCGCAGCTCGAGGAGCAGGTCCCGCTCCGCACCCCGTGGCCGGTGCCTCCCCGCCCGCCAGTGGTGCACCTGCCGCTCCCCAACGCCGCAGATGGCGGCGATCTCGGCGTACGTGAGCGACGCGTCGTGCACCTCGCTGACGATGTCGGCGAAGGCCTCAGCGACTGCCTGTCCCTGTGTCACAGCACCTCCTTCGACACTATAGACGTCACGGCTAACGACATGTATGATGTCATCTGAACCTTCAGAGGTCAAGATGGCGAGCCACCCCTCCCTGCTGATCCGTCCCGGTCCGAACGACCACCGGATGATCGAGGACC
>VBJV01000258.1:3554-4361 GCA_005879785.1 Chloroflexota bacterium
CCCACGCCGGCATCCCTGCCCTGGTCGACCCTATGACCCCGCTCTTGCAGAGTGAGGTCGACCCGCGGGACGGCTGGGTGGCGCTTCCATTCGGCGAAGCGGGCGCCCTCGCCCCCGCCGACCTCGACACGGAGACGGCGCGCGACGACCTCGTGGCGCGGGTGGTCGGCTTCGAGGTGGGGTACGGGGCCACCGCCGTCATCCCTCCCTACCTCCACCCCGCCTCGCCCGACGACCCCTGGTTCGCGCTCTGCCTCGACTTGCTGCGCCGCACCGCTCGATACATGGCCGGGTCCGGCATCCGCCTCCCACTGCTCCCGCTTCTGTCGGCTCAGCTGCACACCTTCGGCGTGGCCACGGCGTGGTCCTCCGGTGTCGACCGCTTCGCCCAACTCGCCGCCGAGCTGGGCGCGCCGAGGGCCGGCCTCTGTCTCTCGCCGAGCGGCGCCGCGACCGACACCTACGGCAAGGTGCAGCGGTGCTTCGCCACCGCGCTGCGGCTGCGCGCAGCGGGGATGGCGGTCGTCGCCTGGGACCAGGGCGTTTACGGGCCGGCGCTCGTGGCCGCCGGCATCGACGGCTACGTCAGCGGGATCGGCGTGCGTGAGCGAACCGACGTGCCTGCACTTCTCCGCCGTCGGCGTCCCGCGGCCAATACCGCGGGTGAACGGCGCAGCCCTCAGATGGTGCTGCTGCAACCGCTTGGCCGCAGCTTCGGCGTCGACGTCGTCCGCGTGCTGCTCGCCGACCGCGGCATGCGCGCCAAGCTTGTCTGCGACGACGAGACCTGCTGCAGCGACGGTGTCG
>VBJV01000258.1:4451-4691 GCA_005879785.1 Chloroflexota bacterium
ACCAGCTGCTGGCACTCTTGCCGCAGCCGCGCTCCCTGTCCTTCCGAGCTGCCGAGGCTCTGGCGCAAACCGCCGACCGGCTGCTCGAGGATCGCCTGCAGCGCGGCGCCTGAGAGGGCACCGGCGTGCGTCGGAGGAGATGCGTGCAGCGCCTTACAGCAGCGGTGGGTCAATAACAAGCCACGATAACCGGTCGCGGAGCGGCACCGCCGCGCCACATAGAGTGGTTTTGCAGGAAAG
>VBJV01000261.1 GCA_005879785.1 Chloroflexota bacterium
ATGGTTTGGGGTAGGGGCGCAGCATGCTGCGCCCCTACATTCATTCCCGCGGCATTCCTGACCCAATTACAGGTTGCATTCATTCCTGCAGCATCCTGCCCCCGATCACGCGTTGCCCCGAACCATATCACGCGCAAAAATGGTAGGTATCCCCGCCAAATCGGTTACGCGCCCCCGCCCGGCGACCACAGCATGTCCGGATGGAAAGACCGTGGCATCCCCGCGTCAGCATGCACCGGCGGTCGCTCAGGTTGCGAGGCCACGACTATTCGAGTCCTGGCGCGTACTTCGTTACCATCTGTGCGTGCTCTCACCTTTTTGGGCGTGTGCGGACCGCCGAAATGATACTGAATCGATTTGGGGAAATCGCGCGCCAATGTTGGACCAGCATTCCGAGCCATTTCCCACACGTGCGGATAGACGCATTCGTGGTGATGCCGGACCATGTGCACGGGATTCTGTTGTTTGGGGCTCGCTATCCGCGCACGGCGGCGATCGGGCGGATAGGTCCGGGATCGCTCGGTGCCGTGGTCAGATCATTCAAATCAGCGGTCGCATCTCGGATCAACGCCTTGCGCGGCGCTCGGGTTGGCGGGATCTGGCAGCGGAACTATTTCGATCAGGTCATCCGAAATCGTGATGATCTGAATCGTGTGCGCCGGTACATTCGCGATAACCCGGCCAGGTGGGAACGAAACAGGACGTGACCAGTTGTTGGCGAAACAGGACGGGGAAATATTTGGGGGCCCATGGAAAATGTAGGGGCGCAGCATGCTGCGCCCCTACGTAGTCATACCTGTGCCCCTACCTAGTCACACCTGCACCCTACCTAGTCATACCTGCGCCCCTACCTGGTCGTATACGTCAGCGCCGCCTGAGTCCAGCGGTCAGCGTCAGGGTCTTAACAGTCTCGCGCCGGGCAGCGTCGCGCACCTGCGCCTGATCGATCCCGTACGCCAGGCCGAACCAGAACGGACGGGACTCCAAATCGACGGTGACGCCGACCTCGCCACCGTGCGCGCTGCCCGTACCCGGTGGCACGTTGACGTCGAGTCCGAGCGCGCGCCACAACAGCGCGTGTCCGCGCACGCCCGTGCCGGCTACGCCGAAGTCCCCTCGTCCTCCCAATCGCCATGTGACCCAGCGCTCGGCACCGAACGGTGTGTCAAAGCGGCGGGCGTGCGGGCCCATCTGCACGCTCAGCCACGGCGTTGCCAGGAACCGCAGGGCCACGGCTCCCTCGACCAGGGCCTGACGCTGGGCTTCGGCATACTGCACGTCGAGCGCGACGCGATGGAAACGCACGCCGCCGAAAAATCCGACGGCCGCTACCCCCCGGACGTTCAGCACCTGACCGGCTGCCGTGGCGGTGACTTGAGCCTCGTTGTCCTGGCTCGCGACCACTGGCCGGGGCCGGGCGACTGGCGGGGCCGCGGGCGGGGGTGCGGGCGGGGGTGCGGGCGGGGGCGCAGGCCGGGGCGCTGCCCGGGGCGCGGGCGGAGGCGCGGGCGGGGGCGCGG
>VBJV01000260.1 GCA_005879785.1 Chloroflexota bacterium
CCTGCATCGTGGTGGTCGCGGCGATGGGCGCGTGCCATCGAGGCTCACCGCCGATGCAGGTGCTGATCTTGACCCACTTCTGATACCGCTGGACACAGGGCCTACGCCGATGAAAAAAAGACGCGGAAGGCGAGAGCGATATCGGTGAGGCGTTCCAGGCCACGCCAGATTGTCTGCGTGCCGGGGTCACCGTCGCTCTTGCGGCCCAGAAAGCCACCGAGTCCGGCCACCTTGCGCATGGCATCGCGCATGCTGGGGGGCTCGGATGGCGGCGTCTTGGTCTGATGTACGAAGCAGTGCAGCGCCTTCCACTCTTCCTCCGCGAAGAAGATCGAGCAGGGCACATCGGGCGTCTCGCGCCCAAGCTTGGTCAACCACATGACGCGCCACGCCACGACCGCGTCCACCGCCAGCGCCGCTTCCAGGGTCGTGGCATGTTTGGCCTGTCGCTGTTCCACGCCACAGCCGCTCTTCAGGGTGCGGTGATAGACCTCGATCAGCCACCGCAGCGTGTACCAGCGGACCTTCTCTGCAGCTTCGTCGGCAGTGGTCACCGGCAACGTGGTGAGCAACAACCACTCAATGGGCTCCGCTTCGCCCGCTGGCGCCGTATCCGCCGCTTCGGTTGCAGCCACGGCAAAGACCCGTACCGAACGACGCTTACCTTTCCGGTTCCTGGGCTGGCAGACATCGACCTCGCGATACCGCAGCTCCACATGTGCGATCCGCGCCGATCGCGTTCCGCGGCGCGGTATGTGCACTTCCATCACGCTGGCCAGGGATTCCCGCGCCACGCAGTCCCACAGGTGTCCCTCGATCTTGCCCTCCGGAGTCAGGATCCGGCGCGGATGCGTCGCGCGCACCAACAGCTGCGCGCGACCTGCCTTCGCCACCTTGAGCAGATCGAAGATGTCCGCTTCGCGATCACCGACCACGACGACCTGGGTCCGTTCCAGCCGCTGTGCCGCGGCCTCGGCGGCGGCGTAGCCATGAAGCCACTTCTGGCTCTCCTTGGCCTGCGTCGGTCGCTCCGACCGCTGTTTGCTCTGGCCATAGGCCTTGGGGTCGCGCGCCCAGGCCTGCACGTCCAACAGTCCGAGCGGCGTCCCAGCGAGATTGGCTACCAGCAGACTGTGCACTTCCAGGCCCAGCGTCGCATCGGCGCCGGAGCTACTGATGGGGCCAAGCCCTTCGGTCGCAGGGTGGGCCGTGTAGTTGAGCGAGGTCGTGTCCTGGATGGCTAGGACCACGGATTCACTCGCGGCACGGCTGAGCGTCGCTTCGCGATGGCCGCTGAGGAACTGCGGCAGGCTGGCGCTTTCGTGTTGCAACAGCCGGTAGGCTGCCTTGGTCGCCGCGCGGCTGCCACAAGCTTGCGGCAGATTGGCGGTGGGCCGGGCAAACCGTGCACGGCCGTACGCCACCAGCCGCTGGGTCAGGCGCCGATCGCCAAGATCCACCGTGCCCCATTCGGTCTGCGCCCAGTCGGCATCGGGGTCGAGTCTGCGCACCGGCTCGACGCGGAGGATCTCGCGCCACCGCGGCTGCAGCGGGTAGACCCATACCGACTTGGGGTTGACTTCGGCCTCGTGCTCACGATCCTGTCGGCCACGACCGGCGGTGTTGCCCACCAACTGCCAATTGGCCGCCCGATAGCACGTGCCCTTGAAGCGCGCCGTGTCGACGTAGCTCTCGACCAGCACCGGCCGCCGGCCATAGAGTTCTTGCCAATCGTCAGCCACGCGGCGCAGCAGCATCGACTGCACCCGGGAAGCGAGGTTGGGCACTTGCACGGTCAAGCAAAAGCGGCTCTGGGCCATCACCAAGCTGCGGTTGCGCTGCCGGGCTCCCGCACTCCAGCCGATGAACTCATCGCGAGCTGCCACCTGCAGCGCCGCGGACGAAAAGCTCGCCGCAGCGACCACCCGAGTTCGCGTACACACGACGTAGCGCACCTGCGCACCGCACAAGGGTCCCGATCCAAGGTAGTGATGGTCTTCGAGGCTGCGGCGCCAGAACTCGATGCACGGTCAACGATCCCACATCCGCCAACGACCGACGCCGCTTGAGCGTGGGCATGCCAGCGGCCCTGTCCGTCTGTGCTGGTCGCCGCCACCGAGGCGGTGCCGCATGCGCAGCCTTGGGCAGCGCAAGCCGTCCCGCCTGGATGTGCCGGCACAGATCGATCCGCGCCGTGATCACGCGGGGCCGGCCCGTAGCGTCGACCAGCTGCTTGCGTTGGCACAGACCGCGGGCCAGATCCGAGCGCGTGCATCCTCGCTTCCGGCCCTCCTGCTCGAGCCAAGCCACGTCCACCTCAGTCAGTTCGATGCCGCCAACCTGCATCCCCGTCCCTTACCTTGCGAACGCCCCCGTGTCCAGCAGAATCAGTTGTGGGGCATGATCAGGCCATCGTCGCCGGGTGGACCCTCTCCCCGAACTTCCCGACCACGCCCGGCGCCTTCGACACAACTCCCCCCAGAATCGGCGATGAGCAAGGCTTCGTGACCAAACTATCGCCGACCGGCTCGAGCCTCGTCTTCTCGACGTTCCTCGGGGGT
>VBJV01000259.1:0-1228 GCA_005879785.1 Chloroflexota bacterium
GGCCGAGTCGGCACGGCGCGAATGTGGTGTCGATCGACTCGGGCTCGGGGTTAGCGAACGCCACGTTGCAGCAGCGTTTGGTGCCGGTGCGGCTGTTCTTCGACTATCTGATCGAGGAGGGCGTGCGCGAGTCGAACCCGGTCGGTCGGGGCCGGTATACCCCTGGTCGCCGGTTCGGTGGGCAGCAACGCGGCCTGGTGCCGAGCCTGACGAAGCTGCCGTGGATCCCGACCGAGGCCGAGTGGCTGGGGTTGTTGACGGCGTTTCGCGGCGAGTCGGCGCGGAATCGGTTGATGCTCGCGTTGGCGTATGACGCGGCGCTGCGGCGGGAGGAGTTGTGCTCGCTGCGCACCGACGATCTCGATCCGGGACGGCGGATGCTGCGGGTGCGGGCGGAGACGACGAAGAACCGGTTGGAGCGCAGCGTGCCGTACTCGGCGCCGACCGGGGTGTTGCTGGCGGACTATCTGCGGCACCGGGCGACGTTGAGCCGGGCCCGGGGGCCGCTGTTGTTGTCGGAGTCGCGGCGCAACACGGCGCAGCCGGTGACGTTGTGGACCTGGTCGAAGGTGGTGCGCCGGGTCGCGTCGGCGGCGGGGTTGCCGCGGTTCTCGACGCATACCACCCGGCATCTGTGTCTGACCGATCTGGCCCGGATGGGCTGGGAGATCCACGCGATCGCCGCGTTCGCCGGTCACCGGCATACCGATTCCACGCTGCAATACATCCATCTGTCGGGTCGGGACTTGGCCGACAAGCTCGCCGCCGGGATGCAGCACATCCATGCGTGGCGCGTCGAGATGCTCGCCAGCATGGCCAGCACTGGAACAGGCTGATGAGCGCGGCGATATCGCAGCCGGCGCCGATGGGACCGGGCCGGTGGTCGCCGCCGGTTACCCGCCCGCGGTTGCGGGTCGTCGTGCGGGCCGAGGAAGCCGCCGCAATCACCGAGCTCGGGCTGGCCACCCTGCGCCGGCTCAAGGCCGGCGATCCGGCCGCGCCGGGCTGGCGGGTCATCGCCCGGTTGGTGCGGCCGTTGGACACCGTCAACGCCGGGTTGGACTCCCCGCCGACCCCGCATCGGCGCCGCGCCATGCTCGACGTGGTCGCCTGGCTGCTGACCCGTTGCGCGCAGTCCGATGCCGGCAGCTACTGGGACTGGACCGCCGACGACTGGGAAGCCCTGCTGGGCCGCAGCGTGGCGGAGTTCCGGGCCGGTGCGCCGGCC
>VBJV01000259.1:1233-3239 GCA_005879785.1 Chloroflexota bacterium
TTCACCGCGTTTCACCGGCTCGGCAGCTTCCAACGGCTGGTGCTGTGCTGGCGGGTCTTCGGCCGGGACTGCGTCGAGGGCGAACTCGGCCAGCTCCGCCGGGTGCTGGGCGGCTGGGGCTACCAGCTCGGTCACTCCGACGACCCGCTGCTGCCGTTGACCGTCGCGCAGCTGATGCTGACCAACCGCAGCCCGCACCTGCAGGACATGACCACCGGCCTGTTCGACCGGGTCCGCGAGCAGCGGCTGCTCGACGGCGCCCGGCTTAACACCGTGCACGCGGTGCAGCGAGCGGTCGCCGAGCTCGGGTTCTGCGCGGCCCCGCCCGGCCGCACCGGCCAGCACGCGAGGGCCACCGGCGGCGCCGAGCCCTGGCAGCAGGCCGCCGACCGGTGGCATGACACGTCCACCCTCACCCGGCGGGTCCGCGGCAGTGTCCGCGCGAACCTGCTCAAGGTCGGCCGGTGGCTGGCCGTGGAACACCGCGAGGTCGCCGACCCGGCGGCCTGGACCCGGCAGACCTGCGCGACGTGGATCGCCGCGCTGGACCGCATGCGAGTCGGGGACTTCGTCAAACGCACCACCGGCCTCGGTGACCGGCTGGGCCGGCCCCTAACCGCGGCGGCCAAGGCTGGGCAGATCAACGCGCTGCGCACGTTCTTCCGGGACTGCCAGGAATGGGAATGGCTGCCACGCCGGTTCGACCCGCAACGCGCACTGGCCGTCCCGCGCAGCATCGCCGCCCTGGTCGGCCCGAACCCGCGCGTGATCGCCGACGACATCTGGGCGAAGCTGCTCTGGGCCGGGCTCAACCTGACCGCCTGCGACCTGCCGGCCACGCAGTCCGGCCCGTACTACCCGTTCGAGCTAGTTCGCGCGGTCACCCTGACCTGGCTGTTCTCCGGCCAGCGCAGTGACGAGATCGCCCGGCTGCGCGTGGGCTGCATCCGCTGGCAATACCACGGCACCCCGATCACGGGCGGCTCCACCGACGTCCTGGCCAGCGATGCCGTCTGCCTGCTCGACGTGCCCACCCACAAGACCGGCACCGCGTTCACCAAGCCGGTCGACCCGATCCTCGGCCAGGCCATCGACGCCTGGCAAACCATCCGACCCGCCCAGCCGCCGTTCACCGACCGGCGCACCGGCGAACGCGTCGACCTGCTGTTCGCCGCCCGAGCCCGCGGCATGTCCACCGTCTACATCAACAACACGGTCATCCCGATGCTCTGCCGCAAAGCCGGCGTTCCGGCCGCCGACGTGCGCGGCGCGATCACCAGCCACCGGGCCCGATCCACCATCACCAGTCAGCTCTACAACGCCAAGGAACCGATGACCCTGTTCGAGTTGCAAGCCTGGCTCGGTCACCGGTCCCCGCAATCGACCCAGTACTACACGAAGATCAGCCCCAACACCCTGACCCGCGCCTACCACGACGCCGGCTACTTCGCCCGCAACGTGCGCACCATCGAAGTCCTCGTCGACCGCGACGCCGTCGCATCCGGCGCCACCACCAACGGCGAACAATGGCAGCACTACCACCTCGGCCACGGCTACTGCAGCTACACGTTCTTCGAGCAATGCCCGCACCGGATGGCCTGCGCCCGCTGCGATTTCTACACGCCCAAGTCCTCAAGCCAAGGTCAGCTGCTCGAGGCGAAGACGGGCCTGCAGCGCATGCTGATCGGCGTCCCGCTCACCGACGACGAACGTGCTGCGGTCGACAACGACCAAGCCGCCGTCGACCGCCTCCTGCAACGCCTCGCCGACGTCGCCACCCCGGCGGGCCCGACCCCGAACCAGCTACGCGCCGAGCCGGGCAAGCAGCTGCCCCTGACCGTGCTCCCGCCGACCAGGACATAGACGCCCGAACCGTCGAGCGCGACAGAACACGCCGGCTGGTTCCGCAGCCATATCCATTGACGAATTCTGATTCCACAGAATGATGCGGTTGACGTGGCCTTCCACGGCGCCGGAGCTGTGTGGCAGGGTCAGGCCGTTAAGCA
>VBJV01000262.1:0-1258 GCA_005879785.1 Chloroflexota bacterium
GTGGCTACGCGCTCGGCATCGCGATGCCGCCCAACTGGGTCGGCCACACCTACCTCAGCAACGACGCCTTCGAGCAGTTCACGTGGCAGCCCGGCTACCTGACCAACTACGAGAACGTGCTGTTCGACCGCGAGGCCGGGTTCACCGCCAGCTACATGGAGTCGCTCCTGATGGGGCCGGAGCGGATCGAGGTGCTCTCGACCCTGCCCCGCGAGCTGACGGTGCTCGTCGCGCGATAGAGTCACCGCAAGGGCTGTCCCTCTACCGCAGAGGAGGAATGATGTACGCGCGTGTTGCAACCTTCCAGAGCGATCCGGACCGGGTCGAGGACGCCATCAGCATGGTTCGTCAGGAGGTGGCCGGCGCCACGCCGCCGGGCCTCGAGGGTGCGAAGATGTTGATGCTGATCAACCGCGAGAGCGGCAAGGGGGGAGAGCGGCAAGGGGATCGGCGTGACGCTGTTCGAAAGTGAGGAGGCGATGCGCCGGGGAGACGAGGCGCTGAACGCCATGAACCCGGGCAGCGGCGAGCGGCGCACCTCGGTCGAGTTCTTCGAGGTGCCGGTGCACACGGTCGGCTGAGCGGATGTGAGCGGCGCCGGCCCGCCGATCAGGCGGGCTCCGAGTTGCCCGGCGACGGCGCTCCCAGGGGCGCCCGCTTGGTATGGCCGTGCAGGTTCGCGGGCGCCACGAACGTGCTGCCTTGGGGGCCCACGCGCACCGCGCGGTGCAGCGCGCTTCCCGCCAGTAGCTCCTTCCAGCCCAGGAACCAGACCGTCCAGCCGTTGCCCCACGCGCCGCCGCGCGGGCTGCCGGTGACCGTCACCGGATCACCCGGCACCGAGAGCTTGTAGTAGGTCTCGGCGTTGGCCGGCGAGAGGTTGATGCAGCCGTGGCTGACGTTCTCGAACCCCTGCTGGCCGACCGACCAGAAGGCGTCGTGCAGGTAGTCGCCGGACCAGGTGAATCTGACCGACCACGGCACCGAGATGTCATACCCCGGGCCCTTCATCTCCTCCGGGTTGTGCTTGTCGATCGAGAGGTAGGTGCCGTTGGGCGTGTCGTCGCCGGGCTTGCCGGAGCTGATCGGCCAGTTGCCGAACAGCTTGTGGTTGAGGTAGATCCGCACGTGATGGTCGGTCGTGCTGGCGACCGCGATCAGCGAGCGGCCGATCCGGAACGTCTGCCTGAGCGTGTGCACCGCGTAGACACCGGGCGCGGTCTCGACGCCGTCCAGGTTGCCGGCGAAGTGCACGGTG
>VBJV01000262.1:1306-3131 GCA_005879785.1 Chloroflexota bacterium
CGCTCCACCGCGCGCTTGTTGACGACCGGGCTGCTGAACGTGAGCATGATCGGCATGCCGACGCCGTAGATGTGATTGAGGCCCTCGAAGATCGTCGCCCGCACGGTCTGTCTGGGGGTAAGGGTGCGAAAGCTGGTGGTCTTGGTGATCGTCCTGCCGGTCGCATCGAACCCCGTCGCCACGACCGTGTAGCGGGTGGACGTGTGCAGCAGCCCGCGGCTCTGCCACGCCGTGCCGGCAGCCGGCGGCTGGTCGGCCAGCTGCTCGCCATCGCCGCGCACCGTGACCGCGGTCAGCGTGGCGTCGACGGCGCGCACCGTGATCCGCGTACTCGGCTTGACCCGCTCCGCGCCCTGGCGGGGCCTGATCGCCAGCCGGGCGTGCGTTGCGACCTGATCGGGCTGCGAGGAAGCGGACTGCGGAGCCGTCGCCTGGGAAGAGGTCTGGCACGCGGCGGCTGCGATCCCGACGCACCCGAGGACGGCAATGACGACCGGTCTGCCCACACGAGTAGCCTAACCCGAGCCGCCTTGCCTCCTCACACGGCCGCCTCGCGCACCAGCTCCATGGTCGAGCAGTGGACGCCCCCGCCGCCCTTCTGGATCTCGTCGTAGGGGATCGTCACGACCTCGACACCCCGCCGCTCGAGCGCGTCGCGGGCACGGGGATAGCCCTCGCACATCAGCACGCGGCCGGGGCGCAGCGCCAGCGAGTTGATCGCCCACTCCTCGCCGGCCGGGCAGGGGATGGCCTCGATTCCCTCCGCTCGGAGACGGTCGAGGAACCAGAACGGCAGCCCGGCGATGTCCACCAGTGCCTTGTCCACGTCGACCATGCCGATGTGGCCGTCGATGTGGATCGACCACCCCACCATCGGCAGCACCAGCAGCTCGATGCCGAGCACGTCCAGCACCTCTCGCAGCTGGCGAGCGCCCTCCTCGTTGCAGCGAACCGACGTGCCGTAGGCCGCCAGCCTGGGCGTCAGCTTGACGAAGCTGCCGCCCTCCAGCAGGCCGCTGCCATGGATCGTGCGTAGGATCGGCATGCCCAGCGCGGCCACCGTGCGCGTCACCATGCCCTCCTCGCCGCGGCGCATGGCCGGCGCCATGCGGCCGATGATCGCTCCGCCGGGCACGGTGCAGAGCGGGTCGCGGGTGTAGATCGGCCGGGAAAGGTGCGGCGCGGCCGGCCCCTGAACCTCGACCACTTCGACGCCCTCGGCCTTCAGGGCGGTGACCAGCCCGGCGTGCTGCCGGGCGACTAGATCGACGTCGGGCGGCTCACGCGACTCCCAGTACCAGCCGCCGGCGGGATCGACCAGCGCCTGGGCGCGCTCGTCCCAGCCGTCGCGGCGAACACGCTGGTACTCGTCCCCGGGCCGGCGCATCAGCACCGTGCGCAGCCGGCCGACCTCGTCCGCGGCACCCCACTCGGCACCCCACACGAGCCGCTGCTGCGAGGGCTCCTCGAACGGCGGTTCGGGCTCGGCCGGACACAGTGAAACGGCGTAGCCGACCGGATAGGCGTACGGATCCTCGGTCATATGACGTTGTGCTCCGGTCGCACGCGGCCGCTTGCGAACCGTTCGACCGCCAGCGGCGCGACGTCCACGAAGGGCTCTCGCTCGAGCACCAGGTCGCGGACGATCTCGCCCACGGCGGGCGCCTGGAGGAAGCCGTGGCCAGAGAAGCCGGTCGCATACAGAAACCGCGAAACGCCGTGCCACTCCCCGATCAGGGCGTTGTGGTCGGGAGTCGCCTCGTAGAAGCCGGTCCAGCCGCCGGCGATGCCGGCGTCACAGAGCGCCGGCGCGCGGCGCTCGGCG
>VBJV01000264.1 GCA_005879785.1 Chloroflexota bacterium
CCTTCTTCAACTCCGGCGCCGAGGCGGTCGAGAACGCGATCAAGCTCGCCAAGCTGGCCACCGGCCGCTCGGCCGTGATCGCGTTTGAACGCGGATTTCACGGTCGCACGCTGATGGCGATGTCGCTGACGTCCAAGCAGCATCCCTACAAGGCCGGCATGGGACCGTTCGCGGCCGAGGTCTACCGCGCGCCCTACCCCTACCCCTACCGCGACGCCGCCGACGATCCCGCCGCCGCCGCGCTCGACGCGCTGCGCTCGATGTTCGCGACGCACGTCGCCGCCGAGAACGTGGCCGCGATCATCTTCGAGCCGGTGCAGGGCGAGGGTGGCTTCATCGTGCCTCCAGCGGAGTGGGTGCGCGGCCTGCGCGAGATCGCCGACGAGCACGGCATCGTGCTGATCGCCGACGAGGTGCAGTCGGGCTTTGGCCGCACCGGCAGCATGTTCGCGATCGAGCAGTTCGGGGTCGAACCGGACCTGATCACGGTCGCCAAGTCGATCGCCGCAGGTGTGCCGATCTCGTCGCGCCTCGGTGGTCGACGCGGCGGGCGATTCGACCATCGGCGGCACCTTCGTCGGCTCGCCGCTGGGCTGCGTGGCCGGGATCGCGGTGCTGGACGAGATCGATCGCCTTGACTTGCTGTCGCGTGGCCGTTCGATCGGCAAGCTGATGCGCGCGCGGTTCGCCGAGCTTCAGTCGCGGCACCCGCAGATCGGCGACGTGCGGGGGCTCGGCCCGATGCTGGCGCTCGAGTTCGTGCGCGACGCCGGCTCCAAGCTGCCCGCGCCGGAGCTCGCGACCGCCGTCGCCGAGGCCGCGCTGCGGCGGGGCCTGCTGATCCTCAAGGCCGGAATCGACGGCAACTGCCTGCGCGTGCTGGTCGCCCTGGTGGCGACCGACGAGCAGATCGAGGAGTCGCTGGACGTGTTCGCGGAGGCCGTCGCCGAGGCTCTGGGCAGCAAGGCGCCGATGGCCGCCGCCACCCTGTAAAGATTTTTGCAGAGGGTCAAGCGGGCGCGTTTCGCTGCCGATGTTCTTGGTGGCGGGGGTTCGCGGCGCTTGGACGCGCCCGCTTCCCTGTATTGGCGCCGTTAAATCCTTGTAAGCACGGTCTTGCAGCCGCTGGAGTCCTCTAGCATCGCGACCGAAGCACGCCACCGGAGGAGGGAGAGACCACTGAAGGCGAAGCTCACCACAGTTCTTCTGTTGGCAGTCGTTCTGCTGGCAATCACCCCGTCAGCGGCTCTGGCGTCGTTCTCGCCGTCGACCTACCGCGCCAACCTGCAGGCCGCGATCAACCACTACCGCGTCAACCACGGGCTGTGCAAGCTGAAGGTCAATCTGAATCTTCAGCGGGCCGCCTCTGCCCACAGCGGCAACATGGCCAAGCATCATATGCTCAGCCACTCCTCGTATTCGGGCATCAGCTGGTCGCAGCGGATCCGCTGGTACGGCTACAGGGGCAGCTGGATCGGCGAGAATCTGGCCGTTGGCCAGTGGACGGCCAAGACCACCCTGAGGGCGTGGATCAACAGCGCGCCTCACCGCGCGAACCTGTTGGGCAGCCACTACCGGGCGATCGGAATCGGCGTCGCCAGGGGCGTCTGGGCCGGCCGCTGGGCCTACTACATCACCGCGGACTTCGGCGGCCCGTAAGCGCGCTTGCGATCTGTGCTACAAGTTATGACGGGATAGCGCATTTTCCCTCTCAAGATGTAGCGCCTCCCGCCCGATAAAGCGGGTGGCAATGGGAGAGTTTCACATCAAGAGGATCGTGCTGCCGAGCGGCAAGACGGTCGAGATCGTCTACTACCAGACCACCGGTGCGGATCCGGTGATCTCGGATGTGCACGAGATCGAGACCGGCGCCGAGCTGCACGTGCGTCAGATCGAGCTGTGCAGCAAGTGCGGCGGCGATCGGGTGCATCCGACCGACTGGAACGAGGTCGAGGAGCTGCGCTGGCAACTCGCGCTGCGCTGTCCCGACTGCGAGTGGCGCCACGTCGAGACCTATGACGCGGCCGAGGTGGAGCGCTACGACGACGTCCTCAACGACGCCACCGACCGCCTGATCGAGGAGCTCGACCGCGTCACCCGCGAGAACATGAGCGACGCCATCGACCGGTTCCGCTCCGCGCTCGAGAACGACGGCATCATGCCGTTCGATTTCTAAGCGTTCCGCTCCCCCGATAGGCTTGCCGCCATGATCTCGCTCGACGACGTGCGCGCGGCGGCCGGCCGGCTGGACGGCATCGCCCATCGCACGCCGGTGCTGACATCGCGCACGCTGGACGCGATGGTCGGCGCGCGCGTCTTCTGCAAGGCCGAGTGCCTTCAGCGACTCGATGATCTCGTCGCTGACGCCCGAGCAGCGGCGGGCGGGGGTGGCGGCATACTCGTCGGGCAACCACGCCCAGGCCGTCGCGCTGGCCGCCTCGCTGCTGGGATCGCGGGCGACGGTGCTGATGCCCGACGACGCGCCTGCCGCCAAGCTCGCGGCGACGCGCGCCTACGGCGCCGAGGTGATCGCCTACGACCGCTACAGCGAGGATCGTGAGGCGCTGGGCGGCGCGCTGGCTTCCGAGCGTGGACTGACGCTGGTGCCGCCCTACGAGCATCCGCTCGTGATGGCCGGCCAGGGCACGGTGGCGCTGGAGCTGCTCGACCAGGCTCCGGCGCTGGATGCGCTGCTCGTCCCGGTGGGCGGAGGTGGGCTGATGGCCGGCTGCGCGACCGCCGCCAAGGCGCTCGCGCCGCGAGTCCGGATGGTCGGCGTCGAGCCAAGCGCCGGCGACGACACGAAGCGCTCGCTGGAGGCCGGCCAGCGGGTGCGGATCGCGGTGCCGGTGACGATCGCCGACGGGCAGCAGGCCGAGATC
>VBJV01000263.1:0-1966 GCA_005879785.1 Chloroflexota bacterium
TCAAGTGGGGCATCCCGATCGGCTGGCCCGGTTATGAGGACAAGGTGTTCTACGTCTGGTTCGACGCGCCCATCGAATACCTAGGCGCGACCAAGGAGTGGGCGGACCTCGATCCCCAGCGGCGCGACTGGCGGTCCTGGTGGCACGAGGCCGACGACGTGCGCTACGTGCAGTTCCTCGGCAAGGACAACATCCCATTCCACAGCATCAACTTCCCGATCACCATCATGGGATCCGGGGAGCCGTGGAAGCTCGTCGACTACATCAAGGGTTTCAACTACCTGACGTACTACGGCGGCAAGTTCTCCACCAGCCAGCAGCGCGGTGTGTTCATGGACGCCGCCATCGACCTGCTGCCGGCCGACTTCTGGCGCTACACGCTGCTGGCCAACGCACCCGAATCCGACGATGCAGAGTTCACGTGGGACGGATTCTCGTTCACGGTCAACAAGGATCTCGCCGGCATCTTCGGCAACTTTGTGTCGCGCACCCTCAAGCTGACCGAAAGCAGATTCGGCGCCGTCATCCCCGCCGGTGGGGAGCCCGGCCCCGAGGAGGCCGCGCTGGCCGCCGGCATCGATGACGCCATCGCCACGTATGCGACCGAGATGGAGGCGCTGCGCTTCCGGCAGGCAGCATTCGCGCTGCGCACGCTGTGGACGCAGGGCAACCTGTACCTCGACCGCGTGGCGCCGTGGCACGAGCCGGACGCGGACCGTGTCGCGTGCATCCTGCGCACGTGCATCAACCTCGCCCGCATCGAGGCGGTCGTGTCCCACGCGTATGTGCCCTTCGCGTGCGAGCGCCTCTCGAGTGATCTGGGCCTGGCGGAGCATGAGCGCCATTGGCCCGCTGCCGCGTCAGAGGAATTGCGAGCCCTTCAGCCGGGCCGCTCGTGGAGACTCGGCGAGCCGCTGTTTCCACGCATCGGCGACCGCAGCACGCTGGCGACATGGGTGGCCGGCATGGAAGCGCGATTCGGTGGCCGCGAGGGGCCGGCGTCCTAGCGGATGCCGGTATCGAAGTCCACGTGCGCCGTGACGGTGGAGCCAGCGGTCACCGTCACCTGCACCGGCTGTGTGATGCGTGGCAGTACGCCGGTCCGAGGAGCCGTGATGGAGTAGGTTCCAGGAGCGAGCATCACATCCGCCGTGCCCGCCGCGGTGGTGGTGACGTCGGCGACACGGTGCCCTTGGGGGTCGAGGATCTCCAGCTTGCCGACGTACGGAGCGACGCACGGCGGCTGCCCTGCCTTCTCCACCGGGCAGGTGGGCCCGACGGTCGCGACGATGTGCACACTGCCGTCGCGGACGCTGCCGGCAGGGACCCCGCCGCATGCCGTGAGCGCTGCGGCGGCCAGGAGCGATGCGATCAACACGATCGTGGGGCGCATGCAAGAGAAACGCGGAACAGGCGCCATCGGTTCCTCCGGCCTGCCCGATGCCCGGTTCAGCCCGTACGATTAGGGAATGCGGGAGTAACTCAGTTGGTAGAGTCCCTGCCTTCCAAGCAGGTTGTCGCGAGTTCGAGTCTCGTCTCCCGCTCCAGACTGCCTTGTTCGAACTCGGCCGTGCCGAAAACGATGCCGAACGGTGCCGCGTAGTGCGGTTCGGCGATGCGGCCATCGCGGACGGTCAGTTGTTCAAACACTGCGTGGTTGTAGAGCGTTCGCGTGCGCTCATTGGCGACGCGGTACGCGGCGCCGCAATTCTCGGCGAAGCGCAGCGCGATCCATCCCAGCGCGAGGACGATCGAGCCGGACTGAGAGTGCCGCGATGTCTGACACCGATGGGCTGCTCACGCGTGAACAGCCCACCGGGTGGCGCGCAGTCAGACGGTGGGCTGTGCCTCGACCAACCGTGGCTGCTCGATGCTTGTCGTCACCGGAATTCGGGTCGGCTGCGCCCTCTGCGCTCTGGGGACCGTCACGGTGAGCACCCCATTCTCGAAGGTTGCGGAGATTTGG
>VBJV01000263.1:2002-4851 GCA_005879785.1 Chloroflexota bacterium
GTGCCCCGCGTTGTCTCGTCCTCTTGGTGGCCTCCGCTGAGCGTCAGGACATTCTCATCAAAAGTGATCTCGATGTCCTCGGGTTTGAAGCCGGGCACGGACGCCTTGATTTCGAACGCCTCGTCGCTCTGGAGGATGTCGAGAGGCAGAGTGTGCACTGTGCGCTCAGGCATCATGTTGCGGCCGAGAGCATCGTTGTAGAGCTGATCGTGCATCGAGAACAGCTCCGTCCAGGGATTCCAGCGGGTCATTACCATGGCGCCACCTCATCGGGTTGCCTAGTCTGATGACCCCCACGTGAGGCCACAACCCTGTTACATACCCAGCTGATGAGCGGCTCAAACATGATCTCGTCGTTCACCCTCCACCGGCGCGACCGAGCCCAAACGATTAGACGAGGACTGGTGGTCCTCGCTGCTGGCAAGTTCGAGGACATGGAACTCTTCGTCCCCAGCCTGCGTATTCGTGCGCCCGGCCACCCGCAGTATGCTGGCTCACGGCGTCTCAGAAGGTCGCTTCCACAATTGCGCGTCTGGGACCTGAGGTTCATATTCCGACTGAATGGTAGAGGTAGGTCGCCGGAGCGAGCACAACACCCCGCGGAGCGCCGCCGCTGGGTCGACTCAGCGGCTCAGCTTAGCGTTATTACCCCCGTCTTCCCGACGACCTCGCCGTACCTACAAGCCGCGTTCGACTCGTTACTGCATGAGAGTCTGCCTGCATGGCGATGGGAAATCAAGTCGATGGCGAATCGGTCGACACCCTACCCGAACTGGCAACGATTGGATGTATTTTACAGCCATCTGCTGGCGCACACGGGTACTCTTCGAGCTAGGTGGTTGGAGTGCGCTCTCCGGTATGGAGGACACGGGGCTCGCCTTGACTGCATCGCATCGTTTCAGGAGTTACCATCTGGACGCCATCGTCATGCGACATCGCGTGCACCCAGGCCAGACTACTCTGACTGACTTCTATGGGCACGATCGGGTGGTCACCCGACGATGGCTCTGGCGCTGTTGTAATTCCCGAAGGGAGCGCGACGGGATGCCACCACTCCCTTTGCCACCGGATCCGGAAGCTGAGCGCGAGTCAACACGTGCGCGTGTCTTGAATCTCGACCGACGAAGCAGCTCAAACGCACACCAATAAAACGTCTAGACATGAGCCGGCGTATCTCTCACCGATTCAGGAGCGCCCCGTGGAACTGAAGACGACCATTCTCCATCGCCTTGACCTGGAAGCGCGTGATCGCGCGGCTCGCGCTGAAATACACCGTGATTGCGCCCGACCTGCTGGGCCACGGCGCGTCCGAACAGCTGCGGGGCGACTATTCCCTCGGTGCCCATGCGAGTACGGTCCGTGACCTGCTGGTGAAGCTTGGGCATGACCGGGTGACGGTGTGCGGGCACTCCCTCGGCGGCGGCGTCGCGATGGTCTTCGCCTATCAGTTTCCCGAGCGCTGCCAACGGCTGGTGCTGGTCGATAGCGGTGGGCTGGGGCCCGACGTCTCACCCCTGCTGCGCCTGCTGAGCGTGCCGGGATCGGAGTACGTGGTGCCTCTCGGCACCTGGCACGGCCTCACCCGGGCCGCGGCGCGAGCGGGATCCGCCCTCGGCCGCCTGAGGTTCCGCACGCCTCCGGCAGCGGATGAGGTCTGGCAGGCGTATTACTCTCTGGGCAGCGCCGATGCTCGCCGGGCCTTCCTCGCCACCCTCCGGGAGGTCGTCGACTTCCAGGGCCAGAAGGTCAGCGCCGTAGACCGCCTGTACCTTGCCTCCCAGGTCCCGGTGATGATCATGTGGGGGGCCAAGGACGCCATCATCCCGGTCGACCACGCGCGCGCCGCTCACTGGGAAATTCCCGGCAGCCGGCTTGAGATCCTCGAGGGCGTGGGTCATTTTCCCCACGCCGAGGCGCCGGACCGATTCCTCGCCCTGATCGACGACTTCATGACCTCGACAAGACCCTCCCGGGTGACCCAGGCCACATGGCGCCTGATGCTCGCCGAGGGGAAGCCCGAACACATGTCCCGGCCCCGGGCGAGGCCACCTCGGCGAGCCCTGACGAGCTCGACGTCGAAGGCGCCCGCCACACGGGCGGCAACGGCGCGTCGCGCTGGCTAGCGGTCTCAGTACTAACGGAACGAAATCGGCGCTTGGATCGCGGCCGTGCTATTGGGCGGCCTGGGGGGTGCGGCTAACCTGGGCTCCTCCGCTCTCATGCTTTCGACGAGGGTGCTATCGTCGAAAATAGTGCAGGCGCTGCCACCCGATTGAGGCCGACCGTCACGTACTCCAATAAGAGGTGCTGGCATGGCTGATGCGACATCCATGGCCGGCCCAGACGACGAAGGGTACCCTCGGAGCAGCGAAGCCGACCTCGATCCCGACCCCGGCCTGAGCGAATCGCTCGAGGACGCTGATCGCGCGGCCGGCGATGAGCACCGCGTTGCGCTGGAGGGTCGACGACCCGATGGGGCCATAGAGGACGAAGAGCGTTTCGAGGACGCCGATCGCGTCGACGACGCGGAGTCTCGCCACCAGCTAGCCGGCGGTCGCATCTAGACATCATCCGTGCAGTAGTAGCCATGAGCGCCCGCGGACCGAGTGAGTGTGCAGAAGGTCCAGAGGTACAGCGCGTCAGCCAGACGGCGCCTGCGAAAGAACCGATCAGCGATTCCACGCTGATCCAGAACCTCGATGATGCGTGAGTGCAGACCGCCTGCGCGCGAGCCCGTAAGTTCGTGGCTGGTGCGCCGCTCGACAATGGCAACGTCGACACCCGTCAACGCCAACTCACCCGCCAACATCAGCCCCGTCGGGCCGCCACCGGCTACCACAACCGCATGT
>VBJV01000266.1 GCA_005879785.1 Chloroflexota bacterium
TACTGCATCACGAACAGGTTTTCGCCGTTCAGGTGCTTGTTGAAGTTGATGCCGCGGGCGTTGACCTTGACGCCCTCGCTGGTGCCGGGCGGGGCCTGACCACCCGGAGCGTGAATCTGGCAGTCGACCTCCAGCAGGCCGTCGCCGTGCTCGCCTTCAGTGGTGGTGGCGTTGACGGCGAAGATGGCGCGACCGCCGCAGAAGTTCGGCGGCAGCGTGATGTCATCCACCGCGCCGCATCCGTAGAACTGGAATGCGACCAGCCGCGTGAGCGTAAACGTCCCGCTCTCCACCTCGGTGCCCGCTTGCGTGATCTCGAAGCTGCCACCGCCGCCGGCCGTCTTACTGGCGACGTCGAACGAGCCCTGCATCTCCGTCTCGATCACGAAGCCGTGACTGCCGGACGTGAACGTCGGCTCGACGAACACCTGGAACGCGGACTTGGACGTCGCGGACTGCGCCGATCCAGCAGTCAAGAGGACTGTCACCGCCGCAAGAACCGCTCCCAACACGAAGCGTCGCATGATCCCCCCTTTGGAGCGAAGCACCCGGACTTTACCAGTTCGCAACGAACGCTACAAACGAAATTCGCGAGGCCCCGGCTCAGTTCTTCGTGTCCCGTGGCCTCCGGTACACCACGTGCCGGCGCAGCGCGCTCTCGTCGACGTCCGGGTGGTCGAAGTCTTCGGCGGGGTCGCTTGTCATGCCGATCCGACGCATCACAGCCCGCGAGCGCAGGTTCGCTTCGACGGTGACGGCGACGATCTCCGGCAGCCGCATTACGTCGAAGCCGTACTCCATGGCTGCCAGCGCCGCCTCGGTGGCGTACCCATGGCCCCACGCCGGCACAGCCAGCCGCCACGCGAGCTCAACACCGCTGAACGGCATCTGCTCGTCCACCCGGCTCAGCCCCGTGAAGCCGATGAACTCGCCGGACGCGCGCACCTCCAGCGCCCAGAAGCCAAAGCCGTGGCGGTCGAGGTCGTCCTGGAAGGCCAGTGCCCAGGCCGACGCCTGCTCGTAGGTCAGCGTCGGGCCGAGGTACTGCCGAACCTCCGGATCGGCGTTCATCGCTGCCCAGGGCGCGAGATCGGACTCCCGCCAGCCGCGCATGATCAGCCGTTGGGTGCTGAGCTCCGCCATCCGGTCAGTGTAGGCGCGGCCGGGGGTGGGTATCGTTCGCGCATGACTGAGGTTCCCACCAGCACCGTCACCCTGCTGTTCTCGGACATCGAGGGCTCGACGGGACTGTTGAAGCGGCTGGGCGACGGCTGGCCGGGCGTGCTGGAACGGCAGCGGGCGCTGCTTCGAGACGCCGTGCGGGGCGCCGGCGGCGTGGTCGTCGACTGCCAGGGCGACGCGATGTTCGCCGCCTTCCTGGCGCAGGAGGCGTGGCCGAACGGCGCCGCGGTGCGCGTGCGCGTGGCGCTGCACACCGGCGAGCCGCAGATGACGGAGGACGGCGCCGGCTACGCCGGCATCGACGTGGTTCGCGCCGCCCGGCTGTGCGCCGCCGGTCACGGCGGGCAGGTGCTGCTGACCGAGACCACGCGGGTGCTGTCGGGCGTCGAGACGATCGACCTGGGCCCGACGCAGCTACGCGACCTGGACGGTCCCGAGCAGGTCTACCAGCTGGTCGCGCCTGGGCTCGCCGGCGAGTTTCCGCCGCTGCGTGCCAACGCCGCATCGCCGCTGGAGGATCTGCGCGGTGAGGCCGTGTTCGATGAGCGGATCAAACGGGCTGAGGTGACGCTCGAGCAGCGCATCAAGGATCTGGTCGCGGGCAAGATCGAGCAGGCGTTCGGCTCGTCGCCCGGGGGGCGCACCCGCGGCAAGAATTAACTTGCACGGCGCCGGTGATCGGTGAGAGGATGACCCCAGGCGGTGCGACTGGCACGAGCACCGCGAGAGGGCGATGCGACGTGCATGAACGAGTCGTGATCGAGGGCGAGTGGGAATGGATCGGCGCCGATCCGCCGGCCGTCGACGAGCGGCCGGTGATCGAGGATGCGGACGTCGTGTCGGCCGAGACGGCGCGCGCGCCCACGCTCGGCGAGTTGCTGCGAGCCGAGCGAGAGCGGCAAGGACTCGGGCTCGATCAGATCGAGGCTGCCACTCGAATCCGCGCCGCCCAGCTGCGAGCGATCGAGGACGACCGTCTTGATGCGCTGCCCGCCGAGGCGTACGCGCGCGCCTTCGTCCGTGACTACGCCGATGAGCTGGGGATGGACGCGGATGCAATGGTGGGCCTGTTCAACGACCAATGGAGCCGGACCCACCTGACCGACCCCGAGCCGGCGCCGATCATGCGGCCGCCATTAGCAGCTGCAAGCGCTCGTCCGCTCGGCCTGGTGTCGGTCGGGCTGGCACTCGTATTGCTGCTCGTGTCGGCGGCGGTGTTCCTGACCCGCGCGAGCGATCACCCCCGCCGCGCCGCGCAGCCCCCGCCGGCCTCGCAGGCGTCCTCCAGCACCCCCGCCAACCCGCCGCCAAGCACGTCCACGCCGCCGCCGCCGCCGACTGCACCCGTGGTGGCGCGTTTGACAGTGACGGCCGCGACAGGGGCGTGCTGGATCGAGGCGCGTCGCGGCTCGGAGTCTGGTCAGCTGCTCGCCGAGCGGACGCTGGCCCAGGGCGAGGCCATACGCCTGAGAGGACAGCACATCTGGCTTCGGCTCGGCGATCCGGCCACGGTGCAGCTGCGCCTGAACGGCCGGCCGCTGGCGCTGGCAGCGACGGCCGACCCGATCAATGTGATGGTGTCGCGGCACGGGCTGCGGGCGGCCTGATTCCGGTCGCCCGTCTCGGCAACGTCGGGAACGCCTGCGCTCGCAGCTGATCTTCGCATCCACGCCTGAGGGCGTTCGCTGGCATGATGACGCGATGGCGATCACGCACGACCTGCCGCTCGAGCGGCGCACGCTCCACGGCCACTTCTCGCGCGACCTGGAGCCGGTGCTCTCGATCGACCTCGGCGACTCGGTGCGCCTTCGGACGCTGGACGCTGGATGGCATTGGGATCTGGAAGGCGAGTGGATCGAG
>VBJV01000265.1:0-1954 GCA_005879785.1 Chloroflexota bacterium
CGTGCGCGATCCCGATGGCGTCGGCAACTTCTGCCATCTTCGCCGCACCGTAGCGCGCAGTGGCCTCCTGGCATCCCATGCCGAGCACGTGCCACGCGCGCGCCCCGGCCAGCGGGACGACGGACTCGCGGATCACTAGCTCGGTGGCGACCGCTGCCTCCAGCACGGTCAGGGCATGCCCGAGCGCGGACAACCCACCGACGTGGCCGGCCGTCGTCGATCCCGCGGGTGCCTGCACCAATCCTCTGGGTTCGCCCGGGTCCAGCAGTAGCGCAATCATCATCAAGACCAGCACGGACGCCGTGTAGGTCACCGTCCCGGCCAAAAACGCCGCTGGTTCAGCGATCCTCAGCAGGATCGTGTCATCGGCCACATGGGTGAGAGGGCTGCCCGGCGTGTTCGTGATGGCGAGCACACGCGCGCCGCTCGATCGCGCCGCCTGCGCGGCGTCGATCGTTCGTCCCACGCCCCCCGATATGGAGATCGCTATCACCAGCGCCGCGGCATCCAGTCCGGACGGCGGATACGCAGCCATCTCCTGTGCCAATAGCGGCCGATACGGCAGGCGCGTCCACCGGCCGAACGCGGCGGCGGCGGCGAGTGGCGCGAAGAAGGAATCGCCATGTCCTACAGCCCAGATACGTTCTGTGCCGGACGCGGCATGCGCGACGATGTCGGCGATCTCATCCTGGCGTGCCAGCAGCGCACGCAGCACCGTCGGCTGGTTGGTAATCTGCTCGCGCATCGGGTGCGGCCCCTGGCTCACTGACCTCGCTCCAGTACCCAGCGCAGCCGGCGTTTGCGCTCGTCCGGGGTAGCGCGCAGCATCGCCCCCAGTCCAAAGTCTTCGACCGCGAACGAGGCTGAAACCGCGCCCCGGGCCGCTGCCTCCGGCACACCGCACGCCTGGACCAGCCCCGCGAGCATGCCGCCACAGAACGCGTCGCCGGCGCCGGTGGGATCGGTGACGGCCACGGGGAGCGCAGGTACTACAAATCGGCGGCCCGCGGCGCGGTCGTAGAGGAGGGCCCCGCGGCGCCCTAGCTTGATGACGGTCGCCACGCGTGCAAATTCCGCGAGCCGATCGAGCGCGTCCTCAGGGGTCAGGTCAGGGAACCTGACCCCGACCTCCTCACGGCTCGGCAGAAACGCGGCTACCGGCTCTAGCAGTGATCTCAGCTCTTCATCGGTCGCCTCGGCCATCAGGTGTGGGTAGGGGTCCAACGTTAGCACACCAACAGGCGCGAACGCCGTGATCAGCGCCCGCTGCGCATCGGCGTGCGTCGGTCCCACATGCGCTCCCTGCGCACGCCGGTACCGCTCGGGGACGAGGTCCGCTGACAGCCGCAGCTGGCGGATGGGTTCACCGGTTTCCGCTGGCAGGTAGGGCACGACGCCGCCGGAGCCGGCCCGCGACCAGACTCGCTGCATCCGTTCCCCCTCGGCGCTGTAGAAGAACTCCGTCACCGATGCCGGCGCGTCGACTGGGGTTAGACCTTCCGTGTCAATCTCAAGGGCAGCCAGCACCTTGTCCCATCCATCCGGCAGCCCCGTGCCGCGAAACGCCACGACGCCCGTCTGCAGGCCCCATATGCGCGCGCCGGCGGCGGCGTAGATGGCGTTCCCGCCCAACTGCCGGCCACGCGTGGTTCCGTCGGCGGCATACACGATGTCAACTGTGCAGCCGCCTGCGGCAACGACGTCCACGGTCACGCGGCAAACACCGTGCAGGCCTGCGGGTCGGCCAGTTCAACATATGCCGCGTCGCCGAGGCCGAATGGCAACGCATCGCGGGCGCGCACCGATGTGATCTTGAGCCGCACGCTCGTTGCGGTCTCGACTTCAAACTCCAGCAGCGGCCCGATCGGACGCACAAACGTTACGGTTCCAGGAAGCCCCCCGCGGCCCTCGCCGGCCCGCGCCATTCGCAGGTTCTCTGGGCGCACTACCAACA
>VBJV01000265.1:1997-2360 GCA_005879785.1 Chloroflexota bacterium
GGCTCACGCTCCCCTGTGCGACCTCGGTCACCTCGACAGGGATGAAATTGCTCCCGCCCACGAAATCCGCCACGAACGAGTCTTTGGGCTGATCATAGATCTCCATGGGTGCGCCGCTCTGTAAGATCCGGCCGGCGTTCATGACAGCGATCAGGTCGGACATCGTGAATGCCTCTTCTTGATCGTGCGTCACGAAGACGGTCGTAATGCCCAGCTGCCGGATGATCTTTTTGACGTCGACCTGCATCTGTAACCTGAGCTTGCGGTCGAGCGCGCCGAACGGCTCGTCCAGCAGCAAGACACGCGGCTGGATGGCCAGGGCCCGCGCGAGGGCCGCGCGCTGCTGCTGGCCGCCGGACAACT
>VBJV01000034.1:0-1688 GCA_005879785.1 Chloroflexota bacterium
GATCCGTGCCATCGACCACCGTCGCATCCCAGCCAAACGACCGGAACTTTGCCTCCCACGGACTCATGGCGATCACGCTGGAGTGATTGTCGACGACGATCAGCGTGAGATTGGACAGGCCTAGGTGCGGTGCGAGCAGGACGGCTTCCCAGTTGGACCCCTCGTGCAGCTCGGCATCGCCGGTGAGGCAGAAGACGCGCTGCTCGCGGAGTCCTTTCGCAACGAGCGCCTTGGCCACGCCGACCGCCACCGCCAGACCATGTCCCAGCGATCCGGTCGACGCTTCGACGCCGGGGACGAGAAAGCGATCCGGGTGCGCACCGAGGGCGTTGCGGAACTGCATGAACCCGCGCAGCCATGCCACCGGAAAGAAGCCACAGGCCGCGAGCACTGCGTAGTACGCGCTGGGTCCGTGGCCCTTGCTGAGGATGAAGCGGTCTCGCTCTTCCCAGTCAGGGCGTGACGGATCGATCCGCAGAACATCTCCGTACAAAACCAGCAGCGGATCCAGCGTCGACAGGCTCGACCAGTCGTGTTTCTCATCGCCGGTCTGCAGCTGCACGAGCTCGAGGACTCGCTCGCGGGAGAGCGTCACGCCCCGGATCATGCACCAGGGTGGGCGCAGCCGGTGATCTTCGGCGCTACACGCGCGGCTCGCCGCGAATCGGCAGCCGCAGGCTGATCGGGATACCCACCGCACCGGCGCCGGCCAGCAGGAGGAGCGGGAGCGCGCTGCTGCCCAGGAGGAGTTGCAGCAACCCGGGCAGCACCAATCCGCCCAGGTTGCCCGCCATCAGCAGGAACCCGGCCGCTTCACCGTGACGCTGCGCGCCTGCGCGCAGCTCGGACCAGTCGAGCACCACGGGAAGACTGGCCATCAGCAGGAAACCCTCGACGACGAACCAGGCGCCAATCCAGACGACATCGTGTCTGAGCGCCACCGCCGTGAACACCACAACCGATGCGGTCACGGCCGCCACGAGCATGGTGCGGCGACGGTCGCGCCTCGCAACCCACGCCGGCAGCACTGCTGCTCCGGCGATTCCGGCGACGGTCATGATCGCGATCAGGTTGCCGGCCGCGCCGGCCTCGCCGTAGTTCTTGAGGATCGGTTCCAGCCAGGTGGCGACCGCGTTGTACGTGCCCATGCCGATGAACACCAGGCCCGCCAGCGCCCACATGAAGCCGCTGCGCAGCAGCCACGTGAGTCGCACCGCAGTGCTTGCACCATCGGCGTACTGAGAACCGCGAGCACGAGAGCGCCGCCGGCAAGCGCAGGGATCGCCTCGGCGGCGAGCAGCAAGCTGAGCCCACCGGCGTCGAAGAGCGGTCCACCGAGCAGGACGGCGCCCAGGATGCCGGCGAACAGAGCAACGCTCCCGATGGAGATCGCAGCGGCTCGTTCGCGCGGCGGGAAGTAACGCGCGGCGACCTTGGTGATGCTGTTCAGCACCAGTGGCTGCGCGATGGCGATGACGCACTGCCCGGCCACCAGTACTGCGAGCGACGTGGGGGCGGCGACGCGTATCAGCGCGCCGGCGGCAGTGAGCACCGCGCCGGTGCCGAGCGCACGGCCGAAATGCGCATCGAGCCAGCGGCCGGCGGGCAGCGCCAGCACCACGTAGACGAGCGGAAAGATGATCGCCAGGTCGCCGATCACACCCACATCGGCGTGCAGCGCGGCCGCG
>VBJV01000034.1:1734-12527 GCA_005879785.1 Chloroflexota bacterium
GACCGCGGCCGGACGCACCGCCATCTCCGGTGCGACCGCTTCGACGCCGGCCGTCATGCGCGCGAGTTCACGTGCGCGTAGAAGCCTTTCAGGCGCCCGTACAGGCGGCGGTACTCACCGTACATCGGCTCGTAGACGGCGCGAGCAGACGGTTCCGGCTCAAAGCGTGCGGACACAGGCACGAGCGCGGACACGTCGTCGAGCATGAGCCGTCCCAGCGCCATCGCCGCAAACAGCCCGGCGCCACGCACGTTCGCGTGCATGGGCTGCGCGACGCGCTCGACGCGACGGTTCAGCACATCCGCGTGCATCTGGCACCACAGATCCGAGGTCGCGCCGCCGCCGAGAATGCGCAGCACGGGCAGCTTCCGGCGCACGAACTTCTCGACGGCGTCTTGCAGCCAGCGGGCGTTGAAGGCCACGCCTTCGAGCACGGCGCGCACTAGGCAGGCGCGGTCCGTGGCCATGGAAATGTTGAGGAAGCCGGCTCGCAGCGAACGGTCCTCGACGGGCGTGCGTTCGCCGTTGAGCCACGGAGTGAAGACCACGCCACCCGAGCCGACAGGTGCCGTCGCCGCCAGTGCGATGAGCGAGTCGTAGTCGACGGCTCGCGCAACCACTGCAGGCAGAGTCCGGCGGTCTCGTGATTGTTGGCCACCAGATACGCCCCCTCGCGCAGTCCCGGGATCGATGCCATCTGGTGGAACGGGTCGGTGCGCTTGAACGGCACCTCGCAGGATATCCAGGCGGTGGTGCCGATGGTCACGTGCGCCTGATACTCCTGCACCGCGCCGGAGCCGATGAAACCGGTGTGCAGATCGGGAACGCCGGCCACCACCGGCACGCCTGAAGGCAGACCCAGCTCGTCCGCGACGTGCGGCAGGACCGTGCCGAGGACGCTGCCGGTCGGGATCAGCTCGGGCAGCCGCGCCGGGTCGCGACCGGAGCGGTGTACCAGCGATGGTGCGTACGCGATGGCGGCGCCGCGCCGGTTGTCGGTCAACCACGAGAGCACCATCGACGCGGGTGTGGCCGCGCGCCGTCCCGTGAAGCGCATGCCGACGTAGTCGAGTGGTTCCATCAATGTCGCCGCGCGCGCATAGATGTCGGGCGCGCGATGGCGCAGGTACAGCTCGTGCCCGAGCGGATCAGCGCCATGAGGCGAGGGAGCGCCACCGGTCAGCCGCACCCACTGCAGAAGGTTGCCCGGCGCGTATCCCATCAGGCTCACCCGGCCGCCGATCGCGTCCCGCGAATACTCCTGTCCGCGTGTATCGCACCAGAGCAAGCACTCTCCAACCGCCTCGCCGGCGCCGTCCACCGGCACCGTGGAACCCCACTGGCCGGTGATGCCGACGCCGATGAGGCCGGCGGGTGCAATGCCGGAGCTCAGCAGCGAGGCCACGCTGTCCTTGATTCCGAGCCACCATGTGTGCGGGTCCTGCGTCGCGCCGCCATCGCGCGTGAAGTGCGTCACCACGCTGCGGGCGTCGTGCGCCAGTAACTCACCCCCGAGCGACACGGCGGCCGTCTTCGGTCCGCCGGTGCCGAGGTCGACGGCGAGAACCCACGGTTCGCTCATGGCTCTCAGTCGGCCTCCGGGGCCACCTCGTACATTGCGTCGACAGCCGCAGTGAACAGGATGTCGAGCGCCTCGTTGCCGCTCGGCGATGCGCCCAGCCCGTACAGCGCACCGCTCTTCGCGGTGCCCAGGCCGGGCTGTTTCGCATACTCCACCGATGCGCGGAGGTCCGCGAGGAACGCCTCGGCGACACCGGCTGCGGTGTTGGGACGTGTCACGCAGAAGTGCAGCCCGGGCGGCAGCTGCAGCGCGTTGAGACGCCATCCGCGGGCGATCAGCGAATCGTTGACGTGGTAGATGTCGAGGTCCGCCGAGTGGAACGCCACCAAGAACGTCGGATCGCCGAAGATCCTGAGCTCGGGAATCGACTCGATGCCTGCTCGAATGGTTGCCGCTGTCTCGAAGATGCGCGCGGCGGCGTCGAGATACCCGCGCTCACCGAGGCTGACCAGCGCCGCCCACGCAGCCGCCACCAGCCCACCCGAACGGCTGCCGGCCAGTCCGGGCGACAGATAGATGCCGCCCGGCCATTCGGGAAAGTTGAAGTACTGGCGGCGGCGCAGCGAGTCACTGCGGTAGAGGAGTACGGAAATGCCCTTCAGCCCGTAGCCGTACTTGTGCGAGTCGGCAGATATCGACGTCACCCCTGGCACGCGGAAGTCGAAGGTCCGGACCGGATACCCGAGGCGCTCGCCCCAGGGCAGGATGAATCCGCCCAGGCACGCGTCGACGTGCAGGCCGAGGTCGTGTTCGAGTGCGATCCCCGAGAGCTCGTCGATGGGGTCGATCAAACCGTGGGGATAGTTTCCGGCGGAGCCGACGATGGCAACGGTATTGGCGTTGACTTGCTCGCGTACCCAGGCCACGTCGACGAGCCAGTCATCGCGCAGCGGCGCCTGCACCACCCTGATGCCGAGAAGATGGCCTGCCTTCTGCAGAGCGACATGCGCTGATCGTGGGATGATGACCTCGGGTTCGGTGATCCCCTTGTCGCGGCCCCACTCGCGATAGACGAGCATGGGATTGACGAGGCTCTCGGTGCCTCCCGACGTGATGACGCCGCACGCATGGTCCGCGGGGTGATGCGTCGCGATCGCCTCTCCGTGCAGCATGTGCGCGGTCATCGCCACGATCTCGCCCTCGAGCTTGGTAGCGCTCGGATACATGTCGCGCTGGATGACGTTCGCATGCGCGAACAGGCCATAGCAGTCGGTCAGGAAACGGTAGTGGTCGTGGTCGCCGTGATAGATCGACCCGGAGACGTGCCCTTCGTTGGCGATGCGGTCTTCCTCGCCGGCAGGCGACGGTACGTCTTGAAGCGCTCGCGGTACGGGTAGAAGTCGATCAGAGCACTCTTACTCGTTCTGAGGGTCGACCATCTTGCGCAGCAGGGCGAGAAACGAGTCGCGCTCGCTCTCGGTGAGGTTGCGCATGCCCGGAAGGTCGTCGAAGAGCTCGTGCATGAGCCGGCTGCGCAGCTCGGCGCCCTTGCGGGTCAGCACCAGGTTCTTGATGCGGCGGTCCTCGTGATCGGTCTCGCGGCGGACCAGCCCCCGCTCCTCGAGCGCGTCGGCGATGCTGGTGACGAATGAGCCGTCGCAGTGGATGCGCGCGCCGAGCTCCTTCATGGATATCGACCCTTCGATGAGGCAGATCGCCTTCGCGCACGGCGAGGGCAGGCCGAACGGCTGCGCCACCCGGTTGAAGTGAGCCTTCATGTGGTTGGAGAGCTCCGCCAGCGTGTCGTACAGCTCACCCGCCGGCTGCACGCGCGCGGCCTGGCTGGCAGCGCCTGCGCCCTTCCACCGAAGCTCGGTCATGCCGCAAGAATATATGAGCGGGTAGATGGTTGACAAGGTCAAGCAATTTTTCGTACTCTGGCGGCTGCTTGAAAAACTCAATGGTTGTGTCGCTCAGGCGTTCGGCAGGAACGCCGCCAGGGCGACCGGCTCGGAGGCACTCATGTCTATTCAGACCGTCGAAGCTCCGACCGGCACGGCTCGCCGGGAAGGTGCGGTCAGCCCCTGGCTGGTGCTCGTGCTGGTCGGGCTGGCCCAGTTCATGGTGGTGCTCGACGCCACGGTCGTGAACGTCGCGCTGCCGTCCATCCAGCGTGCCCTCCATTTCTCCACGTCGGACCTGCAATGGGTCGTCAACGGGTACACGCTCGCGTTCGGGGGCTTCCTGCTGCTCGGCGGCAGAGCGGCCGACCTCTTCGGACGGCGCCGCCTCTTCCTCATCGGCCTGGCCCTGTTCTCGGCGGCGTCGCTCCTGAACGGGCTCGCGGGCTCTGCTGCCGTGCTGGTCGCCGGCCGCGCGCTGCAGGGGCTCGGCGGGGCGCTCGTTGCGCCCGCATCGCTGTCGATCATCACCACCTCGTTTGCCGAAGGCGCCGAGCGCACGCGGGCGCTGGGTGTGTGGAGCGCCATCGCCGTCGGCGGGGGTGCTATCGGCTTGCTGCTCGGCGGCGTGCTCACCCAGCTCGCGTCCTGGCAGTGGGTGTTCTTCGTCAACGTCCCGGTGGGCGCAGCAGCATTTCTCCTCTCGCTCCGCTTGGTACCGGAGAGCCGCGGCGGCCGTGCCCGAGGCATCGACGTCGGCGGGGCGATCGCGATCACCGCCGGATTGCTGGTGCTCGTCTACGCGATCGTGAACGCCCAGTCCGCGGGCTGGGTGTCCGCGCAGACGATCGGCCTCGGCTCGCTGGCCGTGCTGCTCATCGCGTCGTTCGTACTGATCGAGTCGCGCCATCGCAGCCCGCTCATCCGCTTGAGCATCCTGCGCCAGCGCTCGCTCGCCGGCGCGGACCTGGTCATGCTGCTCGTCGCCGCGGGCATGTTCGCGATGTTCTTCTTCGCGTCGCTCTACGTGCAGAACGTGCTCGGGTACAGCCCGCTGCGCGCCGGCCTGGCGTTTCTGCCCGTGACGGCTTGCATCATCGCCGGCGCCGGGCTGTCGCAACAGCTCATCAAGCGTGCCGGCGTCCGTGTGGTGGCGGCCATCGGCATGGCGCTCGCCGCAATCGGGCTCGTGGTGCTGAGCGGGATCCCGGTGCACGGCACATACGTCGCGAACCTGTTGCCCGGTCTGCTGACCATGGCACTGGGTATGGGTTTGACGTTCGTGCCGATCACGTTGATCGCCACCACCAACGTCGATGCGGAGGATGCCGGGCTCGCGTCCGGTCTGCTGAACACGGCGCAGATGGTTGGTGGAGCGCTGGGCCTCGCCATCCTTGCCACGCTCGCAGCCGACAGGACCACGACCGCACTCGTTGCGCTGGGCCGCGCCCCGCTTGCAGCCGACCGCGTCAGCGCGCTGGTCAGCGGCTTCCAGCTGGCGTTCCTGGTCGCTGCGTTCCTGATCGGTTCGGGCGTGCTCGTGCTCGGCGTCCTGGTGCGCCGCCGGCATGTGGAGCTGATCGACACGTCGGTGAGTCCGGCCTTGGCCGCCTGACCAACGCCCGCCCCACATCGATAGAATCCGAGATTCGCAGCCGCCGCGCGTGACGGTGGCTCATTTCCCGGGGCATTCGCCATGACCAGGTCCGGACGGCTGTCGCAATTGCTTGGTGCGGCGATACTCACCGCTGCTCTGTTCGGCGCATTCCCCGCGACGCACAGCGAAGCCGCGGCACCGGCCTGCCCGAAGCTGGGTGGCACGCAGCTCACCCAGTCGCAGTCGTTCACCCCCTCCGGCGGCAACCCCGTGGTGGTCTGCAGCGGACGCGTGCGGAGCTTCGACGGAACGCCGCTGCACGTCGACGTCAGCCTTCCGTCGGTCGCCTACATGCCCTCGGGATCGAGCACAGCGATGCGCTCACCGCTGGTCACCTTTCTCAGCGGCTGGAGCAACGATGTGTGCCAGTTCGAATCGACGAGCTTCGCGGGCGCGTCGGTCGCCGGGTGCAGCGATTACATCGGCAATCCCGGGTACGACTGGAACAACGCGTGGTTCGCGTCACGCGGCTTCGTGACACTCGACTACACGCCGCGGGGCTGGTACGACTCGTGCGGTCAGGATTCGAACACCAATTACACGTACACGAACGATCCCGCGTGCACGGGCCACACCTTCAAGGATCCGGATTGCACCACGGCCAACCAGCAGAGCTGGGTGCACCTCTACGACCGGCGCTGGGAGATCCGCGACCAGCAGTACCTGTCGGGCCTCATCGTCGACTCCGGCTTCTCCAACCCCGTCAGCCACCTGGGCGTCGATCCGACGCACGTGGTCACCACGGGCGACTCGGGCGGCGGCGGCCCTAGCTGGGATCTCGCCTTTTCCAAGGACCGAGTCCTCGAGAGCTGCTCGACCGTGACGCAGCTGGTCAGCATGCCCTGGACGTCACCGCACGGCACGGCCCTGCACCTGGCCGGAGCGATTCCCATGTTCACGTGGACCGACCTCGTCGATTCGCTCGTCTCCAACGGGCGCTCGTCGGACGGGTTCAACGGCGCGCCGGCCAACGGCGCACACCTCACGCCGATCGGCGTGGACAAGCAGACGTACGTGGCCGGCCTGTACGCGCTGGGCCAGTCGGGTGCGCAGTACGCGGCAGCGGGTGTCGATCCGGACATCAACAAGTGGTTCGCGGACATCAACGCCGGCGAGCCGTACAGCAGCAACCCTGACTTCCCGACGATCGTCTCCGAGGTCGGCGGGCAGTTGCGGTCGCCATACCGGATCCCCATCCCGACCAGCAACCTCAAGCCCATCTATGCGATTCAGGGCACCACCGACCCGCTCTTCCCCTCGCTGCAGGCGCTGACGGAGATCAACCGTCTAAAGGCTGCCAACTCGTCGTATCCGGTGTGGGGATTCTTCGGCGACGTGGGCCACTCGTACGCGCGCAACCCGCTCGACGTGTGGAGGCACGCTCACAACCAGAGCAACGCGTGGCTGCAGGCGGTGCTGGTCAATCACACGCCGACGCAGCCGGCGGTGACGCTCGACATCACCCGCTGCACGGCAGGACAACCGTTCCAGAGCTTCACCGCGAGCAGCTTCGGGAGCATCGCCACATCGAGCCTGTCATTCTCGAGCGCGGCAGCGCAGAGCACGGCGAGCAGCAACTCGGTCACGCCCGAAGGGGCGGAGAGCGACCCGATCGCCAACAGCACCTTCTGCAACCTCGCAGCGCACACCGATCCCAACCAGGCCGTGTACACCTTCGTGGTGCCGTCGGCATCGGCCGTGGTCGGTGGCGCCGTGGTGCATGTCACCGCGACGGTGACCGGCAGCAGCGCGGAGCTGGCCGCACGGCTCTGGGACGTCGGCGCGTCAAGCCAGTCACTGATCTCGCGCACCGCCTACCGCATCGAGCAGGCATCCGGTTCGCACACCGTGCAGCTGGCGTTCGAGCTGTGGCCCGATGCCTGGCGGCTCGTGTGCGGACATCACCTCCGCCTGGAGCTGACTCAGGATGACGTGCCGACATGGCGCGCCGACAACCTGCCGTCGAGCATGTCGCTCAGCAACATGTCGCTGTCGCTCCCGGTGATACCCGGCGCAACCTGCTGACAGCATCGGGGAACGCCTGACGAGTCGCTCGGCGTCAGCTCAGTCTCCCATCGATGCCGCGGACGTCGCCGTCGTTGTCGACGAGGACGTCCACGCCACCGTAGCCCAGCCGCTTCATGTCGCCGGCCAGCGCTTCCGCCTGCGTGCCGCCGAGCTCGAGCAGCAGCGCCCCGCCGCGGCGCAGGAAACGTGGGCTGTCCTGCACCACGCGCCGCAAGATGGCCGTGCCATCCATACCCCCGTCGTAGGCGAGCGTCGACTCGAAAGTGAAAGTGTCGCGCTGCAACGTCGCCAGCGCCGGCGTCGGCACGTAGGGCACCACTCCCACGACGACGTCGACCAAGCCTTCGAGCGCTCGCGGCGCTGGCGCGAACAGATCGCCGTGGTACGCCTCAACGCCGTTCCCCACCGCGCATGCAACGGCCTTCGCGTCGATGTCGGTGGCCACGACGCGCGCTCTGGGGTGGGCGGCGAGCAACGTCCTGGCTACAGCGCCGGTGCCGGTGCAGAGATCGATCGCGATGCCGGCGTGGGGCAGCCGATCAGCCGCGCGACGCGCGATGGTCTCGCTCTGCGAGCGCGGCACGTAGACGCCCGAGTCGACGCGGATGTCGATGCCGCAGAACGAGACTCTGCGTGTGATCCAGGCGAGCGGCTCGCCGGTGAGACGGCGGCGCAGCAATGCCTCGAGGAGGCCGGCGTCACCCGCGGCGCGAGCGCTGAGCAACTCCGCCTCATCGTCGGCGGCGATGAACCCTGCGGCGGCAAGCCGCGATGCGATCGCCCGCGACGCCGAGGCCCTGGTCATCGGTGGTACCGCTCTGTCATCGTTCTCAGCGTGCCTGATCTGCGCACGCTGACGGACGGCATCGCGCTTGGGGAATCCCCCCGCTGGCACGATGACCGCCTGTGGTTCGCGGACTGGGGTGCGCTCGAGATCATCGCAGTTTCGCTCGACGGCAACAGGGAGGTGATGGCCCAAGTCCCGTCGATGCCGATCTGCTTCGACTGGCTCCCCGACAAGCGCATGCTCATCGTCTCGGGACGCGAAGGCAAGCTGCTGCACCGCGATGCCGATGGGTCGCTTGCCACGCACGCCGACCTCGCTGCCATGTCATCGCACCCCTGGAACGACATCGCCGTGGATCGGCGCGGTCATACCTACGTCAACAGCATCGGTTTCGATTTCCCCGGGGGCGAGTTCGCTCCCGGCATCGTCGCGCTGGTCGATGCCAGCGGTTCCGTCGAGCAGGTTGCGGACGGCCTGGCGTTCCCCAACGGCATGGTGGTGACGCCCGACGACGAGACGTTGATCGTGGCCGAATCCTACGCGGCAAGGCTCACCGCGTTCGACATCGGTCCGGACGGCATGCTGTCGAACCGTCGCGTGTGGGCGGAGCTCGGCGACGCCGCACCGGATGGGATCTGCATTGACGCCGACAACGCGGTCTGGTATGCGGATGTCCCTCACAGGCGCTGCGCCCGTGTCGCCGAGGGTGGCAGTGTGCTGCAAACGATCGACCTCGACCGCGGCGGTTTCGCGTGCGCGCTCGGCGGACGCGACGGGATGACGCTGTTCATCGTCGCCGCGCAGTGGCCGTCTCCGACCGGAGCCGACGGGCAGCCGGTGCGCACAGGCAAGCTGCTGGCGACAATCGTGGAGGTACCCAGTACCGCCGCGCGTTCGTAGCAGTCGGATAATGCATCGGCATTGAACGGAAACCGGACAGTAGGTGAGGAGGAATCCAATGGGAGCGCTGACGGACGCAAAGGCACACGCGACAGTCGCAGTCTCTGATCAGGAGCGAGGCAACGCTTTCTACGGCGACACCCTCGCGCTCAAGCTCATGGCGACCAACCCGGGTGTCGCGATGTTCGAATGCGGCGGCGGCACGATCCTCGAGGTGTACCAATCCGAGTTCGCCGGAACCGGCAAGAGCACAGCCGTGACCTTCCATGTGTCCAACCTCGATGCAGCGATGGCGGATCTGCGCGGACGCGGCGTCGTTTTCGAGGAGTACGACCAGGGCGAGTTGAAGACGGCCAACGGCGTCGTGGAGTTGGGCGGCGCTCGTGCGGCGTGGTTCAAGGATCCCGACGGCAACACGCTTGGCGTCGTACAGACGGGCTGACGGCAAGATCTCGCGAGCGATGAGCGCACATGTGGACGGCCTTTCCGGGTCCGATATCGTCTCAGCCGAGGTCGACGCGCTGCCGGATGCGCTCGCCGCCTGGCATCCGGCCGCCGGCGAGTGGTGCGTGAGGGAGTGCCTCGGCCACGTGCTCGAGGCTGAGCGACGCGGCTTCGCAGGCCGCATACGCTTTCTGCTCGACAGCCACGACGATACCGCGCTTACGAGTTGGGATCAGGTGGAGATCGGCGGCCGGCGCAACGATTGCGCGGCAGTGACAAGCGCGCTGCTGGGCGAATTGCGCAGCGAGCGCGCGGCCAGCGTGGAGCTCGTCGCCGCGCTGCAGCCGGATGACTGGGCTCGCGCTGGCGAGCACCCTCAGGTCGGGCATCTGACGATCGGCGAGATCCTGAACGAGTGGGTCCATCACGATCGCAACCACCTCAAGCAGATGCTCACCAACGTTCAGGACTACGCCTGGCAGCGGATGGGCAGCGCGCAGCGGTTCTCAGCTCCGCATTGACCGCGAACTGCCGATGACCGGTTCGGGCCGGTAGGGCGTGCTACCGTGCAGACGAGGTGCAGGCGCTGCCACCCAGGTGAGGTCGACCGTCAGGCACTCTGCGACGAGGTGTGACATGAGCCGGGGAGCGCTGCCTTGAGCTGCCTGCTGCTCGTTCACGCCCATCCGGACGACGAGTGCATCACCACCGGCGGCATCATCCTTCGCGCCAAACTCGACGCGCATCGCGTCGTGCTCATCACGGCGACGCGCGGCGAAGAGGGTGAGGTCCACAACGGCGACGCGGCCGCGCTGCGGCCGCGCATGGCCGAGATCCGCTGCGATGAGCTGCGCGAATGCTGTGCCATCCTAGGCGTGGGCCGTCAGGAGTTCCTCGACTGTCGCGACTCCGGCATCGCGGGCTCGGCGAGCAACGACGATCCACGATCGTTCCACCGGGCCTCACTCGGGGAGGCCGCAGAACGTGTGGCGTGGTTCCTCCGCGAAGAGCGGCTTGACATCGTTGTGACGTACACCGCGGACGGGACGTATGGCCACCCCGATCACCTCAAGGCACATGACGCCACGTTCGCGGCTCTCGACGTTCTCGCGAAGGAGGGCTGGCAGCCCGGCAAGGTCTACCTGCACGCGGTGCCGCAGAGCGTCGTACAGACAGTGCTCGAGGTGGCCAGGGTGACCGGGATCCAGCTGCCTCCCGAAATTGCTCAGATCCACGGCATCCCAGATGACGAGATCACCGCCGCTGTGGACGTTTCACAGGTGCTCGATCGCAAGCTGGCGGCCTGCGCTGCGCATGCGAGTCAGATGCACCCCGGCATTCCGCTCGCCACCATGGCCGCCCAGATCTTCGAAGTCGCCTTCGGCGTGGAGCGCTTCGTGCTGGCGCTAGGAGCGCTCGACGGAGACCGCCCCGAGCGCAGCCTCTTCACGGGCATCTAGCACATGCGCCATCCGGTGTACGGCAGCGGACAGACAGGTGACGAACCATCAGTCCAGCCTGCTTCGGTCAAAATTTCGCCACCGCTACTACGCG
>VBJV01000034.1:12732-13984 GCA_005879785.1 Chloroflexota bacterium
GCCGCCGCGGGCGACGGCACACACGGTTGAGGCCCTGGCTGCCTCCCTCGACGAGCTGCTGGACGGCCTTGGCATCGTCGACTTCGACGTCGCGGGGCTGTGCCTGGGCGCATCAGTGGCATCAGCGCTCGCGAGGCGCTGCGGCGACCGCATCGATCGCATGGTGCTGCACACACCGTTGATCGCTGCCAACCTGGTGCGGCGTCGCTATCGAGAACAGGTACGAATTCTCACGTTTCCACCGCTGTGGCGCGGCGTCGTGGCTCTCAGCCGCAACCGCACAGTGAGCAATCTCTACAAGCGATTCGTGATCGTCGAGGGCGAGGTGGACGCCAGGACAGCGGAAGCGAACTTCGCCAACCAGCTGCGTGCCGATCCCGCAGCGGCTCGCGAGTGGCTGCGCGACGGGCTCCGGCACGGTGACCTGGGAGCCCTGCTGGAGAGGACCGGCCCGACCCTGGTCATCGTCGCGGCCAACGACCATGTGGTGCACGTCGAGCAGCTGCGGCGGCTCATCGCCACGCGTCCGAACATCAGCCTGTTCGTCGATCGCGAGCAGGGACACGGCTGGAATCAGGCCGCGGTGAAGCGCCAGCTCGGCGTGATGATGGACTTCTTCGCCGTGGCCGCCGGCGCAGCGTCGCCGTCAGCATCGGCGGATGAATTCCCAGCGGTCTCCAAGCTTTCCCAAGAGCTTCTCGAAGGCTGGAGCTCGATCCTGGATCCTGTTGAACAGATCGCTCGACAGGAGACATGCCATGTAGCCCCGCCGGAGCCCCCACAGGCCGAACCCCCGAGATGACGTATGAACAGTCAAATCGACAGAAAGGAAAAGACAATGGAATCGCAACAGACAGGTGCAGCCGGCGACCTCACTCCGCCGGACTACGCTGCCATCCCGCCGCCTCCACCTGACACCTGGCGGCCTACCAGCCGGCTGCGGTCGCGGGCAGCGACCGGAATCGTGGCCGTCGGGCTGCTCGGCGGTGCAATGGTCGGTGGCTATGCCATCGCCAATGCGGCGACGTCGACGGCCAGCCCCTCCCCGAGCGCCGGCTCGAGCTCAGACTCGAACTCGGCCGCGCCCCCGGCTCGGGCACCGTTCGACCCGATCAAGGGCGGCCACGTCGGCGCCAACGGCGTCGTCGAGACGCTCCTCACCGGCACGACGGCCGACAAGGCGCGAGCCGCTGCACTCGCGGCAGTCCCGGGCGGCACCGTTCAGCGGGTCGAGAACGACGCCGAGGGTGCC
>VBJV01000034.1:14007-24204 GCA_005879785.1 Chloroflexota bacterium
GGGCCTCCCGCGCACTGACGCCCGCCACCGGGGTCCTGCCGGCCACGCCGGCGGGGCCCCGGTTTGGCGCACCCGATCGAAGCCATTCGCGCGGAAGTCGCTCGCGGTGAAGGCGTCACGGGCGCGCGGGCAGGCCGCGAAGAAACTCATTGAGGCCGGTGAAGTAGACATCCTGATCGTCGTAGAGGGCGAGGTGACTGCCGTTTGGACAGAAGAGGTAGCGCCCGCGCGGCAGGAGTCCCGCCATCATCTCCATGTGCTTGGGGTCCATGGTGTCGTGCCGGGCCCCGATGACGAGTGTCGGCACGTCGATGAGGTGCAGGTCGGCGACCCGGTAGTAATACTCGATCCCCGCGGCGGGAAGGGTAGCCGTCGCACGCTTCCAGGTACTCGTGCGTGCACCCTGGACCGCCGTGGAGCAGCAACACCTTCAGCTCCGGGTTGTTGCCGACACGCTTGGTCCACACGGCAAACGGTCCGGCGGGTGTGTCAACCGGAATGCGGCGAGCGCCACCGCTCAGCCGGTCGTCGCGACCCGAGTAGTCCAGGTAGCGGGTGTCGCTCAACACCACCTCAGCATGTGCATCGAACGGAGCCTAGCGGATGGCGTCAAGCATCATCCTGGGGGACCACGACCGGAGCCGACTTGGCGGGCACGGTGGCACTGGTGACCGGGGCGTCAAGCGGCATCGGAGAGGCCACCGCTCGGGTGCTCGCTGGTCTTGGCGCCTCGCTGGGCCTGGTTGCGCGAAGGCGAGACCGCCTGGAGTCACTGACACGCGAACTGGAATCCGGGGGCGCTGCAGCACTCGCCGTCAAGGCTGATCTCACCGAGCGGGAGCGCGCACAGCGCGCAGTGACAGCCGTTGTAGAGCGATTCGGCCGCCTCGATATGCTTGTGAACAATGCCGGAGTGATGTTGCTCGGGCCGGCGCTCGACGCGCCGCTCGATGAGTGGGAGCGCATGGTGCGCATCAATGTGATGGGCCTGCTCTACTGCACGCACGCCGCGCTGCCACATCTTGTGTCAGCCGCGGAGCGAGAGCCGCGAAATGTTGCTGATCTCGTGAGCATCAGCTCCGTGGCGGGTCGCATCGCCCGTAGCGGCAGTGGCGTCTACAACACCACGAAGTTCGGCGTCGTGGCGCTGAGTGAGTCACTTCGCCAGGAGCTGTCGCAGCGCCATGTGCGCGTATCGGTGGTGGAGCCTGGCGCCGTGGACACCGAACTGCGCGGGCACAACCGGCCCGAGATCCAGGAGGCGCTCGCCGCGCGTTTCGGCAACATCGAACGCCTCCAATCAGAAGATGTCGCCGATGCGATCGCCTACGTTGTCACCCGCCCGCGCCGCGTTGCGATAAACGAGATACTCGTCCGCCCGACCGAACAGCGGGACTAGTGTGCCGCCGCGGAAGATGACCAGGCGGTCGGGCACGGTCCTATTGGCACGCGCAGGAGTCTGCGAAGGCCTCCTTCAGCGTTCATGCCATTCCCCGCCCGAACGCCTGGCGCCAGCTGGAGTGCGCCGGCTGCCGGCCCAGCTCAACGCGAGCCTGGCCCGGACGTGATTGCGATGTAGGGTGGCGCCCCGATGGCGTAGCGTTTGCACGGTGAGCCGGGAAGCCGAGGATTTGAACCGGCGCCTGCTGCGCGCTCGTGACGCCATGGACCGCGCATACGCCCAGCCGCTCGACGTCCGCGCGGTGGCCGGGGTCGCCCATTTCTCCGAGGCGCACTTCATCCGCAGCTTCCGCACCGTCTTCGGGGAGACGCCGCACCGCTACCTGCAGCGGCGACGGGTGGAGCGCTCGATGTTCCTGCTGCGCGAGACCGACCGCAGCGTCAGCGACATCTGCTTCGACGTCGGGTTCACCAGCTTGGGGACCTTCAGTCGCACCTTCCACGAGATCGTCGGCGAGACGCCGTCGCATTACCGTGCGGGGCATGGGCCGATGGTGGCGCCCAACTGCTTCCAGTTGGTGGCAACGCGGCCGGTGGTGGCTGCGGGGGTGGCCATGCGATCCAGCAGTTTCGGAGAAGCCGCGGCGGAGGCGGCTCTCTAGCATGAGGGTCGTCCGAATCAAATCGCGCAGGGGAGAAAGCACGCGATGATCACCAAGCTGAACGTCACCGCCATCAAGGTCCTCGACCAGGACGAGGCTCTCGATTTCTACGTCAACAAGCTCGGGCTGGAGGTCGGCCAGGACTTCGAGCAGGGCCTCATCCGCTGGCTGACGGTGCGCGTCCCCGGCGACCCCGGCATCGAGATCTACCTGGAGAAGCCAGGCCCGCCGGCGCATGACGAAGCCACCACTGCGCAGCTCCGCGAGCTGATCACCAAGGGCGCCGTGGGCTGGGTTGCCTTCCAGACAGACGACGTCCGGGGTCTGTACGAGACCCTCAAGGCGCGCGGCGTCACCGACTTCACCCAGGAGCCCACCGATCACTTCTACGGCACCGACATGGGCATCCGCGACCCGTTCGGCAACGCCATCCGGATCCTTCAGCCGGCGAAGGTCACCCAAGCAGCGACGGCCTGACCGGCTCCGGTGCTGAGATCACTCGCAGGGAGGAACCTCCATTGAAGAGCAGGCAGAAGTCCGCCAGGAGCCCGAGCACGGCCCCAAAGACGTCCAAGGGACTCACGGACGAAGAACGGGCCGCGATTAAGGAGCACGTCCAAGAGCTCAGGGCGGCCGCACGCCGCGGCCCGCGCGCGGACAAGGCGGACGAGGAACGCGAGGTGCTCGCGAAGATCGCCGAGATGCCGCAACCGGATCGCGCCATCGGCGAGCGGCTCCACGCTCTCATCACAGCCAGCGCGCCGGCCCTCACGCCGAAACTCTGGTATGGGATGCCCGCGTATGCCAAGGACGGCAAGGTCGTTTGCTTCTTCCAAGCCCGGCAGAAGTTCAAGACGAGGTACGCGACATTCGGCTTCAGCGACGAGGCGTGCCTCGACGACGGCGCCATGTGGCCGACCGCCTTTGCGCTGACGGAGTTGAGCGCCGCCGGCGAGGCAAGGATCAGCGCGCTCGTGAAGAGGGCGGTGAGCTGAGCTAACCTGATTGCTACTCGCCAACTCGACAGCAACGCGGCTGGGACGGGGCGTGATCACCGTGGTGCCAATGACATCCAGCGTCCGCCGGGTGCTGCCCTTTCAGGTGCTCCTGACCCGGGGCCGCCACCGGCGTCTCGCGCGAGTCCAAGGCTCAGGCCGAGCAGATCAGGTCGATTGCGGTGGAACGTATCGGCCGGCCGCTCGGGCGGGTGCTGGCGGCGATCATGAACGACCTTGACGAAGCCCTGCGTCTACATCTGGCGTTGTGACGCAACTTTTCCCGCCCAGCGCTGTGGGCCCGCCCATCCGACTGTCGGAACTCTCAGCGAAAGTACGCCCGGAGGGACTCGAACCCCCGCACCCGGCTCCGGAGGCCGGCGCTCTATCCGACTGAGCTACGGGCGCTAGCGTAGTGACAGCGCCGAGTTTATCTCGGCGCTGGAACGGAGCGACGCGTCCGTAGAAGAGTTAATCGTCGTCGTCGCTGGCGAACATCAAGTCGTCCTGCAGGTCGTACAGGGCGTCCATCCATTCCGCGATCACGATCTCCGCCTGCGGACGCTCGGCGACCGAGTGGCCCTCGCCGTAGACCAACGTCGAGACCCGTCCCATCAGCTCGACGGGTACGGCGTCCTCCTCGGCCAGGTTGAGCTTCTCGAGCTCCTCCAGGAGCTCGTCGATGTACTGGATCTTGCGGCGCCGAGCCGTGCGCGCTTCACGCTCGGCAACCCAATGGGCCTCGAGCTGATCGATCTCCCAGCAGGTCTCTTGCAACATGCTGAAACCTCACCCCCTGATGGCTTGCAACCCCTGTTCTGACAAATGCTATGACCAACGTGGCAATCGGTCAAGGATCGGATTGACCGAATTGAACGTGGCGATCGGAGCATGACCGAGATCGTGCGGCTGGCCCGGGTGGGCAGCACCCAGGATGTGGTCCGCGCCGCGGCCCGCAGCGGCGCCGCAGAGGGCTACTGCTGCGTGGCCGACGAGCAGACGAGCGGGCGCGGCCGCCAGGGCCGCAGCTGGGTGGCGCCGGCGGGCGCCGCCCTGCTGGCATCGGTGCTGCTGCGTCCCAGCGAGCAGGCCGCGCCCGGGGTGCCGATTGCGGCGGGCCTCGCCGTGGTGGATGCGCTGGAGGCCGCGTTCGCCGTGGCGGCGCGCCTGAGGTGGCCCAACGACGTCGTCGCGGGTGGTGGCAAGCTGGCCGGCCTGCTGGCCGAGGTGGAGCCTGCGGCGGCCCAATCTGGCCGCGTGGCGGTGGTCCTCGGGCTGGGGCTGAACCTGACCGTCGCCGAATTCCCAGCCGCCGTCGCCGGCGCGAGCCTGCACCGCCTCGCGGCAGCCCCGCCCGACCGCGACACCCTGCTCGAGGCATGGCTCAGCGCGTTGCGGCCGCGGCTGGCCACGCTCGAAGCGGCAGGCATTGCGGGCCTCCGCGACGACTGGCGCCGTCACGCTGTCGGGCTCGGCGAGCCGGTCGAGGTGCGCGGGCCGATCGAGGTGGTGCGGGGCACTGCCGAGGACATCGACGGCGACGGCGCACTCCTGGTCCGCACGCCGGCGGGGGTGGTGCGCGTTCTTGCCGGCGACGTGCACCTCAGCCCGCCGCCGGCCTGATCCCATCGCGCTGGGCACCCCTCTCGAGGGCGCATGTCTCACCAGGCCACGGTAGGCGCTGCGCACGGACCATGAGAGGACAAACGCCGGTCAGCGCCTTACGAGACGGAGACGGTGCCCTTCATGGTGGTGGCGTGAATCGTGCACACGAAGGGATAGCTTCCGGCCCTGGTGAACTTGATCTGCCACTTGGCGCCGCCGGGAAAGTTCGAGTCGTCCAGATCCGAGTGATCGGTGAAGGTCACGTTGTGGAAGACCGACCCCGAGTTGTCGAACTCGAGGACGCCGCCCACCTTCACGGTGATGGAGGTTGGCGAGAACAGGAGGGAATCGGTGGCCTTGACCGTGGCGTCGGCCGGCATGTCGCGCACCACGGTTCCGATCGGCGAGCCGCCCGGCTTCTGCGATCCGTGCGGCGGACCGTTGCCGCACGCGACCGCGCCCACCGCCAGGCAGACGCCGATGCCTAGGGTCGCCCATCGGTGAAGCACCCGATCCTTCATGGCCGCAGATGCTATGCGATGGGCCCGCGTCGGCGGTTTCGGGGTGCTCATCGCACCGCTCCCGCCAGCCGTTGCGCCGCCTCCTCCTCGTCGCGCGCCGGGTCCGAGAGCATGCGCATGAAGATGATCGCGATGGCGACGAAGAAGATGATGTTGCTGGCCCCGAGCATGATCACGCCGCCGACCTGCTGGTCGCCGAGTGGCGACAGCCCCCACAGGCGCGGCGCGCGAACGTAGAAGTCGTAGAACGGGTTCGGCGCGAGCGCGAAGATCAACCCGAGCACGGTGGTCGGGATTCCCGACACCACCAGGATGGCTATCTTGGTCAGCGGCGTGACGGTCACGGTACGGCTGTCACGAATCGGATCGACGACCGGCCACCAGAAGATGACGCCGACGGCGATGAAGCTGATGTGCTCGAGGATGTGCACGGGCTCGACGGTCAGCGTGCTGTCGTACAGCGACGGGACGTGCCACACGAGCATCACCGCGTTGAAGATGACCAGCGCCGGCCACGGCCGGGTTGCCGCCCACCACGCCCGCCGGGCAGCTCGATAACGAACCCGCGCCAGGGGCCGGGCGCCGCAGATACCGAGCAGCACCAGCGGCGGAGCCACCATCATCAACAGCAGGTGCTGTGTCATGTGCAGTGAGAAGAGAAACTCATCGCCGCCGCGATCGATCGGCGACTGCAGGGCGAGGAACGCGACGATCATCCCGGCGCCGAAGCACAGCGGCCGCAGACGCGCGGACCTGAACCACGGCGTGACGTCGTCGCCGGCGGCCAGCACGCCGCGACGGAGAGCGATGACGTACGCGCCCGCTAGCGCCACCAGGCCGAGCAGGACGCTCGGTTCCCAGGACCAGTCGAGGAGGCCCAGCCGCCCGGTCAGTGTTGCTGATCCTCCGGCAGCGACAGGTACTCGGTGCGCGCGCCCCGCGCCCAGGTCGCGAGCGATGCGATCAGCAGCACCAGACCGATCACCCACATCGTCGGTCCGATGGCGTTGCGTATGTCGCCCAGCAGGCCGACGAATACCAGCGCGAGTGCCAGCGCGGTGCTGATCGTCGTCCAGGTGTTCGACGGCAGGTGGATCGCATGCCCCTCGTGCCCGCCGTCCTCCCCCGCCTCGGCGTCCGCGGCGCCGGGGGTTTCGTCGCCGTCGCTCATCGCTGCATCCTCACTTCACAACTCCGAGGTAGATCACGCCCCACACGAACGCGGCGCCGATGAGCGCCAGCAGCAGGATGAAGAGTGAGATGCCGAAACGCATGTTCCTGCGGGCCAGCTTGCGATCCATGGCTCGTACCTCTTCTCCTTACTATCCGCCCGTCACCACACGGTCGACGGCCATCACCACGAAGAGCATCGCCAGATAGATCATGGAATCGTAGAAGAGGCGGCGCGCCGACCGCGCCGCGGGCTCGCGTGCGACCCGGACGGCGCTGATGAGCAGCAGCGTGTCGAGCACGCCCGCCCCGGCGAGATACACCGCCCCGAAGGAGCGCGTCAGCGCCGGCAGCACGGTCACCACGCAGAGCACGAGCGTGTACAGCACGATCTGATAACGAGTCGACCGGTCGCCGGCCACGACCGGCAGCATGGGCACACGGGCGCGGGTGTAATCGTTGCGAAGCAGCAGCGCGAGCGCCCAGAAGTGGGGTGGCGTCCAGTAGAAGACGATGGCGAACAGGAACAGGGCGGTGACGTCCAGCCGCCCCTGCACGGCCGCCCAGCCCACCAGCGGGGGGATGGCTCCGGCGGCGCCACCGATCACGATGTTCTGCATCGAGGACCGCTTCAGCCACATCGTGTAGACGCACACGTAGAAGAGGAGCGCCGTCATCGCCAGCGTGGCAGCGAGCAGGTTGACCGCACCGGCGAGCAGGACGAACGAGGCGCCCCCCAGCGCCACACCGAACACCAGCGCGTTGCGCGGAGCGATGCGTCCCGCGGGGAGCGGCCGGTTGCGCGTGCGCCCCATGGTCGAATCGATGTCGCAGTCGAACCAGCAGTTGATCGCATTGGCTCCGGCGGCAGCCATCCAGCCCCCGAGCACCGTGGCCAGGAGCAGTCGCCAGTCCGGCAGGCGCCGAGCCGCCATGACCATGGCGGCGACGGCAGTGACCTCGAGGAGCACGATCACGCGCGGCTTGGTGAGCGCGATGTAGTCGCGCGCGACGTCAGCCACGCGCCGCGGCGCCACAGCCTGGGCGCGGACGGCGATGCTCACAGCGAGGCCGCTCCGATCGGCGTGCGCAACGCCTCGCGCGGCGAGGATCCAGCGGCTGCCGCTGCCGGGTGCGACACGGCAGCCCGCGCGGCGATGGCCACCAGCAGCACAAGGGCCCACAGCCCGGAGGCGAGTGCGATGTGCAGCGCGCGCATTGCAGCGGGCAGCTCCAGCTCGACCGCCAGCGCTCCTGCCGCGACCTGGAGCGCCAGCACAGCGATGACCGGCAGCGCGGCAACCCGGAAGCGCGAAGCGCCGGCCGCGCGGCGCAGCACGGAGACCATGACCACGGCGACGAGCACCACGACGATGCCCGCGACCACGCGGTGAACCACGTTGACGGCAGCGAGACCGCCGGCAGGGACCTGCAGACCGTCACCGCACAGCGGCCAGGCGGCGCATGCTGCCCCTGCGCCCCGTTCGACGACCAGCGCGCCGCTCAGAGCGAGCACGTACGTGGCGCCGGCGGCGGCGAGCGTCAGCTGCTGCAGCCGGCGCTGCAGTCCGGGCTGCGCGCTCCTCGTTCCCGTGGCGGTACTGAAACGCGCGACGTAGACGAGGACACCGAGCAACAGCAGCGCGTTGGCGAGGTGGATCATCACCACGCCTCCGGGCAGCCGGTACTTCACGGTGAGCGCTCCCAGCACGATCTGCACCACGAAGAGCACCGCAGCGACTGTGGAGGCGACCACCAGCCGGCGGTGCCGGCGCTGCGTCAGCCACGCGGATGTCGCCAGCACCACCACGAGGAGCGTCACCAGCGCCGCGATCCAGCGATGCGAGAACTCGATGATCGCGGTGGGCTGGGCTGAGGGAAGCAGCGCGCCGTTGCACAGCGGCCAGTCGTTGTGGACGCCGCAGCCGAGGCCGCTGCCTGTGACCCGCACGATGCCGCCCATGACGATGAGCAGGTACGTCACCACCGCGGTGCTCACCGCGAGACGCTTGACGCCGCCGATGCCCCGGCTGTCGCAGCCTTGCGCGACGCGACGCGCAGGTCGCGCACCGGCCGGCCGCTGTGAACCTCGGGCACCTCGTCGAAGTTCCAGGCGGGCGGTGGCGACGACGTCGCCCACTCCAGCGAGTTGCCCTCCCACGGGTCGTCCGGCGCGGTCCTGGGCGCGCGCAGGCTGATCACGAAGTTGATGAGGAACACCGCAACGCTGATGGCGATGAGGAAGGCGCCGAAGGTGATCAGGGAATTCCAGTCCCCCCAGCCGCGGTTTTCCTGGTAGGTCGAGATGCGACGCGGCATGCCCAGCAAACCCACCACGTGCATGGGCAGGAAGGCCATGTTCAGGCCGATGATCATGAGCCAGAAGTGGAGCTTGCCCAGGCCCTCGCTGAGAAAACGGCCGGTGATCTTAGGGAACCAGTAGTAGATCGCCGAGAAGACGCCCAGCACGCTGCCGCCGAAGAGCACGTAATGGATGTGTCCGACGATCCAGTACGTCCCGTGGATGGTTCGGTCGACGGCAAGGCTGCCCGAATAGACGCCGTCGATGCCGCCGATGAGGAACATGAGCAAGAAGCCCGCGGCGAAGAGCATCGGCACGTCGTAGCGGATGCTGCCGCCCCACATGGTGGCGAGCCAGTTGAAGATCTTGACGCCTGTGGGCACGCCGATGATCAGCGTGGTGAACGCGAAGAACGTCTGCACCACCAGCGGCAGCCCGGTGACGAACATGTGGTGCACGAAGACGAGGAAGCCCAGCACCGCGATCGCCGAGAGCGACACCGCCATCGCCTTGTAGCCGAAGATCGGCTTGCGGCTGAAGACGGGGATCACCTCGCTGATGAGGCCGAAGGCGGGCAGGATCATGATGTACACGGCCGGGTGCGAGTAGAACCAGAACACCAACTGGTAGAGCAGCGCGCTGCCCCCGTGGGTGGGATCGAAGAAGTTGGTGCCAATCTGCCGGTCCAGCAGGTTCATGGCCAGGCCCGCGGCCAGGAACGGCGAGGCGAGCACGACGAGCGCCGCCGTGATCTCCTGCGCCCACACGAACAGCGGCAGCCGTCCCCACGTCATGCCCTTGGCGCGCATGTTGTGGATCGTGGCCAGGAAGTTGACGCCGCCGATGGCCGATGATCCAGAGGTCCTGACCCATGCTGCAGCTGTAATGCAGGCCGGTGAGGGGCACGTACCCGGTCCAGCCCGCGTTGCCCGGGCCGCCCGGACAGATGAGCGTCCCGTTCGCGCCCATCACCGCGGGGACCAGGAATCCCGCATACATGGTCATACCGCCGAGCGGGATGAGCCAGAAGGACAGTGCGTTGATGCGCGGGAAGGCCATGTCGCGCGCTCCGATCATGAGCGGCACCATGTAGTTGCCGAAGCCGGCCCAGACCGGGATGATCCACAGGAAGATCATCGTCGTCCCGTGCATCGTGAAGATCTGGTTGTACTGCTCGGGAGTGATGAACTTGTTCTGCGGCTCGGCCAGCTGGATGCGGATGAGCAGCGCCATGATGCCGCCGATCAGGAAGAAGAAGAACGTCGTGTACAGATACATGATGCCGATCTTCTTGTGATCGACCGTGGTCAACCAGCCGAGCATGCCCTTCGACTTGTCCCACCGTGCAGCGAAGCGGGCCTTGGGCAGGGCGACGTCCATGACCGCCATCAGGAACCTCCAGGTTTGCACGCGGGGTTGGTGGGATCCACCGCACCCTTGGGATCACCGAACACGCACGATTGGAACTGGTTTGAGGGAAGCGCCACGACGGTGAACAGCATCTCCGCATGGCCGGCGCCGCACAGCTCGGTGCACTGTGC
>VBJV01000267.1:0-1239 GCA_005879785.1 Chloroflexota bacterium
CGGGTGCATCAACTCTTCCCGCTGCTATTGCCGCTCAAGCCCGCGTTCGTGGCCGCGCTGCTGGCTGTCGGCCTGTATCTGCTGCAGCAGTCCGGGCAGCGGCGAATCCATCGCCTCCGCTCACCGACGACGGTCTGTCTGCTGGGACTGCTGCTCTGGGCCGCCCTTTCCGTCCCCGCCGCGCTGAACCAAGGAGTCGCCTTCTACGTGGTGACGGACCTCGCCAAGGCCGTCTTGATGTGCGCCGTGCTCGCCGGCAGCGTCCGCAGCCTTCGCGATGTCGAGCGGCTGACCCTTGTCTACTTCGGCGTGACCGTCGTGTACACAGCGGTGGTGCTGTCACGGTTCCAGCTGAGCGGCGACAGCTGGCGCCTCGACCGTCTCTACTACTACGATGGGAACGATCTTGCGACGTTGATCGCCAGCGCGATGCCGCTGGGGCTGTACTTCGTGCTCACCCACCGCCGCCTCGTGGTGCGGGGACTCGCTCTCGTCGGGCTCGCCGTGTTGGCAGTGGGAGAGATCCGCTCGGGCTCTCGGGGCGGCTTCCTCGCCTGCCTCGCCGTCGTCGCGTTCGTGCTGCTGCGCGTGACCACGGTTCCAGCGCGAGCGCGGTTGGCAGGGGTCGTCGTAGTCCTCCTCGTCGTCGGCGCGACCTCAAGCGACAAGTACTGGACCCAGATGCATTCGATTGTCCACCCCGATGAGGACTACAACACGACGTCCGACGCGGGCCGCATGAAGACCTGGGAACGCGGCCTTGTCTACATGGTGGGTCACCCCGTGCTCGGCGTCGGGGCGGGCAACTTCCCGGTGGCAGAGGGCACAATCTCGCCTTTGGCCAGGCTCCAGGAGCGCGGCATCGGGGTCCGCTGGGGTGCGGCTCACAACAGCTTCCTTCAAGTGGGCGCCGAGCTCGGGATTCCGGGCTTGCTGCTCTTCATCGGGTTGATCGCAACCGCGTTCATGTCGCTGCGTCGCGCAGCACGACGCGCTCTCACCAGGAGCCCTCCCGCCGGAGACGTGTCGCGCCTCGCTCAGAGCCTCATGGCGGCGCTGGTCGGGTGGGTCGTCGGGGCCTTCTTTCTGTCGCTGGCTTACACGGACATGCTGTACACGCTCGTGGCGTTGGCCGTCGCCCTGGCAAAAATCGCCGGTGGCAACGAGACTTGGAGCCGTCAGCGACCGCGCCCCAGCTGGAGCTAGGCGGTTCGCGCCCAATGGCTGCTCGACCACGTC
>VBJV01000267.1:1310-3158 GCA_005879785.1 Chloroflexota bacterium
CACAGATCTGGTGGCGTTCTCACACATCAACCACCACCCGGATCGCGTGGGCCGGGATGCAGCCTGCAGGGCGCTGGGGGGCCCAGCGGTCGTCGTGGCCGAGCCGACGCCGATTCCCAGTCAGCACTCTGCGCTTCGCAAGATCTGGGACCACTTGCGCAGCGTCATCAGTGGGCGCGCATATACCTACTACCAGTATGACAGCCGGGCATTCGGCGCCCGGCTCCGCGGCGTGCTCCGGACGCGCATGCCGGACCTTGTCCACCTGGATAGCCTGGATCTCCACCGGTGGCTCCCCGAGTTGCCGCAGGTGCCGATCGCCTGCACCCACCACGACATCGAGTCCGACCTGCTGCGGCGGCGAGCGCGATCTCTCCCCCAAGCCGGGCTGCGGCACTATATGCTGCTCCAGGCAGACCGCGTCGAGCGGTTGGAGCGCGAGCTGTGTCCACGGCTTGCCCTCAACGTGATGATGTCGGACGTGGACGCTCGGAAACTTCAAGAGCTGGCCGCCGGTGTAGCCACGGTCGTGGTGCCGAACGGCACCGACACGGACTACTTTGAGCCGAACGGCTCCGACTCTGTCGCCGGCCGCGTTGCCTTCATGGGACCCACCTACAGCTACCCGAACCGGGACGCGGTCGAGTTCTTACTCCAGGAGATCTGGCCGAAGGTCCGTGCCGCGGACCACTCAACCACTCTGCGGTTGATCGGTCGCTGCGCACCAGCGGACCGAGCCCGCTACGATGCCGAGCCCGGCGTGACCACGCTGGGCTACCTACCCGACGTCCGGCCTCCGCTCCTGCAAGCGCGCTGCTGCGTCGTACCAATCCGTATCGGCGGGGGAACGCGTATCAAGATTCTCGACGCTTGGGCGATGGGGAAGGCCGTCGTGTCTACCTCGATCGGCTGCGAGGGCCTCGATGCGGTGGATGGCGAGAACATCCTCATCCGAGACACGCCAGACGCGATGGCGAGCGCCGTTCTGCAAGTCCTGCGCGATGCGCGCCTCCGGTCGCACCTCGAGCGAAACGCACGGCGCACGGCGACTGAAACCTACAGCTGGAGCGTGGTAGGCCGGCTGATCCGCTCGGCCTACGACCAACTCCTAACCCGGTCCTTCGTTCTGCACCAACCGATTCCGACTCTTTCTCGAAGCACCGAGTAACTCGTTAAAGACGGCTTCTACGTTGCTGACCATCGCACCCAGGCTGAATTGCGCTGCACGACCTGGGCCCGACCGGCCCATCGCGTTCTTTTTGTCGGGGTGGAGAGCCAGATCCTCGATCGCAGCGGCGATCCCTTCAGCGTCCCCGGGTTGAATGAGACAACCGACGTCCGGCGTGATCACCTCCGGGATCCCACCAACTCGGCTGCCGATCACGGCGCGACCACTCGCCATTGCCTCGACCGGCACGTACCCGAATGATTCGGCAGTGGAAGGGACCACAACCGCATCGGCCGCTGCGAACAGCGCAGGCACGTCGTTCCGAAAGCCAATGAGATGGACCACATCAGTTAGACCGAGCTGAGTGCTCAATTCCTTCAGCTTTTCCATTTCGTCTCCACTGCCGGCGATCGCGCAATGAACGGGCACACCGCTCTGACGTGTCAGGCCGATCGCTCGAACGAGAATATCGAAGCCCTTTTCCGAGGCGAGCCGTCCGGCAGCGGCAACCAAGAATGCATCGCCAGGCACACAAAGCTCGTCGCGGATTCGGTTTTTGCCGAGCTGCTGCCATGGCGCGGGATCCATCCCGTTCTTTACCACAGAGATGCGATCCGGGGCCGCTCCGCATTCGGTCAAGACGCGCCGAATGAACTCGGAAACAGCGATGATGCGATCAT
>VBJV01000035.1 GCA_005879785.1 Chloroflexota bacterium
TCACCACGCCTCCCACCAACACGAACACGTTCACGCCCACGGCCGGCCGCACACCGCAGCAGGGAGCGCCGTTCATCGTCGCCGCCGTCGGTGATGGTGCGGCAGGCTCCGCCGCCGCCGACCGCGTCGTCAGCCTGATCCAGAGCTGGAACCCCAATCTGTTTCTCTACCTGGCCGACGTGTACGAGCGGGGCACGTATACGGAGTTCTTCAACTGGTATGCGCCGAGCTGGGGACAGCTTTATTCGATCACCGATCCGACCGTCGGCAACCACGAGGTCGAGACGCCCAATGGAGACGGTTACGCGCGGTATTGGGGATTGAACGGGGTACAAAACGGACCGCTCTACTACAGCTTCGATACGCAGGGCTGGCATTTCATCTCTCTCGACGGCAACCCGTTCAAGAACTTTCCGCAGCACGATGACCAGATGACCTGGCTGCAGAACGACCTGACGCAGCACGCGGATCAGTGCATCGTCGCGTACTGGCACCAGCCGCTCTTCGATGAAGGTCCAGCCGGTGGCAGTAGCCAGGTGCAAGGCCTCTGGAACCAGCTCGTCGCCGCCAACGCCACGCTCGTGCTCAACGGCCACGATCACTCGTACCAGCGCTGGGAACCATTGGACGCCAGCGGGACTCCGGACGCCACCGGCATCACTGAGATCATCGTCGGCACCGGCGGGCACGAGGTGCAGAAGATCCACAATGATGACCCCCGCGTGGTCAAGGCAGTCTCAGGCGCCGCGGCTGCGGGTGCGCTCTCACTGACGCTGACGCCGGCTGCCCTGTCGTTCGCCTTCACGAAGATCTCGGCTGCAGCACCAGCCGACTCCGGAACCATTGCCTGCCGTGCGCCGCCCGCGGTCACGGCAGTCTCGCCGGCGGGAGGCTCAGCGGGCGGTCTCGGACGTGTGGTCATCTCGGGCAGTCACCTCTCGACCGGTGGCCCCGTGCAGGGCACCACGTACGTCTCCTTCGGCACCACGCAGGTCGCGCAGCTGGGCTGCCCTGCGCAGCCGGCCTCGCCCTGCTTCACCGTCGACTCAGACACGCAGATCACCGCGTATGCGCCGCCGGGCACAGGTGCAGTCGACGTCACCGTGACCACCCCCAACGGCACGTCGGCTGCCGCCGCCGCGGACCAGTACACGTATAGCTAGGTGACGTCACCGCCGGTCGCCGACGGCGACACCACCGCGTGCCGTCTCTATCTCGTGCGCCACGGCACGACCACGATGAACGTGGAGAACCGCTACCGCGGGCGCCGGGACATTCCGCTCGACGCGCAGGGCTACCAGGACGCTGTCGACGCCGCGCGGTTTCTCTCCAGCCGGGGCATCACCGCCGTGTACACCGGCCCCCTGCGCCGGACCATCTCCACTGCGCAGATCATCGCCGACGAGGCGCGCGTCCCGGACATCCGCATCCTGCACGGGCTGATCAACCTCGACTACGGGGCATGGGAGGGACTGTCGGCCGAGGAGGCCGCCATGTACAGCCCGGAGGCATTCCGCCTCTACCGCGAGACGCCGCTGGAGTGCGTGTGTCCCGACGGCGAGCGGCTCGTCCAGGCGCGGCAGCGGATGCTCGAAGCGCTGCGGCTCATCGGCAGTCGTCACCGCGGTGAGGCGGTGGTCGCCGTCTCGCACGCCGTGATGATCCGCCTCGTCCTGTTCACCGACATGAACCTGCCCGGCGAGCGGTGGCGCATCCCCGTTGGACTCGGCTCGATCACGGAGCTCGCGGTCGATGACGACCGCATCTCGCTGGTGGGGCAGCCGGGTGCCGTCGCCGCCGCCGACGGCGACGCTACGTCGCGTCCGCTTGCGGAGCCCGCACCCAGCCCTGATTGGGAAAGCCAGCCAGCACCTCGCGCAGCTCAGCCACCTCCTCCTCGGTGAGGCGCTCTTCCCAGGCCCGCACCTGGCGCTGCCGCACGGCGACCGCGTCTGCTTCACCGCCTGCCAGGGGAGCGATGAACTCCCGGCTTCCGCCGGCAGCGATCGACTCCACGTACCCGCTTTCGCTGAGGTAACGGTCGCCGGCCGCGGTCCAGGCGAGTCCGAGCTGCCCGTATGCGCGGCGAAATCCGGCTTGCGCGTCCACGCACAGCATGTCGTGGGTGAGCAGCAGCCAGTCGGGGTGGCGGTCGACGAGGTGGCGGAGCTGCTCGGCCAGGGCGCCGATCCACCAGCCGATCAGGCCGACCCGCGAGAGGCTCTGTGGCGGCGCTGCGATGCCGAGCGGGGCGAGCGTGTCTCGCACGATCGCGGGCCGCACATGGACGTCGTATGCAGTCACCTCCAGCCGCAGCCAGCTCGAGGCCACGTTCAATGGGTTGCGCTGCAGCACCACGACGCGAGGTCGAAAGCGGTCCTCGATCCACTCAGCGGCGAAATGGGCCATCACCGACGAGACCACGACGAGGTCCGCGGACGGCCCGACCCTGCGCAGTGCGCGCGTCGCAGCCCACAGCAGCGGGTCGCGCACCCGGTGCGGCAGCCGGAAGGCCAGTCGGCTCACGCGCCGGCCCACGCCACGCCGCAGCCGCAGCGCCCGCCGGCCCTGGAAGGCGAGGTCCCAGAGCGCCGCGTACTGGGGCGCCGATGAGCCCGGTTCGAGCACCGGGTAGGGCCCAAAGCCGAGGCGCGTCGAGCTGTCCCGAACCGTGCCTTCCGTGTCCACGTTGTCGGGCTCGTGGACGTACACGCCCCCGGGCGCGCACGCCAGCATGCGCATGGCCCAGGTGCTGCCGGAGCGCGGCGTGCTGATCAGCAGGACGCGCGCGGTCAACTTGCGGTCAGCGGTTTCCTGCAGTTGAGGTGAGCCGCGAACGCCGGCCGTTGCTCGTGGCCCGCGCCGTCACGTCGGTGGCAGCGGTGCCGTTTGCACCCGTGACTGCGGCCGCGTCGCGGGGCAGGCCCGCGTATCGCAGTATCAGCTCGTCGCGCCAGCGATCCGGCAGGATGCGGCGCAGCAGGAGCAGCATCTGCGCGTCGCGACCCACCACGTAGCGCGTCTTCGGGCGCCTGGCCGTGAGCGCATGCAGCACCGCCAGGGCCACGCGCTCGGGCGGCACCCCCATCTCTTCCTGGCGGCGCACGACCTTGGTGATGGCTTCGACGGCCCGGCCGTACAGTTCGAAGACCTGCTGCGGCGCCGAGCCGGACAGCGCTTCGACCGCCGCTCGCGTGCTCTTCTCCCACAGGGGCGTGGCCACCGAGCCCGGCTCGATCAGGCACACCTCGATGCCCCACGGGCGCAGCTCCATGCGCAGCGCGTCACTGATCGCCTCGACGGCGTGCTTCGAAGCCACGTACGGCGCAACGAACGGCTGTGACACGCGTCCGCCGACCGAGCTGATGTTGACGATGCGGCCGCCGTGCGCGCGGATCATCGCCAGGAAACGCTGGACGACGGCCACCTGTCCGATGACGTTCACCTCGAGCTGGCGGCGCCATCCGTCCAGCGCGATGAACTCGGCCGGGCCACCCACGGCGATGCCGGCGTTGTTGACCACGCCCAGGAACCGGGCGTCGCCGAGCTGGGCGGCGATGAGCTCGGCCGCCGCGTCGATGCTGGCCCCGTCGGTGACGTCGAGCATGACGTCGACGAGCCGGGAGCTCGCTGCCTCGGCGAGGGCGCGACCGTCCTCCTGCCGGCGAACCCCGGCGAAGACGCGATAGCCGGCGCGGTCGAGCTCGAGAGCGCAGGCACGGCCGATGCCCGTGGAGGCCCCGGTGACCAGAACGGCGGGCTTGCTCACCGCGCGAGCCTAACGGAATGCGCAGGACACGCGAACAATCGGTCCGGACGCGCGCCGCCGCCCGGTAACGTGTCGACCGTGGAGGTGCTGCGCACGCCGGACGATCGATTCAGCCGGCTGCCCGACTACCCGTTCGAGCCCCATTACGCCGACGTGGGTGTGCGCATGCATTACGTCGACGAAGGGCCGCGCGATGCGGACCCGATTCTGCTGCTGCACGGTGAGCCGTCCTGGTCGTTCCTCTACCGGCACATGATTCCCACGCTGCAGCACGCAGGCCATCGCGTGGTGGCGCCGGACCTGATCGGCTTCGGACGCTCCGACAAGCCGGCGAGCCGCGAAGCGCACACCTACGCGCGCCACGTGGAATGGGTGACGCGGCTGGTCGTCGCACTCGATCTGAAGGACATCACGCTGGTGTGCCAGGACTGGGGTGGACTGATCGGGCTGCGCGTGGCGACCGACGTCGACGAGCGTTTCGCCCGAGTGGTTGCCGCCAACACCGGGCTGCCCACGGGCGACGAGCACATCTCCTCGGCCTTCCTGGCCTGGCGGCGCTTCTCTCAGGCCGCCGACCCCTTCGCGGTCGGCAACATCGTGGACGGCGGCTGCGCCACGACGCTCGACGATGCGGTGGTGGCCGCGTACGACGCGCCGTTTCCTGACGAGTCGTTCAAGGCCGGGCCGCGCCAGATGCCGCTGCTGGTGCCGACCACGCCCGACGATCCCGCAGCACCGGCCAACCGGGCCGCGTGGGCGAAGCTTCGCCAGTGGCGCAAGCCATTCCTCTGCGCCTTCAGTGACGCCGACCCCATCACGCGCGGCGCCGACGGCCGGTTCCGTGACGCCATCCCGGGCTGCCAGGGGCAGGCGCACACCACCATCGCCGGGGCCGGCCACTTCCTCCAGGAAGACCGCGGACGCGAGCTCGCCAGCGTGGTCACGGAGTTCATGACAGCGGCCGCGCCGGCTGCCGGGGACTGAACCCACCCAACCGGCTGGCCTCAAACGGCCGTCACCGGGCGGAGCTATGCTCACCCACGTGGAATGAACGTTTCGCAGAGTGATCGCGCGGCCACCGCCGTTCTCGTTTCGTACGTACGGTGGGCCGGCGTCGGTCTCGGTATCGTCCAGGCGTTTCTCTCCACCGATCCGCGACCGATCGGGGGGCCCTGGATCGTGCTCGCCGTCACCGCGGTCATGGCCGCGTACAACGTCCTCGCCGGGCTGGTCCGGCGGCTGCCCGCCGGCTTCGCCGAACGCCTGATCCCGCTCGCGCTGATCGGCGATTTCCTCGTCTGCACGGCCTGGACCCTGCTGAACGCGAACGACATATACAGCACGACGTATGCGATCTACACCCTGGTGGCTATCGAGGCGGCCGTCCTGTACCAGTGGCGCGGCAGCATCGTCTTCATCGCCGGATTCATCGCCGCCTATGCAGTCCTGTACTGGGAGCGCGCGTTCTACTTCGACTTCCCGATCGTCACCAGCAGCATCCTGTATCGCTCGATGATCGTGCTCATGGTGGCCACCTTCACCGGGGCCATCACGAGCCAGAGCCTGCGCCACCGCCTGGCCGCGGAGGCGGCAAGCCAGGCCAAGAGCGAGCACCTCTCGCGGATGAGCCACGAGCTGCGCACGCCGCTGACGGCGATCATGGGGTACGCGGAGCTGCTCGAGCTCGAGCTGGCGCCGCCGCAGCGCCGCAAGGTCGAGGCGATTCTCGCCGCGTCGACACACCTGCTCGACATGGTCAACGACGTGCTCGACATCTCGCGCACCGCCGCCGGGCACAGATCCGACTCGCTGGAGCGTGTCGACCTGTCCCTGGCGACCGACGAATGCATCGCCATCCTCGGGCCTCGAGCCGAGCTGCGCGGCATCTTCATCAAGACCGACTTTTCCAGCGCCGTTCCGCAGCACGTGACCGCCGACCGCAAGTGGCTGCACCAGGTGGTGCTGAACCTGCTGTCCAACGCGATCAACTACAACCACGAGGGCGGCCAGGTGCTCATCTCGACGCAGGCCGAGCCCGGCAACATGGTCCGCCTTGCCATCAAGGACTCTGGCCCCGGCATCGATGCGCAGCACCTGGAAGCGCTGTGGCAGCCGTTCGAGCGGCTCGGCGCCGAGCGCACCAGCGTGGAGGGCACGGGTCTGGGGCTGTCGCTGTGCAAGCGGCTGGTGGAGGCGATGGGCGGGACCGTCGGGGTGCGCAGTGAGGTCGGCGAGGGAAGCACCTTCTGGCTCGATCTTCCTGCGGAGGATGCAGTTCGTGCGGCCGCCGGGGTCGCTGAGCACGCGGCGCTGAACGGGCATGGCGGCGAGGTCCGCACGGTGCTCGTGGTCGAGGACGATCGTGCGACGCTCGGGTTCCTCGAGGACGCGATGCGTCAGCGGCCGGGGGTGCGCGTGCTGACCGCCGCCGAGGGGCGCCGCGGCCTCGAGGTTGCCCGCGCCCAGGCGCCGGACCTGGTCATCCTCGATCTGCACCTGCCCGACATGCAGGGCACCGACGTGCTGCGCATGCTCAAGGAGGACGCCGCGACGGCCCGCATCCCGGTGGTCATGCTCACCGCCGACGCGATACGCCGCCACAGCCGCATGGTGGCGACCAGGCTCGCGTGGCGCGTGCTCACCAAGCCGGTGCGTGTCAAGGAGCTGCTGGAGGTCCTTGACACGACACTCGGCGCCAACGGCGCGGCAGCCTCAGCCTCCGAAGAACACCCCGTTCTGCATGTGACCCAGCTGGGCGAACACGCTCGTCGTTCCTGACGGGTTCGACACGAAGTTGAAGCCCAACGCATTCGATGATGCCGACCACGTCATGGTCGCCTGATTCAGCAGGAAGTCACCCGAGAACCGCTGGGTGGCATCGTCGATGCTCGACCGGTCGGTGACCGGACCGCTCCACGTGATGTCGAACGACGCGGATGCGTCGACTTCGACGGGATCGAGGAAGCGGAAGAGCGCGTTGGGGATGGTGAAGTAATCCTCCATGGCCAGGTTGCTGCCGGTCATGTTCGCCTTGCCGGCGCCGAACTCGATGGAGATGCCGTCAGGCGGGTTCAGCGGGAGCGTCCAGAACAACCCTTCGGGATACGGGTTGATTCCGGGGTCGAAATCGTGAACCTGGGTCGAGAAGTTCGTGAAGTCATACTGACCTCTGTACAGGTCCAGTCAGACAAAGCCGAAAGCGCCCTTGTGGACGGCGCCGTCCTGGCCCACGTACACGCCCTTCATGAAGCGCATGTCGGTGTCGTACAGCAGCGTCTCCGTGCTGCCGTCGGGATTGGTCCCGGTGCCGGTGCCCTGCACGTCGGCGACGCCGACGAAGCCGTTGAAGTCGGCGATGGAACTGGGGTCGAGGCCGGGTCCGAAGAAGGTCAGGTGAAAGTCGACGCCGCCGATGTTATTGATGACATCGGTGGGGCGGGGCGCCGCGTTGAACGGCTGCTTGGCCAGGCCGCCGATCGGGCTCAGCAGACCTGCCCCGGCCAGCGCTCCGGCCGCGCCCGCGGCGCCGCCGAGGAAGCCGCGTCTGCTCATCCTGCGCGCGGCGTGCGCGTGATGCGCATGCGGTGTCGCCACTGATTGCAACAGCGCGCGCAGCGCGGGCTCGTCCATCTGCAATTGGCGCATGCGCTCCCTCCTTTGGCCCGAAGGCCCAAAACGTTGAGATGATCGCGAGCGCCAAGGCTATGCCTTGAGCCGCCCGATGACCGTCAGAGGGGTCGATGCCTCAGCGACGAGCTGGGCAGCGGCCTCGGCGGGCGCGGCAAGCAGCAACCCGCCCGAGGTCTGGGCGTCGGCGGCGACGATGCGGAGGTCATTGCGTACACCGGGCTGCCAGTCCGTCCAGTCCGCGGCGAAGCGCAGGTTGCGCCTGGTCCCTCCCGGTACCAGCTCACGACCGATCAGCTCCAGCACGCCGGGCAGCAGGGGCAACGCCGGGGCGTCGATCTCTGCCGCGCAGCGGCTGGCGACGGCCAGTGAGTGCAGGTGTCCGAGGAGGCCGAAACCGGTGACGTCGGTTGCGCAGCGCACGCCGGCGCGGATCGCCGCCGCGGAGGCCTGGTCGTTGAGCCGGCGCATCGACTCGGTGGCTGCGCCAAGCGCGGCTGCGTCGACCTCGCCGCGCTTCAGAGCGTTGGCAACGACACCGGTGCCGAGCGGCTTGCTGAGCAGCAGCACATCACCAGGGTGCCCAGCGGCGTTGGTCATGAGGGCGTCGGGATCGACGGTGCCG
>VBJV01000268.1 GCA_005879785.1 Chloroflexota bacterium
TTTGTCGCTCTGGCAACGCCCTCGACCACGATCAAGACGTTCCTGATCCCGGTCAAGATCGTGCTCCCAAACGGGCACACGTTCGATCCGACCGTCGCCACCTCGTGTGACCCATCGACGTCCCCGGTGACCCGAACCGTGCAGTCACCGGTCGTCGTCAACAGGGCCTACAGCCTGGGCGGAACGGCTCTGGGAACCGGCCAGTACTCGGACATCTTCCGGCGCGCCGAGTTCTTCAGCCAGACCTCGCCGAGCGGCATCAACCCCGGCTATCACGTCAGGCTGAACGTCTCCACGTTGCCCGTGCAGACGGTGCACGTGCCGTCCGCCGCCGCGGCCGAGTTCGGCACCAAGACGCGATGCGGCGAGAGGACGGGCGCGTTCGAGGTCAACTGGTGGGACAACTTCGTGACCTCGACGCTGCTGCCGTCGTTGGCCGGGCAGGGCGTCTCGGCGACCACGTTCCCGATCTTCCTTCTGCACGATGTCGTCTCGTTCGACACAACAACCAGCAACTGCTGCATCCTCGGCTATCACTCGGTCTCGAACACGGCCCTCGGCAGGCAGACGTACGGCGTCGCGGACTATGAGACCAGCGGTCGCTTCCTGGGAGTGACCGACGTCTCGCCCCTCTCGCACGAGGTCGCGGAGTGGCTGGACGACCCGTTCACCAACAATCCGACCAAGCCGTGGGGCAACATCGGCCAGGTGGACGGCTGCCAGAACAACCTCGAGGTGGGCGACCCCTTGTCGGGCACGAACGTGTCCGTGGCGACAAGCGGGCATACCTACCACCCGCAGGAGCTGGCCTTCTTCTCCTGGTTCTATCACTCGAGCCCCAGCCTGGGAGTGAATGGCCTGTTCTCGAACAACGGCACCTTCACCCGTCACCGGCACTGCCCGGCTCGAGAGGCGGCACGACCCGCGCGATCCCGGGCGTCAGCCGCTACGCTCGTTTTCGTGAGCGGCGATCAGGATCGCGGTCGGGTGCGCCTGGCGGAGTTGGTCGCCGCGCTCTCGCTGGGCATCGACCTCGGCTTCGCCCAGCCGATGGAGCACGTGCTTCGCCAGTGTCTGATCGCGCTGCGGCTGGCGGAGCCGCTGGAGCTCGACGAGCAGACGCGCGCGACCGTCTATTACACGGCGCTGCTGATCAACGTCGCCTGCCACTCGGACGCGCACGAACAGGCGAAGTGGTTCGGCGACGACATCGACCTGAAGGCGGCCAAGTACGACCACGAGTTGGGCAGCGCGCGGGGCGCGGTGGCGGCGATCCGCAAGATCGGCGCCGGCCGGCCGCCCATCCACCGCTTCCGGGTCGGCCTCGAGTTCGCCATCGCCGGCCGGCGCGACGCCGAGGCCATGATCGCCCAGCACGCCCGGCTGGCGCAGGCCCTCGCCATGCAGCTCGGATTGGCGGACGACGTGGTCGAGGCGCTGGGCGGGGCCTACGAGCAGTGGGACGGGCGGGGCTGGCCGGAGGGGATCAAGGGCGAGGGCGTGCCGGTGGCCTCGCGACTGGCGCAGTTCGCGGAGTTCATCGAGGTCGCCCACCGGGTGGGCGGTGTCACCGCCGCCGTGGCGATGGCGCAGCGGCGACGCGGCAAGCAGTTCGACCCGAAGCTGGTGGCGGTGTTCTGCGAACGCGCGGACGCGATCCTGACCGGACTTGACTCGACCAGCACGTGGGAGATCGTGATCCGTGCCGAGCCGGCGTTGACCGTCACCTTGACCGAGCAGGAGTTCGATGCCGCACTGGAGGCGATCGCCAACTTCGTCGACCTCAAGTCGCCCTATACGCTCGGCCACTCACGGGCGGTCGCCGATCTGACGGCCGCCAGCGCGTCGCAGCTCGGGCTGCCCGAACCGGAGGTGCAGACCCTGCGGCGGGCCGCGCTCGTCCACGATTTCGGCCGGCTGGGCGTCTCGAATGCGATCCTGGACAAACAGGGGCCGCTGGGCGTGGGCGAATGGGAGCGGGTGCGCGCCCACCCGTACTTCACCGAGCGGATGCTGAGCGGCTCGCCGTCGCTGGCGCCGCTGGGCGCGATCGCGGTGCAGCACCGCGAGCGGCTGGACGGCTCCGGCTATCCGCGCGGCCTGGTCGGCGGAGCGATCTCGCGCGAGGCGCGCATCCTGGGCGCCGCGGAGGCCTACCAGGCGATGCGCGAACCCCGGCCCCACCGCCCCGCGCTGTCGGCCGCCGCGGCCGAGCTGGCGCTCACCGCCGACGTTCGGGCTGGCCGCCTGGACGAGCAGGCGGCGACCGCCGTGCTGCGCGTCGCCGGACACCGCGTGCCGCGGCGAAGCGGTGGGCCGGCCGGGCTCACGCCGCGCGAGGTCGAGGTGCTGCGGTTGGTGGCACGCGGCCTCAGCAGCAAGGACATCGCCCGGCGGCTGGTGATCTCACCCAAGACGGCGGGCAACCACATCGAGCACATCTACGCCAAGATCGACGCCTCGAGCCGCGCGACGGCGAGCCTGTTCGCGATGCAGCACGGGCTGTTGCCGGAGGAGCTTCCCGCGGCGGTGCCCACTCCCTGATTCGAAGATGGGGCGAACGCCTCATGCGGTCGGTGCCGGCCACTCGTAACCTCAGGTCGGACGCACCACCCACCGCGAGAGGAGACGCGCACATGCCCAAGGTATCGAGACAGAGCGCCGCCCACGTTGATGATCACGGGATCGTTGTGGACCGGTATGAGGACGTCGAGGGCCACAGGATCCAGTTCGTCGA
>VBJV01000036.1:0-758 GCA_005879785.1 Chloroflexota bacterium
CGCATGCTGGGCAGCGTCACCGACGCCGAGGACGCGGTGCAGGAGGGGTTCGCACGTCTACTGCGCACCGACATCGACAGCATCGAAGACGTGCGCGGCTGGCTGGTGGTGGTGGTCAGCCGGCTCTGCCTCGATCAGCTGCGCTCGGCGCGCGTGCGCCACGAAGCCTACGTCGGTCCGTGGTTCCCCGAGCCGGTGATCGCGGCTGACGAGCTCGCCCCCGACGAGCGCGTCACGCTCGACGACACCGTGCGGATGGCGTTGCTCATGGTGCTGGAGCGGTTGTCGCCGGCAGAGCGCGTCGCGTTCATCCTGCACGACGTCTTCCAGTACTCGTTCGACGACATCGCGCGCATCATGAAGCGCACACCGGTGGCGTGCCGGCAGCTGGCCAGCCGGGCGCGGCGCCACGTGCAGAACGAGGGCGCCAGCCTGCGCGGCACCGTGGATGCGGTTGAGTCGCAGCGCGTCGCCGACCGGTTCATCGCAGCCGCGTCGTCGGGCGACCTCGATGCGCTGCTCGCGGTGCTCGACCCCGAGGCGGCGGGCTGGACCGATTCCGGTGGCGTGGTCGCCGCACCGCGCGACAAGGTGATCGGGCGTCAGCGAGTCGCCGCGCGCCTGCTCTGGTGGCTGAAGACGTTCAACGTGACACTCGTGTCGAAGCCGGTCAATGCCGGGCCCGGCGCCCTCGCTTTGCAGGACGGCGAGGTCATCGCGGCCCTCACGATCTCCATCGACAACGGGTTGATCACCGA